>NZ_JAJOYY010000009.1:0-66874 GCF_022565895.1 Nesterenkonia sp. YGD6 | reverse complement strand
GGCGGTACGGTGGGACATGGAGACCTCTTAGATCAGTTGGCTGCGTGTGGTAACCACCAACCTAAGAGGTCTCCGTCCTCTTCTCACGTGTCAACAAGGTCGTGGCTGAGTACACCTAGCCGCTCCCCCAGTTCGGGGTTCTGCCGGGGCTTCCGCATCACGCCGGCCAGATCATCGGCCAGGTGTCATGCGGAGGCCCCGGTCCTCTGTGTTGCGGGACGCTGAGTTTTCCTGCCGGCGGGATCAGCTCCTGCGGCGGAGCTGGAACTGCGCCCCGTGGTGCTCCGTGGGCAGGTGGTCGCCGGCGCCGAAGAGCTTGTTGCGCAATGTGCCCGGGGCATACTCGGTCTTGTAGCGGCCGAGCTTCTGCAGCTCGGGCACCACGTGTTCGACCACGTCCACGAAGGTGCCAGGGGTGATGTGATAAGCCAGGTTGAAGCCGTCCACATCGGTCTCCTCCTGCCATTCGATCAGCTGCTGCGCCGCCGTAGGGCCGCCACCGATGATGACCGGGCCGAAGCCGCCGACACCGACCCATTCGGCCAGCTGCCGGACGGTCCAGACCTCATCCTCCCGACCGGAGGCCTTCTGGAAGGTCTCCACGGTGGACTGGATGGCGTTGGACTTCACGTCGCCGATGGGCTGGTCGAGATCGAACTGGCTCAGGTCGATGCCCATCCAGCCCGACATCAGCACCAGTCCGCCCTCGGCGTCGATGTACTGGGCCAGGTCGTCGTACTTGGCCTGCGCGGCGGCGTCGTCCGGTCCGGTGACGATGGTCTGCATCGCGAAGATCCGCACCGAGTAGGGGTCCCGTCCCGCCTCGGCCACCGACTGGCGGATCTTGGCCACCGAGGCCTTGGCGAGCTCCTTGGTGGGCGGATTGATGAACACCGCCTCGGCGTGCTTGCCGGCGAAGGCCCGGCCGCGGGCGGAGGCCCCGGCCTGGTAGATCACCGGGGTGCGCTGCGGGGAGGGCTCCACCACGCCGATCCCGGGGGTCTTGAAGAACTCCCCGTGGTGCTCGATCCGGTGCACCTTCGCCGGATCGGTGAAGACCCCGGAGGCCTTGTCGGCGAGGACGGCGTCGTCCTCCCAGGATCCTTCGAGCAGCTTGTAGACGACGTCGAGGTACTCATCGGCATGGTCGTAGCGGCGATCGTGCTCCATCTGATCGTCCTGGCCCATGTTCTGCGCGGCCGAGGGCAGGTACCCGGTGACCACGTTCCAGCCCACCCGGCCGCCGGTGAGGTGGTCCAGGGTGCCCAGCCGTCGGGAGAACGGGTAGGGGTGCTCGTAGGCGGTGCCGGCGGTGATGCCGAAGCCCAGATGCTTGGTGACCGCGGCCATCGCCGAGACCAGCAGGAACGGGTCCTGCAGCGGGATCTGCGCCCCGGAGCGCAGCGCGGCCTCCGGGTTCGAGCCGAAGACGTCATAGGGGCCCAGCACATCGGCGATGAACAGTCCGTCGAAGAGGCCTCGCTCGAGGATCTGCGCGACCTCGGTCCAGTACCCGATCGTGTTGTATTCCCGGGCGCGGTCCTCCGGGTGCCGCCACAGCCCCGGGGACTGGTGCACCACGCAGTTCATGTCGAAGGCGTTGAACAGGATCTCGCGCTTGCCGAACTCGGTGGTCGGGTAGGTCATGTGCAGTTCTCCTTGAGGTTCACTTCTATGGTCTGGGTCTCAGTATCAGGACCTGGCCGGTCCTGCGGTCAAGGCCGTCTCACTTCACGGCCCCTGTGGTCAGCCCTTCCACCAGGTGGCGCTGCAGCAGCACCGCGATCGTGAAGATCGGGATCACGGCGAGCAGCGAGGAGGCGGCGATGCGCCCGAAGTCCTGGACACGTTCGCTGAGCATCCCGGCGAGCACCACCGGCACCGTTTGCGAGTCCTGGCTCTGGGTCAGGAACGTCGCGAAGAGGAATTCGTTGTAGTTCAGGATCGCCACGATCACGCCCACGGCGATCAGCGCAGGGGCCAGCACCGGGACGACCACCCGGAAGAGCAGCTGGAACTCCCCCGCGCCGTCGAGCCGGGCGGCCTCCTCGATCTCCACCGGGATCCGGCGGATGAACCCGTCGAGCAGCCAGATGGCCACCGGCACGTTGACCAGCGCGTAGACCAGCGTCAACCCCTCGAGGGTGTTGATCAGCCCGAGCACGCGCAGCAGAGTCAACAGCGGGATGATCGCCACGATGGGAGGAAGCAGCCACGGGCTCAGGATCAGTCCGCTGAGCGCCCGTCCACCGGTGCGGTGCCGGGCGATGGTCCAGGCCCCAGGCAGCGCCAGGGCGAGCGTCAGCAGCGCCCCGGCGAAGGCAGCCGTGAGCGAGTTGAAGATTCCGCGCGGGATCGCGGAGTTCCAGGCGTTGACCCAGTTCTGCCAGGCCGGTTCGGTCGGGAAGAGCAGCCCGGCGGAGATCTGTCCCTGCGTCATCAGCGAGAGCGCCACCAGATAGAGCAGCGGCACCACGACGACGACGGCCGAGAGCGCCACCCAGCCATAGCTGATCGCGGAGGCTCCGAGGCTCCCGCGGCGGGCCCGCGGGCGGGGTGGATCGGCACCGGGAAGCGTCTTGCTGGCGGGTCCTTCAATGATGTCAGTCATGGCGCAACCTCTTTGAGAGAGCAAAGATCGGAACGGTCACGATGGTGACCACCACTGCCAGCAGCAGCGTGATGGCGGCGGCCATGCCGACGTCGAAGTTCTGCAACGCCGCTCGCCAGATCAGATAGGCCGGGACCTGTGTGGAGGATCCGGGCCCTCCGGACGTCATCACGTAGACCAAGTCGAAGACCTTGAAGGCCAGGATGAATCGGATCAGGAAGGCCGCGGCGATGGTGCCGGCCACGGTGGGCAGGGTGACGTGGAAGAACTGCTGCAGCGGGCCGGCGCCGTCGATCTGGGCGGCCTCCAGGATCTCTGGGTCCTGGCCGAGCAGCGCGGTGAAGACCAGGAGCACCACCAGCGGCGTCCACTCCCAGATGTCGGCCACGGCCACTCCGACGATCGCCCAGGTGGGGTCCGAGAGCACCGCGAAGGTGCCCGAGAACGAGGTGAACTGGCGCAGCAGGGTATCGATCAGACCACCCGAGGGACTGAAGATGAAGCCCCAGAGGATACCCACGATCACCGGGGGCACGATTATCGGCAGCAGCAGAACGGTACGCAGGACCGCTCCTGATCGCACGCTGCGCCACAGCGCCACAGCCGTGGCCGTACCCAGGATGGTGCTGGCGGCCGCCACGCCGAAGGCGTAGCCGGTGCCCATCAGCAGCGAGTCCTGCACCGCTGAGTTCGTCGCGGCACTCCTCAGGTTCTCCAGCCCTGTGAACTCCTGGAAGGGTCGCCCCAGACTGGAGCGGGTGAAGGCCGCGGTGGCGATGAACACCAGCGGGTAGAGCGCCAGCACCAGCAGCACCAGGATGCTGGGCGCGATGAACAGGCGGCGCTGCAGCCGCTCGGTGCGGCGACGACGGCGTGGAGCCGCGACGGTCGGTGGAGCCGGAGCGGCGGAGGCCTCGCTCAGCTGAGAGCGTTCGAGCTGGTCAGTCGACAAGGAGCCTCTCCCATTCGCTCTGCACGGTGTCCAGGGTCTCCTGCGCGGAGTCACCCTGCCCTGCCAGGTGGGCGGCGATCTCGTCGGTGAGCACCTGGGCGGCCTCGGTGGCGTTGGTGCCGGTGGGCCAGGCGAGCGCGCCGTCGAGCGTGGACTCGTTGACGTTCTGCAGCTCCGGGAAGTCGGTGCCGTACTGCTCGTCCTCAAGCGAGGTGATCCGGTTCGGGTCGATCCCGGTGGGCGGCAGCGCGGTCAGCAGGGCGGCGTTGACCTCGGCGGTGGAGGCCCAGGTGATGAACTGATTCGCCAGGTCGGTGCGCTCGGTGTTCCCGGCCACCACCCAGCTGAACCCTGCCACCAGGGATGCACGAGGACTCTCTCCGGCCTCGGTGCGCGGCAGGTAGGTCACACCCCATTCATCCGCGACCTCAGAACCGGACTCCGGGTCCTGCGAGCGCACGCCCAGGTCGGTCCAGTTCTCGATGAAGGCGACATTGCCGGCGAACCATGCCGAGTTGCCGGCGCCGAAATCGGTCTCGGCCGGGGTTGGGAGCGCGTCGTCCCAGATGTCCTCCAAGGCCTCCAGCGAGGCGACCGCCTCGGGCGAGTTGATCTGCGGCTGACCTTCCTCATCGAGGAAGTCCCCGCCGAAGCCTGCGAGCCGGTTGGCGAAGCTCGCGCCCAGGATCAAGGGAGACTGCTCCCCGAAGACCGCGGCGCCGTAGACCCCGTCGGCCGATTCGTTCTCGGTGATGGTGCGCACCTGCTCCGCGTACTCGTCCCAGGTGGCCGGCGGCTCGTCAAAGCCGTTGCGCTCAAGGATCGCCTCGTTGTAGAAGAGCGCGTGGATGTCGCCGTCGAACGGAAGCCCGTAGATCTCCTCCCCCACCAGGGTGTAGGGCTCCCAGATGCTCGGGATGAAGTCCTCGACGTCGATCTCCGGGGTGGCTTCCACGTATTCGGTGAGCGGCTGGATGCTGCCGTCGTCGGCGAGGTCGCCCAGCGACACGTACCAGGGAGCCGAGACGTCGTAGGTGTTGGCGCCGGACTGCTGGTCCAGGGTCAGCTGCGATGCGATCTCGTCGTAGGGCACGGTCGTGACGTTGACCTGCACGCCGGTCTCGGCCTCGAACTCCGCGGACAGCCATTCGCCGGCGCCCTCGTGGGAGGCGTTGAGCAGGATGTTGAGCTCATCACCCTGATAGTCCCCGGCGAGCGCGTCACCCTCGGTGTCGGCGCCGGCGTCGGCGGAGCAGGCGGTGAGGCTGAGGGCGGTGAGCACCGCGGCCAGCGGAAGGACCCCGCGGCGCGAGTCACGGCCCGCGACGGGAGCGGTGGGACGGCGGGCCTGGAGGGGTGAACGGTTGTGACGCATTGGCTGTGGTCCTGTTCTGTTCGGCAGTCGGGTCCGCGGCTGCCGGAGGGAGGTGACGGGGATGCGGATGAGCTGGGTGCTTGCAGTGCTGGAGTATCGCGGTCAGTGAATGCAGGTCGCCGCTCAGCGCGAGCTGAGGAAGGCCTCCTTGGGAACCTCGGTGGCTTCGGCGCTGTAGCCGCTGAAGGCTCCGCGATATCCGGCGGCGGGGTGGGTGGGTGGAATCCGGTCGGAGCCGGTGAGTGCGCCGCGCAGGGTGCTGCCGGCCGCGCCGATCTCCTCGGGCCGTCGGGCGAGTCCGCGGTCGCGCAGCTCCGGCAGGATGTGGTCGATGAACTCGTCATAGCTGCCGGGGATGGTGGAGTTGATGACGTTGATCCCATCGATCCCGGCGTCCTGCCAGGCGGCGAGCTCATCGGCGATCTGCTCGGGGGTGCCGACCACGCGGGTGGACTGGGCCCGGAACCGGGCAAGGTCCCGCAGGGTGACCCGCCCGTTCGGCGCCATCTTCTTGATCTCCTCGAGGTGGCCCTGCGCCTGCTCGGTGTGCTCGAGCTCCTGCAGCGGAGCGTCCATGGGCAGGTGGCCCACATCCACGCCGAGGCTTCCGGCGGTGTGCGCGATGAGCGCGTGATCATCGATCGACTCATCCAGTGCGGCGGCCTTGGCCGCCGCCTCTGCTTCGGTGGAGCCCACCACGAAGGAGAGCCCCTGGATGAAGCTCAGGTCCTCGGGCGTCCGGCCGAAGCGGCGAGTCCGCTGTTTCACGTCCTGGGCGTGGGCGGCGGCGATGTCCCGGCGCGGCGCCATCGAGAAGGTCGCTTCCGCATGCTGGGCGGCCACATCGCGGCCGCGGTCCGAGGAGCCGGCCTGGAACAGGAACGGGGTGCGCTGCGGGGAGGGTGAGACCAGGTGGGGGCCTTCCACCGTGTAGCGCCGCCCCGCGTGGTGAATCTTGGCCACCAGGGCGGGATCGGCGTGGAGTCCGCGGCCTCGCTCGTGCTCGGCGGTCTTGTCCTGGATCAGCGCGTCGTCGCCCCAGGACCCTTCCCACAGCTTGTAGCAGACGTCGAGATACTCCTCGGCCCAGGCGTATCGGTCCTCGTGGGCGGCGAGCCCTGCCGCGTCGTAGTTGCGGTGTGCATTCTCCTGCGCGCTGGTCACCACGTTCCAGCCGACCCGTCCCCCGGAGAGGTGATCGAGGGTGGAGAGCTGACGAGCGAAGGTGAACGGATGGGCCTGGATCACCGAGGAGGTCAGCGCCAGACCGATCCGGTCGGTGACCGCGGCCAGGGCGGAGAGCAGGATCAGCGGATCGTTGGAGGGGACCTGAAGCCCGCGGCGAACATGCGAGGCCCACCCGCCCTCGTGGTCGCCATAGAGGCCCACGACGTCGGCGAAGAACGCGATGTCGAAGCCAGCGTCCTCCAGCTTCTTGACCAGGGAGGTCCAGTGGCTGAGCTCGTTGAACCGGTGTTGTTCGGCGTCGTCGCGGCGCCAGGCGCCCCCGATGATGTGGCTGGTGGTGTTCATCAGGAAGGCTGAGAGGATGAGCGGCTTGCGGGCCATGGTGGGACTCCGGTTCACGTGTAGAGGGAGATCGGCTGGAACTCGCCGTTGAGGAAGTGCGCGCCGACTTCGAGCTTCTTGTAGTCCACGGGGTCATGGAGCGAGTGGGTGCGGATATTGCGCCAGTACAGGTCGAAGCCGTGCTTCGACGCGGTGGAGGACGTGCCCGTGGCCTCGAAGATCTGGTGGGCCAGCCGGGTGGTGACCTCGGAGGAGATCACCTTCAGCTCCGCGATCTCGATGGCGAGTTCTCCGCGCAGCTGTGCGGTCACGGCGTTCCCGAGGGCCAGCACGTCCTCGAAGCGTCGGTTGACCTTCTCGGCGAGCGCGGCCACACCGGCGGTGTGCGCCTTGAGCTCCCCGACCAGTCGCTGCACGAACGGGTCATGCCGGTACTTCTCGGCGCTGGAGAGGAACCAGGCGTTCGGCCTGGCGTTGATCAGCTCACGTCCCTTCGCAAGCGCACCCTCGGCGATGCCGAGATAGAGGTTGCCGAAGGCGAGCTGGATCCCCGGGGTCACCAGGGACGAGTAGGGCTCGTCTGAGAGCAGGCCCAGCACGTCGTCCTGGTTCACCGCCACATCGGAATACGTGACCGTGTTCGAGGAGGAGAGCCGCTGGCCGAGGAAGTCCCAGTCATCGATGTATGTCACGCCTTCCCGGCCGTTCTCCAGGACGAAGGCGAGGATGCGTCCCTCGCCGGGGCCAGCTGAGATACGAGCATTGACCAGCAGCACATCGCCGACGGCGGAGCCCGTGGAGTACCGCTTGCGCCCGTTGAGCACGTAGCCGGTCTCGGTGGGGATCAGCATGAGGTCAGGGTCCGTCGGGTTCACCGAGTCGCCCCAGATCCATTGACCCTGGGCGCTCGCGCGGAACCAACGTTCGCGGCCGCTCGGATCCGGCAGCGCGAAGACGATGTTGGCCTCGTTGATGTAGTGGTAGGCCAGCAGCTGGGCGATGGATGCATCGGCCCGGGCCAGGATGCGCACGGCCTCCAACGCCGTGGCCCAGTGCCCGCCTCCCCCGCCGAACTCCTCGGGGATCAGCAGGGTCACCAGCCCGGAGGCCTTGAGCAGCCGGGCCTCGCGATACGGGGTCTCGTTGGCTCGGTCCCGCTCCACGGCGTCCTGGGCGAGGGTCTCTGCAACTTGAGTGGCGATCGCGCTCCAGTGCGCGAGCTCCGCGCCGTCGGCTCCGCGGGTCCAATGAGTGCGGGTTGCTGAAACCCGCGGCACTGCCGGGTCCGACGCCGGGGTTCTGGACGTCGTCGTGTGGGGTGATGTGGCTGGAGCTGATGTGGCGGTGTCTGCGGGGTGTGTCATGTCTTGATCTCCGAGGGTGCGAGTCAGGGTACGGACGTGGTGCGGCTGGGCACAGGGACGCCGTCAGGCGAGTGCAATGGGCCTATGACGTGCGTGTGAAAGAGATGCGGGTGAGTTCTCAGGCGCTCGGCGCGGCGCTGACCGGTGCATCTGGCGGACTGGCCGCGGCAGACTCATTCGCGAGGCCCGGCTCGCCGACGCTCCACAGCCGGACCGGCTCGGTGCCGTTGACCCGGTGGTCCCCGGCGATCCGGGCCTTATAGACCCAGGGGTTGTGGCTGGTGACAGTGCGCGCGTTGCGCCAGTGCCGGTCCAGGCTGCGGGACTGGCTCACCCCGGAGGCACCGAGGACGTCGAAGATCCGGGTGACCGCCTCCAGCACGGGGCGGTGCAGCGCCACCTGCGCGCGGCCAGTGGCGAGCTCCACGGCGTTGGCTGCCTCGATCTGGGCATCCTGGGTGCTGCTTCGTGCGGCGAAGGCGGCATCGAGGCTGGCGGCGGTGGCGAGGACCTGCGCACGCGCCAGCGCCGCCACGGCATCCACCTCTCCGACGGCCTGGAGCAGCTGCGGATCGGTGCGTGGGGTGCGGGTGTTGGCGTGGGAGAAGGTCCTCGAGCGCTCATGCAGCAGCGTTGCGGCGTCCCGTGCCGCGGCCTCGACGACGCCGGCGAGCACGATCAGCAGGAAGTGCTGGTAGAGCGCAGTCTGGTACGGGAAGCGATCGGTCAGTCCGCGCAGCTCCGACTCCTCCACCACGGCGTCGGTCAGCCGCGCGGTGCCGGAGCCGGTGGTGCGCTGTCCGAAGCCGTCCCAGTCGTCGTCGATCTGCACTCCGGGCTGGTCCCGGCGCACCAGCACGGCGAGCTCATTGCCCGCGGCGTCCCGGGCGGTGACGTCGAGCCAGTCCGCGAAGATCGCACCGGTGGTGTAGTACTTCACCCCTGTGACCCTGGGCCCGTCGTCGGTCTGGCTGACCACGGTGCCGGACTGGTGGAAGCCGCCCTTGCCCGGTTCGGTCCAGGCGTTGCCGACCAGCTCCCCTGCGGCCAACCTGGCGAGCCAGCGCTGCACGACGCGCCGGGCATCGGGCCCGGCGTCAGGCGCGGAGTCAGGGGCGGGGTCAGTTCGGGCGTCGCAGCGCCACAGCAGATCCTCCTGGACCGCGAAGTGGCCGCGCAGCACCTGCGGGATGTTGCTGTCCTGGGCGGCGAGCTCCAGGAGGACCTCGGTGGTCTGCACCCAGTCCAAGCCGTATCCACCAGCCGGCTCCGGCACGCGAAGCCGTCCGATGCCACCTGCCACGAGGTCCGTGACCTCATCGCGGGCGAGCTCACGGCTGCGCTCTCGGTCGAGCGCGGAGAGGCCGACACGCTCAATGGCGTCGCGCAGATTCTGGGGCACAGGCAGCTGAATGTTCATTCTTTCCTCCATCGATTCTGGCGGTAGCACCCGGCATGTCCGGGTTGCTGCGACGTCTTCGGGCCAGATCCCTCGGTCGCTCTGGATGGTGATGACGCTAAATATAGAGGGTGTGGGGGCTCATTCGTCAAGTTCGCATGACGCCACATGTCTGAACTCTGCCGCGGGTCATTGCAGAGCCGAGCGATCGATATCCCTGAACTTCTACCCTGCAAATCCGCAGTGCGCCCTAGTTTGTTCATCTGGCGAATCATGAACGCATTCGGTGCCGACCCACGCTGGGAATGTCACATGGCGTCTCACAGTGCGAACAATTCTTGCTGGTCGGCGAGACGACGCGTAGCGTTGAGGTGTCACCATCCCGAGCGGCTGAGAGATCTGGCTCAGAGACGCCGCAGCAACCCGGATTCGCCGGGTGCTAACGCCAGGACCGATGGAGTTGATCTGCATGTCTGTTCCTGCTCGCACCCTTGAGAACCCCACCGCCGCGTCCCGTGTGGACTCCTTTGCGCTGCGCCACGCCCTGGCACAGTTTCCGCAGGGCGTCGTCGCCGTCGGCGCGGAGGTCGATGGGACACCTGAGGCGATCATCGCATCCACCTTCACGGTGGGCGTCTCGCTGGAGCCACCCCTGGTCACCCTGGCGGTGCAGCACGATTCCTCCACCTGGCCGAAGCTTGAGCGCAGCGGCGGCGAACTGGGCATCTCGGTGCTCGGCCGCGATCAGAACGGGCTGTGCAGGCAGATCGCGTCCAAGGACCGCGCCAACCGATTCACCGGGGTGGACTACCAGCTCCACGGCTCGGCGCTGCTGCTCGATGGGGTCCCGATGTGGCTGCGCACCCGGATCTACGACCGGGTCCGCGCCGGGGACCACGACATCATCGTGCTGGAGATCCTGGACCTGGGCTTCACCGAGGGCGCTCCTGGGCTGGTCTTCCACCAGCACGAGTTCAAGACCCTGACCACCCTGAGCTGACCCGAAGGACCCTTGTTGAGCATCCACCCTCGATCCACCGTGCCCGCAGCCGCGGCCACTCCCGAAGACTCGACGCACCGCGACACCCCCGAAACAACACCCTCGTGCAAGGACCAGCGCTCCGCGATCGTGCCCTCGCATCCGTTGAGCGCCGACGTGCACGCCTGGACGGACCCGCAGGACGAGGACCAGCGCATGGCATTCTGGTCCGCGGCGGCCACCCTGTTGGACTGGTCGACCCCGTGGGAGACCACCCACTCCTGGACCCCGCCGAACCCGGTCACCCAGCGCGGCCCGAAGATCGGCTGGTATGAGGGCGGGACGCTCAACGCCGCGGTGAACTGCGTGGACCGCCACGTCGCCGCGGGACGCGGGGAGAAGATCGCGCTGCACTTCGAAGGCGAGCCCGGAGACCGCGAGGACGTCAGCTACGCCGAGCTGGGCCGTCGGGTCAACCAGGCGGCGAACGCGCTGACCAGCATGGGCATCACCCGCGGGGACCGCGTGGTGATCTACCTTCCGGTGCTGGTGGAGACCATCGTGATCACGCTGGCCTGCGCCCGGGTCGGCGCGGTGCACTCGCTGGTCTTCGGCGGATTCTCCGCCGAGGCGCTGAAGTTCCGTGTCGAGGACACCGGGGCGAAGCTGCTGGTCACCACCGATGGTCAGTTCCGCCGCGGCAGGGCCGTGCCGGTGAAGGCCAACGCTGATGCCGCCGTCGCCGAGGCCACCGCCGAGCACGGCGGCAACCTCGAACACGTCCTGGTGATCAACCGCACAGACTCCCCCGTGGCATGGACGCCGGCGCGGGACCTCTGGTGGCACGAGGTGGTCGAGACCGCCTCCCCCGAGCACACCCCGGAGTTCTTCGACGCCGAGACCGAGCTGTTCATCATGTACACCTCCGGGACCACCGGCAAGCCCAAGGGACTCGTCCACACCACCGGCGGCTACCTCACCGGGGCCCTGTACACCTACCTGCGGCTCTTCGCCCACCCTGACCCGGAGCGGCGCACCCAGGACGTCCACTGGTGCACCGCCGACCTGGCCTGGGTCACCGCGCACACCTATGAGATCTACGGCCCGCTGGCCGCCGGCGCCACCCAGGTGATCTTCGAGGGCACGCCGAACACTCCGCATGAGGGCCGCCACTTCGAGATCATCGAACGCCACCAGGTCACCACCTACTACACCGCCCCCACGCTGGTGCGTTCCCTGATGGGCTGGTTCCCCGACGGTGTTCCGGCGCAGTATGACCTCTCCTCGATCCGGCTCGCCGGGACCGTGGGCGAGGCGGTCAACCCCGAGGCCTGGCACTGGATCCGCCGCGAGATCGGCCGCGACACCACCGACGACGCCGGCCGACCGGCGCTTCCCATGGTGGACACCTGGTGGCAGTCCGAATCCGGGTCCACGGTGCTCTCCCCGCGGCCCGAGGACGCCCGGTCGACGCACCCAGGGCTCAAGCCCGGGGCCGCGACCCGTGCACTTCCCGGCTGGGGCGCCGCCGTCGTCGATGAGGCCGGCCAGCAGGTGCCCGCGGGCACGCAGGGCAACATCGTGCTCACCCACACCGGCCCCTCGATGGCCAGGACCGTCTGGGGCAACCCGGAGCGGTACTTCACCTCCTACTGGGAGAAGTACGCGGAGCAGGGATGGTTCCTCGCCGGGGACGGGGCGCGGAAGGACGAGGACGGGGACATCTGGATCCTGGGCCGGATCGATGACGTCATCAACATCTCCGGACACCGGCTCTCCACGATTGAGATCGAATCGGCGCTGATCTCCCACCCCGATGTGGTCGAGGCCGGGGTCTGCCCGGTCTTCGATGCCATGACCGGTCACGCGGCCGTCGCGTTCACCGTGCTGACCACCGCCGCCCGCGAGCGCCTCGACGCCGCGGGGGGTGCGGGCAGCGCGGCCGAGCGGGAGCTGCTCGGGACGCTGCGCAGCCATGTGGGCGAGGTGATCGGCCCGGTGGCCAAACCACGCACGGTGATCCCCGTGCCCGAGGTGCCCAAGACCCGCTCCGGGAAGATCATGCGCCGGCTGCTGACCCAGCTGCATGACGGCGAGACCCTGGGAGACACCACAAGCCTGCAGAATGAACCCTGTGTACCGAAGATCGAAGAGATCTGCCAACGGCGCGGAACCGCGCCGAGAAGAGAAGAGGTAGCTACATGAGCGATCGCCAGTTCGGCTTCCGCACCCGCGCCCTGCACGCCGGGGCCGTCCCCGATGCCGTCCACGGATCGCGTGCTGTGCCCATCCACCAGTCCACCTCCTTCGTGTTCAAGGACACCGACGACGCCGCGAACCTCTTCGCGCTGCAGAAGTACGGGAACATCTACTCCCGGATCGGCAACCCCACCGTCTCGGCGCTGGAGGAGCGCGTCGCGTCGCTGGAGGGCGGCATCGGCGCGGTGGCCACCGCCTCCGGGATGAGTGCTGAGTTCCTGGTCTTCGCCGCACTCTGCGGCTCCGGGGACCACATCGTGGCGAGCTCGAAGCTCTACGGCGGCACGATCACCCAGCTCGACGTCACGCTGCGCCGCTTCGGGATCGAGACCACCTTCGTGGACTCCCTGGAACCGGAGGACTACGAGGCCGCGATGCAGGAGAACACCAAGGTTCTCTACACCGAGGTCGTCGCGAACCCCAGCTCTGACATCGCTGACCTGCGCGGACTCTCAGAGGTCGCGCACAAGCACGGAGTCCCGCTGGTGGTGGACTCCACCCTGACCACCCCGTACCTGATCCGCCCGTTCGAACACGGCGCGGACATCGTGATCCACTCGGTCACCAAGTTCATGGGTGGCCACGGCACCACCCTGGGTGGAGTGATCGTGGAATCCGGCGAGTTCCCCTGGGACAACGGGAACTTCCCCGCGATGACCGAGCCGGTGGCCTCCTACGGCGGGCTCTCCTGGTGGGGCAACTTCGGCGAATACGGCTTCCTGACCAAGCTGCGCGCCGAGCAGCTGCGCGACATCGGACCCTCACTGGGCCCGCAGGCCGCGTTCAACCTCATCCAGGGCATCGAGACCCTGCCGCAGCGTATCGACGAGCACGTCGCCAACGCCCAGAAGGTCGCCGAATGGCTCGAAGCCGATGACCGGGTGGTCTACGTCAACTACGCCGGTCTGCCCTCCCACGCCGATCATGACCGGGCCAAGGAGATGCTGCCCAAGGGTGTGGGCTCGGTGTTCAGCTTCGGCATCCGCGGAGGCCGGGCGACCGGCGCCCGCTTCATCGAGTCCCTGCAGCTGGCCAGCCACCTGGCTAATGTGGGGGATGTGCGCACCTTGATCCTGCACCCAGGATCAACCACCCACCAGCAGCTTTCCCCGGAGCAGATGGCCGCAGCCGGGATCCCGGAGGACCTGATCCGCATCTCGGTCGGCATCGAAGACGTCGATGACATCATCTGGGACCTGGACCAGGCGCTGAGCACCGCAGTCGAAGGAGACAAGTGATGAGCGAGCAGACCCTGCAGCACCACGACGAGGCTACGGCCGAACATCCCCACGGCCGCTGGGAAGCGCCGTCGCCCTCCCGCCGGCTGCAGCTGCTGCGCAGCGCCAAGTCGGTGGCGATCGTGGGCATGTCGGACAAGCCAGCCCGGGCCAGCTACTTCGTGGCGACCTACCTGCTGAGCTCCTCGAGCTACACGGTCTACTTCGTGAATCCGCGACTCAAAGAGGTGCTCGGCCAGCCGGTCTACGCCTCACTGAAGGATCTCCCCGAGGTCCCCGACATCGTGGACATCTTCCGCCGAGCCGAGGATGTTCCCGACATCGCCCAGGAGGCTGCCGAGATCGGCGCCAAGACCATCTGGGCCCAGCTCGGCATCGAGACTGAGCAGGCCATGCAGCTGGCCCAGGACGCCGGGCTCAACGCGGTGCAGAACCGGTGCCTGAAGATCGAGCACGGCCGCTTCCACGGCAACCTTCACCTCGCCGGCTTCAACACCGGTGTCATCTCTGCGAAGCGGCAGATCATCGACCGCTGAGTGAGACACGCTTCGAGGGCGCGGCACTGAGGGACTCCGTCTCCGGGTGCCGCGCCCTCGTCCGTCGGTGCTGCAGCAGCCCGAAGAACAGCGCGAACAGCGCGAAGCTGCCGAAGTGGTTGTAGTTGATGAAGAGGAACTCTGTGGGTGACGCGATCAGGAAGATGACCATCACCATCAGCAGTCCCACACCGGTGCGCGTGTCTGTGCTGCGGGCGTAGAGATACGCCCAGCCGGTGGTGCAGCCCAGCACCAGGATCAGCAGCAGCAGGCCCAGCAGACCCAGGTCGACGCCGGTCTGGATATAGGAGTTGTGGAAGTGCGCGATGGCGTAGTCGTCGAACTGCGGCACATACAGGCTGGGAACTTCACCCTCAGGCGAGTGGAAGTAGCCGGTGAAGCCCCACCCCGTCACCGGCCGTTCGGCGATCGCGCGGTAGCCCCATTCCCAGAGCACCGTGCGTCCGGTCAGCGTCGGATCGCGCCCGATCGCCTCCAGCAGAGGCACCCAGACCTGGTTCAGCACCGCCCCAGCGGCCACGCCCACCGGCACCAGGACGGCGAGCAGGCCTCCCAGCGGGATGCGCGGGACCAACAGCTGGGCAAGCGGCACGATGATCACTGCGGCGCCCGCGAGCAGGACCCCCGTGGCGGAGCCGGCCCAGAGGACGAAGAGGATGAACGCCGCGAGCACCAGCACCCGGCGAAGACCGCGCAGCAGCGTCATGGCCAGGACAGCGCCGGTGGCCCCGTAGAAGCCGGCCATGATGTTGTGCTGGAAGAAGCCGCGGATCGGATCTCCGCCGAGGAGGTTAGCGCGGCCATGCGGATCGATGTACAGCACCTGGTCAACGCCGACGAGAGCGAAGGCCATGCCTGCCAGCACCAGCACGGTCAGCACTCGGAGGAACACCCGGGCAATCTGCTGCAATGAGTATTCGGCGGCCAGCATGCACGCGACGAGGATGTTTCCGGCGGCCATGACTCCATAGACCAGTGAATCCGTTGGAGAGACGGACCAGGCGGCGCTGAGGACCACGAGTCCCCCGATACTCACGGCGATCGTGATCGGCACCGGGCTCAGTGACCGTGAGGTCAGCAGGACCAGCACCGAGATCAGGTGAAGCAGGACCCAGCTTGCGGAGAAGATCGAGTTGTCCACGACGCCACCGGCGGGGTCGTACGAGATCAGGATGACGGCATTCGCCCCGAGGGTGCAGGCGATGTAGACATAGAAGAACCAGGTCCGCAGCGACCTCACCAAGGCACTCCCTGCGCGAGCTTCCGCACCGATCCGTGGATGCGCGCCAGCGACTCCTGGACCTGTTCGGCGGACGCTCGGTAGACCTTCGGGGCATGCCCGTAGGGGTCGAGCACGTCCATGGTGTCCGGATCACGGGGTGGAATCATCCCGCGCTGGGCAGCCGCACGCTCGACTCCCTGGCGCAGCTGGTCCGGCAGCAGCGGCGACGCGAGACCCGAGCGAGGTGAGGGCAGCGGCTGGAACCGATGAGCCGACGCCCGCTCGACACCTTCGAGAAGGTCGGCAAACTCGGTCAGCAGGAATGCCTTGCGTGACGCCCGTGGTGCAGCGCGAACCACCTCACTGCGGTGTTCACGCGCCATGCCCAGGACGAGATCGGCTTCCTCGACCATGGTCGGGGTGAGCTGCCTGGCTGTGTGGCCGGTGGCATCGGCTCCCAGTCTCACGGAGAGCGCTGCCGCCTGCTCATCCATGGGGGCTCCTTCCAAGGCTCGGGTCCCCGCACTGGCGATCACCACCGCCGAGCGCCAGGACTCCCCGGCCTGCGCAACCGCGGCCTGCAACAGCTGCGCAGTCTGGGGCGAGCGGCAGATGTTCCCGGTGCAGACCACCAGGACCCTGAACGGGTCGTCACTGACCGGCATCATCGCGGAACCACCCCCACCTGCTGACGGTATGGAGTGCTGTAGCCGTCGACTGCCTTCGGGGGCAGCATTGTGGGCACCACTCCGAACAGCGTCACGTCCACTATGCGCATCGCCTCGATGGCCTTCTGCAGCTGCGGCTTGTGCACCCTGCCAACCGCCACCACCAGAAGCACTCCGGAACACAGGGCGCCCAGCACGCGGGCGTCGCTGACCGGCAGCAGCGGCGGGGCGTCGAAGATGATGATCTCGTACTCACGCTGAAGCGCCGCGACCAGCTCTTCCATGGCCTCGGAGCCAAGGAGCTCGATGGGATTCGGAGGCACCGTCCCGGCAGGCAGCATCTCCAGGTTATCGGGTCCCCAGAATTGGATGACGTCGGGCAGCTCCACGCGTCCGCTGAGCACATCGGTGAGTCCCACCGCGCCCTCGAGTCCGAGCATCTGGGCGGCCATGGGCCTGCGCAGATCTGCATCGACCAGCAGAACCCGGTGGCCTGCGGCGCGCAGGCTGATGGCGAGGTTGACCGCTACCGATGACTTCCCCTCCGCCTCGATCGAGGAGGTGACGACGAAGCTGCGCGCCGACTGTCCCACGGCCAGGAACTGCAGATTGGTCCCGAGCGTGCTGAAGGATTCGGTCAGCGGACTGCCCACATCTGCCTGGGCTATGAGCCGACCCTTCTGCAGCTCCCGGTCGAACTGCACGCCTCCCAGCACTGCCTGATCGGTGACCTCCGTGATGTCCTGCTCGCTGCGGACCTTCGTGTCGAGGACTTCGCGCAGCGCCAGAATCACGATCCCGATGGCGAAGCCGGCCAGCAGTCCGAGTCCCAGGATGCTGATCGGCTGCGGAAAGCTGGGAGCATCCGGGACGAAAGGTTCTTCCACGGCGGTCAACGTGACGTTTCCGTCACCCTCCGTCGATGTCGTGAGACCCTGGACCACATCATCGAGCGCAGCAGTCATCGACGTCGCGATTGCGGCGGCCCGCTGAGGATCCTCGTCGGCGACGGTGACCTCCAGGATCACCGTGCCGGTCTGCGCGGCCACCGTGATCTGTTCGGCGAGCTCTCGCGGGGTGTCCTCAAGCTCCAGGTCCTCCACCACAGGTCCAAGAACGGCTGAGCTCCGGGCGAGCTCGACGAAGCTCCTTACGAGTTCCTGGCTGTAGATCGACCGCTGGCTCAGGTCGTAGGCCTCAGCATCCTCCACCGCGACGTATATGCGCGTCTCCGCCTCGTAGGTCGCCGGCAGCAGCGCGACCAGCGCGGCCGCGGCACCGACGGTCACGACCACGGCCAGGACCAGGGTCAGCCATCCTCGCTTGAGGACTCGGACATATTGCTGGAGCTCCATTGAGAAACCTGCTCTTGTAGAGAAACGACGGCTACAGACTTAGATTACGGTGCAGAATGCGAATCGAGAAGGGTTTTTCGCGGGAGAAGCCAAGGTCAGTCACGATTTGACAGGTTCGTCCACGGTCTGGCAACCTGTTTTGTCTTGACCCCGCAGAGATGAATGGACTGCAGAAGAAGCGCTTCCCGTGAGCACGGGGCAGCAGGCTCCCCGCAGAGCCCGCCGCGAGCGGCCGCGTGCCGGGTGAGGCATCACGCAGTCGGTGCCGAATCTCGTTGCGGGACGAGACGTAGACCTTCGTCATCGCATTGCGCACATGGAAATCTACGGTGCGCAAGGACAACCCCCAGCGCCTCGATGATCTCCTTGTTTGTCCAGCCGTCAGTGATGAGCACAGCGGCCTGGCGCTCTCACGCCGAGAGCCCCTCCAAGACTTCTGCCCCATCGACAGCGACCTCGGCGCAAGCTTCCTGCGGGGGCGTCTCCACGGATTTCACCGCTGAAGGTCGGAGCGGAGCCGTCTCCTGCGCGCGTGAGATCTAAGGTTCCCAGGGCAAGGAAATTGAACGCCCGAAATACGCGGTGGGCGCCGAAATCCGAGACGTGCTGCGCGGAATGGATCGGCTGAGTGCGCGGTCCGCACCACGAGCAGCATCAAATCTGCTCCAACGTTCCACCACGCCCCGGACTCGCCTCGAAGACGCAACAGGTGCTTCACGACCTGCTTATGACCCGGCTCCACGATGGCCTCCAGGCATGGAATCGCTCTTGCCCGGCCGAGACCAGCACTCCGGATTCCCGGCGCACGGCGGTGATCTCGGCTATCATGGGCTCGGCGTCGTCGCACTGGCTCCGACTGATCGAAATCAAGGCCCAGGTCAGGTTCGCGACAAAGACCCCGGCATCCTCGCATCCGGGGACACTGTCACGGCAGTGGAAAGATCGGCAAAGGCGGCGATGGGGTCACCCAGCTGGCGAGAGATGTCTTCCTCTGCTTCGCGGATCTTCCCGGGCCCCGATGACGCTGAAGGCCGGGGCCTCATTCTTCTGCCTCACCTGAAGGCCTACACGCGATGCTCGGCGGTGTCGCCCCGATCCAACCACGCGACATCTAGACACTATGCCCAGCTACCAAAGACCTTCTGGTCGTCTGAGAAAATAGATCATTGATGGAATCGCATAGATCATGGAATCTGAGAAACGTCGACATATGGCCATCCGCTTCACTGATATCAGTTCCAGTTAACGCGCCAAAAATCTAGTCTTTCTACTAGAAGATACTTGAAACAAGCAACAAGTTACTGCTCCGTATCACACCCTCGAGAGCGCACGATTCGACGAGTCACCAGACTTTCTTCGGAAGACTGCGGACAATCACCCAGAATCCCCCTTGCGCCCCACCTGGTTTCATCCTTATGCGGACGCGTGTACGCATTACCGCCCGGGAGATCTAGTCGGAATGGCCAGCAGCTCTTGTGAGTCATATCACTACACCGCGTTGCGGTTACCTGTAATTTTCCTCAAAACCTTGAATACTGCACTTGATTGTGTTTTAGTTAGGACGTCTAAGCGTCTTGCACCGCTTGGATCTGTCACCAGCAGCGAATGCGCGAGTACTTCGCTCCACCCTTGTCCGTTTACTTTCCCGTCCACTGTGCCGTGGATTCATCCGGTACAGCATGCCTGCGCCCAGGAGATCATCCATGACTGCAACACCCCCTGCCTCACGCCCAGAAACCTTCGAATCCCAGACCCGCGCTCACTCACGCCGCCGCAAGATCAAAGCCGTCGTCGCCGCAGGCACCGTCCTCGGCATCGGCGCCGTGGCCACCCTCGCGACCTGGAACGACTCAGAATTCGCCCAAGGCCTGTTCGGCGCCGGGTCGTACAGCGTGGAGAGCTCCAACAATGGCGAGAGCTTCGGCAACCATGGTTCCAAAAATCGTGCCGCAACCCTCAGCTTCGGGGACCTGAACGCAGCCAACGCAGCCCCCGGTGATGAGTTCGCGGCCGAATTCTGGCTGCGCACCACCCCCGAAAGCACCTATGCCGGTCGGATCACCCAGATCAATCTTGTAGATGACTCTGCAGAAGGCCAGTACGAGAACTTCCGCGACGTGGAGGTATGGCATGTGGACGAAGGCAGCAGCTGCACCACTGGCACCGTTCAGGGCACCGTCGTTGCCAGTGGTGATCACCTCGGCGATCTGACCAGCGCGATCAACGGGGGGATCCCCCTGAGCTACAAGAATGAGGCGGCAGGGGACGCGGTTCAGCTGTGCTTCCAGGCCACAGCAACTGACTCCGAGACCGACGGCGTGCCTGACCTGCGCAGCGGAGTCGAAGCGCGCGCCACCTGGTCAATCGAGACTGAGTCGACCCACGAAGACTGATTGTTCACATCACGTAAGCTCAATGAATGAAGACTGTCCCAGCCGGCGATCACCACGATCGGCAGCTACGCACGCGCAGTGCACGTCTCGCGAAACTGCGAGCCCTGCTGGCGAGCGGCAGCGTTCTGGGTCTGGGCGCGTTCGCCACGGTGGCATCCTGGACGGATCAACAGGATGCCACCGGCACGCTGACCGCGGGGGAGTTCGTACTGACCAGTTCGACCAATGGTGAAGACTTCTCTCAGTACAGCCCCGATGCCCCGGCTCCACTGTTCATCGATGCCGCAGAAGTGGACATGATCCCTGGATCTCCGGTCTACGCCCTGCTGAGCGTGAGCACTGATGAGGGTTCGGTCGGCGGCGCAGTCGCCCTGCTGGCTCACCCGGACAACATCACGGGACTGGGCGCGCACCTGACCTACGGAGTCCAGCGGCTCCCCCCGAGTCCGGCCGGCCCCCCTTCCTGCAATGCCGACAGCTTCACAGCCAGTGAGACTGCGGTCGTCCCGCTCGGGTCATCCTTGGCCGATGGCGGCGGTCCGGGCAGTGAACAGGCACTTCAGGCACAGGGGTCCGACCAGGTCGACTTCTGCTTCGCCATCACTCTGCCGCCCGAGATCAGCCCCAGCCCCGACGCGACCTCAGTGGAGGCCTCGTGGGAGCTGGCAGGAACCGCGAATGGAACTGGCAGCAACCAATGACATCGAACCCCCGCATGCTCAGCGCCTGGGCCGCGATCCTCGGCGTGGCCGCGCTGGCTCTGGCCTCCGTGCACCATCCGGCCGAGCTCACCGAAGCGTCCTGGACCGACTCCGAATATGCGGCGGCAGAGCTGCGCTATGAAGCTCCTGAGCCTGAGGAGACGGAGGAGCCCCCGGAATCTGACGCGCCCACCGAGCCAGAGGATCCCTCCGAGGCCGAAGACCCTGCTGATCCGTCGGAACCCGAAGACCCCCGAGACCCCGAAGACCCCGACTCCTCCCCAAACCCAGAAGACCCAGATGAGGGCGAACCAGAGACCCCCGACGTTCCCATCGCAGACGGTGGCGCCGAGGTGGATCAAGCCCGCGTCGACGAGATCAACACACTCCCCGCCCTGCAACCCAAGAATGACCTCGCCGCAATGGGGCTGACCTTCCAGACCACCTCGGTGACCCCCCTCGGAGGACGCACACTCGACTTCTGCCACGACTCCACAATCAGCAACTCCTCTGAAGAGCCCGTGGAATGGGAGCTTGAGTTCGACACATCTCAGGCACCGCTCTGGGGCTGGACTCCCTACGCCACATCGGGGGAACCACGCTTCCAGACCCAGGGAAACCCTCGACAGGGGGCCTTCACCGGCGATTTCGATACAACCTCATCGATCTGGAGCATTCGCGGGCAAGACTTCAGATCTGACGCTCGGCAGTCTTGGCTCGGTGACACTCGCACCATTGAGCCCGGGGCCGATATGGCACTCCGCTTCTGCACGCTGCGCGATTCCGTGCCATACCCCGAGGTTGACACAGCGCTGTTCACCTGGGACTTGAGCAATGATGGCGGATGGTCACTTGGCATCAGCGCAGACGTGCAGACTCCAGTGGAGACGTACATTCCCTGGGCGATCACCATAGATCTGTCCCAGATCGTCTGCCCCGAGTTCCTGGACGACGCGACCCTCCGCTGGCAGGGCGGCGAGGTGACTGCCCTGGATGATTCCGGGCATCGGTTCTCCTACAGACTTTCCCAAAACGATGAGTTCGACCTCATTCGCGCCGATGCACCGGTCCAACGGGGCATCGTTCGCGTCCAGCTGCCCGGTCGATCCGCGGGCGCCAACCTGCAGCCCAACTGCTGATGGGCGTCCAGCGCTTCATGAAACGCGCCCTCCACCTTCTGGGCGAACTCTTCCTGTGGCTGGCTGCGGTCCTCGGCGGAATCTCGATCCTGCTGGTCGTCCTCGGGTGGGCCATGAACATCTCACTGATCATGTTCCGCACCGGGTCGATGGAACCGACGATCCCCACCGGAGCTGTCGCCGTCGTCCAGGAGATCTCAGCCGAGGAGGTGGAGGTCGGCGACATCCTGACGGTCGACCGAGACGACCAGCTTCCAGTGACGCACCGTGTGACGAGCATCGAACCCGGAGCCGGGTCCGCCGAGCGCGTCATCCGCATGCAGGGAGACGCCAACGAGACGGAGGATCCTCACCCGTACACGATCACCGAAGCGCGACTCTCGCTGTTCCACATCCCGCACATCGCCAACGCGGTCCACCAGCTCAACAACCCCTACCTGCTGGGTCTGATCACGGTCGTGGCGGCGGCTGGCGTGGGCTGGACCTTCTGGCCCCGAGAAGAACATCGACCGCGCAGCTCCGCTGCGCCTTCCCCTGCTCCCGCCTCACCGCCTCCACGGCACCGGCCGCGCCATACCTCAGTGGAGTGACGCTGACCGGTCTGGCTCAGTCCTCGATCAAGTCGTGGATCGCGATCACCTGGTCGCGGCCAGGCCCCACGCCCACGCCCGAGATCCGGCAGCCGCTGAGCTTCTCCAGCGCGAGCACGTAGTTCCGTGCGTTCTCCGGGAGGTCCTCCAGCGTGCGGGCGCCGGAGATGTCCTCGGTCCAGCCGGGGTAGTTCTCGAAGACCGGCTTCGCGTGGTGGAACTCGGTCTGGGTCATCGGCATCTCGTCCTGACGGACGCCGTCGACCTCGTAGGCCACGCAGACCGGGATCTCTTCGATGCCGGTGAGCACGTCGAGCTTGGTCAGGAAGAAGTCGGTGAAGCCGTTGATGCGGGAGGCGTAGCGCGCCATCACCGCGTCGTACCAGCCGCAGCGCCGCGGGCGTCCGGTGTTGACGCCGAACTCGCCGCCGGTCTTCTGCAGGTACTCGCCCCACTCGTCGAAGAGCTCGGTCGGGAACGGGCCGGCACCGACGCGTGTGGTGTAAGCCTTGACGATGCCGATGGAGCGCGTGATCCGGGTCGGCCCGATGCCGGACCCGACGGACGCGCCGCCCGCGGTCGGGTTGGAGGAGGTCACGAACGGGTAGGTGCCGTGGTCGACGTCGAGGTAGGTCGCCTGACCACCCTCCATCAGTACCACTTCGCCGCGGTCCAGCGCGTCGTTGAGCAGGATGGTGGTGTCCACGACCATGGGCCGCAGTCGCTCGGCGAAGTCCAGGAAGTACTCGGCGATCTCATCGACCGCGATGGCTCGGCGGTTGTAGAGCTTGACCAGGAGCTCGTTCTTCTGCCGCAGCGCCCCTTCGATCTTCTGCCGCAGGATCGACTCGTCAAAGATGTCCTGGACCCGAATGCCGAGGCGGGCGACCTTGTCCATGTACGTGGGACCGATGCCGCGACCGGTGGTGCCGATGGCGCGCTTTCCGAGGAACCGCTCGGTGACCTTGTCCATGGTCTGGTGATAGGGCGCGACGAGGTGCGCATTGGCCGAGATCTTCAGCTTCGAGGTGTCGGCGCCGCGCGCCTCGAGGCCATCGATCTCGTGGAAGAGCGCCTCCAGGTTCACGACGACGCCGTTTCCGATCACCGGCACGGCGTTCGGGGAGAGTATCCCGGCCGGAAGGAGCTTGAGCTCGAACTTCTCGCCGCCGACGACGACGGTGTGACCTGCGTTGTTGCCGCCATTGGGCTTCACCACGTAGTCGACCCGGGAACCGAGCAGGTCCGTGGCTTTGCCCTTACCTTCGTCGCCCCACTGGGCTCCGACGATCACAATGGCTGGCATGGCAGTCCTTTCCCGAGCTGAGCTGGTCTGGGAGCACCCGCAACCGCAAAGGCGTCCTTGTAGATCCTACCAACGTCGACCGAAACCAGGATTGGTCCTGACACAGTCAGCCCAGTCGACCACCCGAAGCCTCGAGATAGCAGGCGGCGCAGAGGGATTCGTACCAGATGTCGGTGCCGTCGATCGCGACCTGATCACCGTCGAAGATGATCGCGTCACCGGCGCGTCGGGTGTTGAACACCGCCTTGCGCCCGCAGCGGCAGATGGTCTTGAGCTCCTCGAGTGCATGGGCGAGGTCCATCAGCCGCGCCGACCCGGGGAACGCCATCGTCCGGAAATCCGTGCGGATGCCGTAGGCGAGCACCGGAACGTCATCGAGCACGGCGATGCGCAGCAGGTCCTCCACCTGCGCCGGGGTGAGGAACTGGGCCTCATCCACGAGCAGACAGGCCACGGGTTTGATCTGCCGGTTCAGCGCCCCTGACTCCGCTTCCATGTCATCGAGCAACGTTCCCGGCGTGGTCCCCGCCGCATGCTGTGCCACCAGGTCGCGCAGCGGAGCCTGCGGCGGGATCAGGAAGTCCACGTTGCGGGTCACGCCGAGACGGGAGACGATCTCGTCCTCGCCCTTAGTGTCTACCTGGGGCTTCGCCAGCAGAACCCGCTGACCGCGCTCCTCATAGTTGAACGCGGCCTGCAGCAGCCCGGTCGACTTGCCCGAGTTCATCGCGCCATAGCGGAAGTAGAGCTTAGCCATTCTCAGAAGAACCCTTCGGCTTTGACAGCTCCGGGCTCAGCGCAGGCGGCTGATCGCCTCGGGTGCGGAAGCGTCGCAGTCGCGCAGCAGCTTGGTGATGCGTTCAACCTCGGCGGTCTCGCCGATGGCGGCCGCAGCCTGGCCCAGCGCGCCCAGGGAACGCAGGAAGCCGCGGTTGGGCTCGTGGCTCCACGGCACAGGGCCGGCACCGCGCCAGCCGGAGCGGCGCAGCACGTCGAGGCCGCGGTGGTAGCCGACCCGGGCGTACGCGTAGCCCTCCACGGTGTATCCCTGGTCCAGCGCGTCCTCTGCGAGCAGCGCCCAGACCAGGGAGGACTCCGGGTGTTTCGCCGCGAGATCCACGGGCTCCTCGCCGGTGGCCAGCGATTCGGAGACTTCGGGTTCAGCCGGAAGCAGCGTGGGCTCCGGCTCCATCAAATTTTGACCAACGATGCTCATGGCCACATCCTACTGCCAAGATTCCTCACCGGGATTCGCATCCAAAGCCGCTCCCGCACGGGCTGCGCGGCCCTCTCGACGTGAAGATCTCGGCCGGAGCCCGGCGACGGCCCGCCTGGACTCCAGCGGGCCGCCGCCTGATGTGGCTGCGCGGATCACTTCTTCTTGCGGCTGGACTTCTTGCCGGAGTCGACGAGGGCGATGGCGATCGCAGCGAGCCAGGCGTCCTTTGCCAGCGGAGTGCCGTCCTGGGTGGGGCGGACGCCGTCGGACTGGGTCATGCCGTCATTGCGGAAATACATGCTGAGCATGCCCGCGGTGAAGGTGCCGAGTGCGAGACCTGCGACCCGGTTGCTCACGAAGGGTGCCAGCAGCGCGCCGCCGAGGGCGATCTCTCCCCATGCCAGAGCCTTGCCGAACTGCTCCGGCGAGAGCTGCTTGACTGCGGGCACGCCGGTGGCGGCCATGCCCTGCATGCCGGCGGCGGAATCGGCATCAAGGCCGAGCTTGCCGATCCCGGCGTTGAGGATGAAGGCACCGGGGACGGTGCGCAGCGCGATCGTGGACATGTTCATGAGGTTCTCCGACCTGTTGGGGACGTCCGGCCGCCTGAGACGGCGGCCGTTGAAGACGATTTCCCAAGGCTCAACCCTACCGAGGGCGCGGCCATTCCCACGCTCGGGACCAGTCAGCGGCCCGGTCGGCTGGGAACGACGACGGCGGCCGCCGCTTCGCCGAGAAGGGACGGCCACCGTCGTCGTCGTTGCTCGGCGCGGGACGCTGAGCGAGAAGTATTACTTGATGGACTTGCCGGCGGAGCCGAGGCGCTGGGAGGCCTCCACGATGCGGGCGGCCATGGACTCTTCGGCCTTGGCGCCCCAGACGCGCGGGTCGTAGGTCTTCTTGTTCCCGACCTCGCCGTCGATCTTCAGCACGCCGTCGTAGTTGGCGAGCATGTGACCGGCCACCGGGCGGGTGAAGGCGTACTGGGTGTCGGTGTCGATGTTCATCTTGATCACGCCGTAGGAGACCGCGTCGGAGATCTCCTGCTCGGAGGAGCCGGAACCGCCGTGGAAGACCAGGTCGAAGGGTGCCGCCTTGCCGTACTTCACGGCGGCCTCCTCCTGGATCGCCTTGAGGATCTCCGGGCGCAGCTTCACGCCGCCGGGCTTGTACACGCCGTGGACGTTGCCGAAGGTCAGCGCGGTCATGTAGCGGCCGTGCTCGCCCAGGCCGAGCGCCTCGATGGTCGCGGTGGCGTCTTCGATGGTGGTGTAGAGCTTCTCATTGATCGCGTTCTCCACACCGTCCTCTTCGCCGCCGACGGTCCCGATCTCTACCTCGAGGATCTGCTTGGCGGCCGCGCTGCGGGGAAGCAGCTCGGCGGCGATGCGCAGGTTCTCCTCGAGCGTCTCTGCGGAGCCGTCCCACATGTGGGAGTTGAAGATCGGGTCGCGTCCGGCCTTGACCTCGGCCTCGGAGGCTTCGAGCAGCGGCAGCACGAACCCGTCGAGCTTGTCCTTGGGGCAGTGGTCGGTGTGCAGCGCGATGTTTACGCCGCAGCTCTTGGCGACCTGCTTGGCGAAGGCGGCGAAGCCCAGGGAGCCGACCACCATGTCCTTGACGCTGGCGCCGGACCAGTACGCGGCACCGCCGGTGGAGACCTGGATGATGCCGTCAGACTCGGCCTCGGCGAAGCCGCGGATGGCGGCGTTCAGGGTCTGCGAGCTGGTGACGTTCACCGCGGGGTAGGCGTAGCCGCCAGCCTTCGCGGAATCGATCATCTGGTTGTACTTGTCCGGGGTTGCGATAGCCACGTGTGAGCTCCTTATTGCATAAGTCAGAGACGGCAACGTCATTGGTGCGCTGCCGTCATCCTATCGGGGTTGAGCCGCCAGAGCCGAGGAATCTTTCGCTCGATCTGCAGAATCTTCAGGTCCCGACGTGGTCACAGGGTCGTTGCTCCAGCGGTCGCCTCTGCCGATCTTCGAGGGCCACCAGAACCGGTGACCGAGGTCCACGCCGATCGCCGGGACCTGCAGGGTACGCACGATGAAGGTGTCGATCAGCACGCCCAGGGCGACCAGGAAGGCCAGCTGCACCATGAACATCAGCGGCAGCACGCCCAGGGCGGCGAAGGTCGCGGCCAGCACGATGCCGGCGCTGGTGATGACTCCGCCGGTGATGACCAGTGAGTAGAGCAGCCCCTCCTTCGGCCCGCGGCGGATGGTCTCCTCCCGGGCTCGGGTGGCCAGGAAGATGTTGTAGTCCACCCCCAGGGCGGTGAGGAAGACGAAGCCGAACAGCGGCACCGTCGGGTCGGCTCCTGGGAATCCGAAGATGTAGTTGAACACCAGCGCGGAGATGCCCAGTGCTGCGGTGTAGGAGAGCACCGTGGTGACCAGCAGGATCAGCGGGGCAGTCACTGAGCGCAGCAGCACGATCAGGAAGGCCAGGATGACCAGCAGCACGATCGGGATGATCGTGATCAGGTCACGCTGGGCGGTCTCGTTGGTGTCCAGCTGGGTGGCGGTGGTGCCGCCGACCAGCGCTTCGCCGTCGAGCGCGTTGAGCTCCTCGCGGAGCTCCCCGATGGTGCGCTCAGCCTCGAGGGAGTCCCCGGAGTCGGTCAGCGTGACCGAGAGCTGGTTGTAGCCGTCGACCTCATTGGCATCCTCAGGTCCCTGGGCCGGTGCGCCGTTCTCGGCCACCGCGTAGACCTCGCCTACGCCGTCGCGGGCATCGACGATCTCGAGTGCCGCGGCAAGCTCATCCGCAGGCACGAAGACGTTCGCGGGGGCACCGGTGCCGGCATCGAAATGCTCCTCGAGCATCGCCTGGCCATCTTTGGCGTCGGTCTGGCCCAGCACCTGTTCCGACTGCGGGACGCCCTCGGCGCGCAGATCCAGCACGCCCACCGAGGCGATGAGCAGCAGGCCGGTGACCACGAGCCAGATGAACCGGGGACGGGCGCGGACCTTCTCCGCGACCACGGCCCAGAGGGTCCGACGCCGCGAGGTGTGCTTCGTGCGGCGCGTCTCCAGGTCTGGGTTCGCGGCCAGGGCCTCCTCCACGGCGGGCTTGGGCGCATGCGGGACCTTGGGCCAGAAGACCGGACGGCCGAAGAGCGCGAGCATCGCGGGCAGGAAGGTCAGCGTGGCGAGCATCGCGAAGACGATGCCGGTGCTGGCCACGGGGCCCAGTGCCCGGTTGGAGTTCAGATCGGAGAAGAGCAGGCAGAGCAGCGCGGCGGCCACGGTGCCGCCGGAGGCGAGGATCGCAGGGGTGGAGCGGCGCCAGGCTTCCCAGAGCGCATCGAAGCGGTTCTCTCGGGCGAGCAGCTCTTCGCGGTAGCGGGCGACCAGCAGCAGCGAGTAGTCGGTGGCGGCGCCGATGACCAGGATCGAGAGGATGCCCTGGGCCTGGCCGTTGAGCGTGATCCACTCCCACTTGGCCATCTGGAAGATCACGGTGATGGCGCTGGAGAGCGCGGCGATGGAGGAGAGCAGCACCAGGAAGGGCAGCAGCACCGAGCGGTAGACCACCACCAGGATGACGAAGACCGTGATCACGGCGACCAGCAGGAGCAGCCCGTCGATGCCGGCGAAGGCGTTGGCGAAGTCATCGGAGAGCGCCGCCGGTCCGGTGACGTGGGTGGTCCACTCATCTTCCGTGAGCTCGGAATCGACGAGGTTGCGCAGCTCTTCGACAGCACCGTCCTCGACCGCGGCCTCTTCCATGAGCACCAGCACCTGGAAGGCCTCCCCATCTTGGGAGACCTGCGGGGGCAGGGAGCGGTCGACGCCGCCGAGCTCGTTGATCTCGCCCACCAGAGCCTCCAGGGAGGCGAGCGCCTGCTCATCGACCTCACCGCCGGCGGGTTCACCGATGAGGGTCGCCGGGACGGAGTCATCGTCGGAGAAGCCCTGGCTGAGTTCGAGCGCCTGGGTGGACTCCGCGTCGGCGGGAAGGAAGGTGGTCTGATCATTGGTGGTGACCTCGCTGACCTTCCCGAAGGTCTGACCGCCCACGGCGGTCACCCCGAGCCAGACCAGCACCAGAATCGCGGGGATCAGGATCCGGATCCAGCCGGGCTGGGTGCGGCTGCGCCCCTGCTGAGTCTTGTTCTTCACGTCTTCTCGCTATCGTTCCCGCCGTACCTAGACGCTGCGCCGCGCCACGTGGCACGAAACGCTGCACTGTACGGGCATAACCTCGGCCTTCACCGGCAGGTGTTGATCCCTGCGTGGAAGACATCTGACGAAGACACTGTACTGCGCTCGAGTATTTCTAATTTGTAGCAGATTCCCAGGCTTGGGTGGGCGTGCGAGATGCGACTGTCGACTCCCCCCACATCTCGGCTCGCTTCGCGCGGGACGCGGAGACGCGGCACGCGCAGCGTCACCTGTAGGCCCGGAGGTGGCTCAGGTGACGCTGCGCGGTCGGCGGCGTCGAGCAGAGGGTGAGGTGCTCGCGTGCTGACTATTCGACGACGACGAGCAGATCTCCGCCGTCGACCTGCTGCACCCCGCTGATCACCGCTCGGGTCACGGTGCCCGCCACCTGGGTGGTGATCCCAGCTTCCATCTTCATCGCCTCGATGGTGGCCACGTTCTGTCCGGCCTCCACGGTGTCACCCTCCTCGACCGTGAGCGTGACCGCTCCGGCGAAGGGTGCGGCGACATGGCCCGACTTGGAGGCGTCGGCCTTCTCGGCGACCGCCACGGTGGCTTCCACGGAGTCGTCCCGGGCGCCGACCTGGCGGGCCTGCCCGTTGAGCGTGCACATGACGGTCCGCACACCCTTGGGGTCAGGGTCTGAGACGGTCTGCAGCGTGACCAGCAGCCGCACACCTCTGCCCAGCGAGATGACGTGTTCGTAGCCGGTGCGCATTCCGTAGAGGAAGTCCCGGGTGTGCAGGACTTGGACGTCGCCGTACTTGTCCCGGGCGGCCTCGAAGTCCTTGGTCGGGCCGGGGAAGAGCAGCCGGTTCAGCGTGCGACGCCGGACGGCGGCGTCGTCGGAGCGCAACGCTGCGGAGTCCTCCTCGGTGAGATCCTGATCCAGCGGCTTGATCGTGCGGCCTTCCAGCGCCTTTGAGCGGAACGGCTCGGGCCACCCGCCTGGCGGGTCTCCGAGCTGTCCGGCGAGGAACTGGATCACCGAATCGGGCAGGTCGAAGCTCTGCGGGTTCGCCTCGAACTCTTTGGGGTCGACGTCCATGCCGACCAGCTGCAGCGCGAGATCCCCGACCACCTTCGAAGACGGGGTGACCTTCACCAGCCGGCCCAGCATGGTGTCGGCTGCGTGGTACATGTCCTCGATGTTCTCGAACCGCTCCCCCAGGCCCAGCGCGATGGCCTGCTGGCGCAGGTTCGAGAGCTGACCACCCGGGATCTCGTGCCGGTAGACCCGGCCGGTGGGGCTGGTCAGCCCTGATTCGAAGGGCGTGTAGATCGAGCGCACGGCCTCCCAGTAGGGCTCCATGGAGGCCACGGCCTCCAGGCCCAGCCCGGTGTCGCGCTCGGTGTGCTCCAGGGCTGCCACGAGCGCCGAGGCCGGAGGCTGCGAGGTGGTCGCCGCCATCGAGGCCACCGCGACGTCGACGGCGTCGACCCCGGCCTCGGCGGCGGCCAGCAGGGTGGCCAGCTGTCCGCCGGCGGTGTCGTGGGTGTGCAGGTGCACGGGCAGGTCGAAGCGTTCCCGCAGGGCGGTGACCAGGGTCTTCGCCGCGGAAGGACGCAGGAGCCCGGCCATGTCCTTGATTGCGAGGATGTGCGCGCCGGCGTCGACCATCTGCTCAGCCAGGCCGAGGTAATAGTCCAGGGTGTAGAGGTCCTCATCCGGGTCGGAGAGGTTGCCGGTGTAGCAGATGGCGGCCTCGGCCACGGCTGTACCGGTCTTGCGGACCGCCTCGATGGCCGGGACGATCTGGTTCACATCGTTGAGCGCGTCGAAGATCCGGAAGATGTCGACCCCGGTGGCGGCGGCCTCGGCCACGAAGGCGTCGGTGACCTCCAGCGGGTAGGGGGTGTAGCCCACAGTGTTGCGGCCGCGCAGCAGCATCTGGATCGGGATGTTCGGCAGCTCAGCGCGCAGCAGGCGCAGCCGGTCCCAGGGGTCCTCGGAGAGGAAGCGCAGCGCGACGTCGTAGGTCGCGCCGCCCCAGGCCTCGACCGAGAGCAGATCGGGGGTCACATGCGCGACGGCGGGCGCGGCGGCGAGCAGGTCGCGGGTGCGCACGCGGGTGGCGAGCAGCGACTGGTGGGCGTCACGGAACGTGGTGTCGGTGACGGCCAGCGCGGTCTGTTCGCGGAGCTTCCGGGCGAAGCCCTCGGGGCCCTCGCTGATGAGGACCTGGCGCCAACCGTCGGGCTTGGGGTGGTCCGAGGGGCCGTCGAAGGGACTGCGGTCCGGCTCGTCGCGCTTGTCGCCGGGGAAGTGCGGGAGCTTGTCGCGCGGGTCGATGCCTTCGACCCGGGGGCCGTAGGGCTGGTTCACGGTGACGTCGGCCAGGTACTGCAGGGCCTTGGAGCCGCGGTCCTGGGAGCGGTTGATCTTGGCCAGCTCGGGGTGGGCGTCGATGAAGTCGGTGGCCACGTCCCCTGCGAGGAACTCCGGCGAATCCAGCACGTTGAGCAGGAACGGAATGTTGGTGGCGACCCCGCGGATCCGGAATTCCGAGAGCGCGCGACGGGCGCGGGCGATGGCGGTCTGGTGGTTGCGGCCGCGGGCGGTGAGCTTGACCAGCATCGAGTCGAAGTGCGGGCTGATCTCGGCGCCGGCGTAGACGGTGCCGCCGTCGAGCCGGATGCCGGAGCCGCCGGCGGAGCGGTAGACGGTGACCGTGCCGATGTCCGGGCGGAACTCGTTGGCCGGGTCCTCGGTGGTGATCCGGCACTGCATGGCGGATCCGCGCACGCGCAGGTCCTCCTGCCGGATGTCGAGGTCTTCGAGGGTCTCCCCTGCGGCGATGCGCATCTGGGCGGAGACCAGGTCGATGTCGGTGATCTCTTCGGTGACGGTGTGCTCCACCTGGATGCGCGGGTTCATCTCGATGAACACGTGCTGCCCGGCGCGCTCACCGACGGTGTCCACGAGGAACTCCACCGTGCCGGCGTTGCGGTAGTTCATGGCCTTGGCGAACGCGACGGCGTCGCGGTGCAGCGCCTGGCGGATGTCCTCGTCCAGGTGCGGGGCCGGGGCGATCTCCACGACCTTCTGGTAGCGGCGCTGCAGCGAGCAGTCGCGCTCGAAGAGGTGGACCACGTTGCCTTCGCCGTCGGCCAGGATCTGGACCTCGATGTGGCGGGGACGCAGGACAGCCTGTTCGAGGAAGACGGTGGGGTTGCCGAAGGCGGTCTCGGCCTCGTGCATGGCCGAGCGCAGCGATTCGGCGAGGTCTTCACGCTTGTCCACCCGGCGCATGCCGCGTCCGCCGCCGCCGGCGACGGCCTTGACGAAGATCGGGAAGCCGATCTCCTCGGCGGCCTTGATGAGCTCTTCGGTGTCCTTGGAGGGCTCGGAGCTCTGCAGCACCGGGACTCCGGCCTTCTTCGCGGCACGCAGGGCCTTGACCTTGTCTCCGGTGGATTCCAGGACGTCGGCAGGCGGACCGATGAAGGTGATGCCCGCCTCGTCACAGGCTCGGGCCAGGTCAGGGTTCTCGGAGAGGAAGCCGTAGCCGGGGTAGATGGCATCCACGCCGGCGTCCTTGGCGACGCGGATGATCTCTTCGATGTTCAGGTAGGCGCGGACGGCGTGGCCCTCTTCGCCGATCCGGTAGGCCTCGTCGGCCTTCTGCCGGTGGAAGGAGTTGCGGTCCTCATGCGGATACACGGCGACGGTGCGCGCGCCGAGTTCGACGCCGGCGCGGAACGCGCGGATGGCGATCTCCCCGCGGTTGGCGACCAGGATCTTCGAGAACATAACTGCGGTCTCCCTCACTTCGTGGCGCCGCCACCTCATTGTGGCGGCGTTGGAGCGATCCTACCGGGCTGGGGGTTCGAGGAGGAGGGTCTCCCTCAGTCGCGCGGGTCTCCTCGTGTTCACTCGTGGTGTGAGAGGCCCGGCACCGAGATCTGATCCACCGGGACCGAGAAGCAGATGCCGTGAGACTCCCCGCGCTTGAAGAGGACCTGATGCAGGGAGTCCGTGATGGGCTGCACCTTTTCCTCCTGCACGACCATCATGAGCACCGACTGCGCGCCCGTGAAGCGGACCCCGAAGAACGTCTTGTGCGGATGAGCGCCCACGCCTCGGGCCGACAGCGCTGTCACGCCGGTCGCTCCGGCGTCCTCGACCAACGAGATGGCTCTCTCCTCCTGATCGTCCGGGATCACGACGAAGACGACTCGGTGCGGCATCAGGTCTCCTTGGGGGCGGTCGATGAAGATCTTCGAGCTTGCGCCGTGGCGGCGAATCTCACGACGCAAGCATAGGCGAGGACCGCGATGACCGGACCGACCGAGGCGAACGCGATGAGCCCGAAACCGTCCATGAGCATGTCCCTGCCGGGCGTCGCCGTAGCCAGGCCGATTCCCAGAGCGGTGATCAGCGGGACGGTGATCTCGCTGGTGGTGACTCCACCGAGGTCGAAGGAGAGCGGAACCAGGTCCTTCGGCGCCAGCAGCAGCAGGAGCAGCGCGAGCAGGTACAGCCCGATGATGATCGCCACGAATGACCCCCCGGTCAAGATCCGCAGCACGCCTACTCCGATGCCCACCGCGACGCCGCAGGCCACCAGGACCCTGAGCGTGTTCGCGCTCAGACGCTTCTCGGAGATCTCCTGCGCCTCCTCGCTGATGGCCATCAGCGCAGGCTCTGCCATGGTCGTGGCGAACCCGATCAGCACGCCGAAGGCGACGATGAGCAGGACCTGGTCCGTCTCGATGAGCTGCTCCGCCATCCGACTGCCCATCGGCAGGAGTCCGATCTGCAGCCCCACGATGAACCCGTAGAGGCCGAGGACGACCATCGCGAAGCCGACAGTGACCCCGATGGGATTGCCGAGTCTCCTGCGCAGCACGACGAACTGGAAGAACAGCACCACGGCGATCACCGGAAGCACGTCGCGAACAACGGTCATCAGGCCCACCAGCAGATCCAGCCACCATGCCGCTTCATCCGCTGAGTCAGTCGAGACGACGGCCGCGGCATCTCCGAACTGATAGACCACGATCCCGTAGAGCTGGACGCTGATCATCGGAACCATCACGCACAGCGCCACGAGACCGAATCCGTCTCCGAGGCGACTCCTGCCGGTGATAGAGGCGGCCATCCCGATGCCGATCGCCGCGATGAGCGGGACCGTGACGATGTTCGTGGTGACCCCACCGGAGTCGTAGGCCAGGCTGGCGACCTCCTCCGGTGAGATCAGGGTCAGCCCGATGACGACGGTGTAGCCGATGAGCAGGACTCTGTGCAGGGCCCAGCCCAGGAACACACGCAGCGCGCCGATCACCATCACAAGCCCCACGCTCAGCGCGATCACGAATCGCAGCGTCATGCTGTTGATCCGGCCCTCGCTGACCAGCTCCGCCTGATCTGCGACCGAGATCAGCGCCGGCTCGGCAATGACCGCTGCGAACCCGATGAAGAAGCAGAAGGGAAGAAGCTTCCACAACGACGCCGTCTTCACCAGCTTGTTGGTGATCGACTTCCCGACCGGAAAGACGCTGCGCTCCAGTCCCTCGAGGAAGAGCGCGATCCCCGCGGCGACGATCAACAGCCCGATGAGGATGGAGCCGGCCCCCTCCGGGACCTGTCGGAAGACCGCGGCCTGGAAGAGGACGACGACCAGAAGGATGGGCAGAAGTGCCCTGAGCGCGTGGATGAACCGTCGTCGCAGCGAACCCAGCAGCTTCACATCAGATCCCTCCCGTGCAGCTGCTGCACCTCGACGTCGAAGAGTGGAGCTAAGGGGAGTCGAACCCCTGACCTCGTCGATGCGAACGACGCGCTCTACCAGCTGAGCTATAGCCCCGCGCCCTGCCGCCGTGCTGCAGACCAGACTTCTCCGGCCATCTGGACCCGCGGCGTCGGCCCTCACAGGATAATGGACATGAGACGCCGGCTGCTGAGGCTGCCGCCGCCGATCCCACGCCCTAGGGTCTCCACCCCAGCCCGTGGTAACGTCTCTGACCCTCCGCAGCACTTGCGCCAGCAGCGACACGAGCAGGTCTGAGCAGAACGGATCAACAATGTCCTCATCTCTCCCTGAACTCATCCACCAGGACTCGATTCTGCTGGATGCGGAAGCAGCCGACTGGAAATCCGCCGTGCGCCTAGCAGGTGGCCTCTTGGAACAGGCAGGCGTCGCGTCTGCTCAATACACCCAGGCGATGATCGACAACGTCGTCGACAACGGTCCCTATATCGTGATCGCACCCGGCTTCGCGTTCGCGCATGCCCGCCCCTCCGAGGCTGTCCAGCGCACCGGCATGTCCTGGGTGCGGCTGAAGGAGCCGGTCGACTTCGGAAGTGGGGACAACGACCCGGTCTCCTTGGTCGTGGCACTTGCTGCCGTAGATTCCAAGCACCACACGCATGCCCTGGCCGAGCTCAGTGGCGTCCTGGGCGATGAGGACACCCGGGCCGCGTTGGACGCCGCCCCGTCCCCCGCAGCCATCTCCGCCATCCTTCGAGGAGAAGACGAGTCCCCTAAGTCTGCAGGCCCGGCGACCCGGTCGTCGGGCGGGAACGAACAGCACCTGATTCTCACCGTCTGCGGCAACGGCCTCGGGACCTCGTTGTTCTTGAAGAACACTCTTGAAGGTGTTCTGGACACGTGGGGCTGGGGTCGGTACCTCAACGTTGAAGCCACCGACACCATCTCGGCTCGCGGACGGGCTTCAGAGGCGAAGGCGATTCTCACCTCCGGAGAGATCGCCAAGTCCCTCGGCGACGTCGGCATCCCGGTGAAGGTCATCGAGAATTTCACCAGCAAAGACGAGCTCGACGGCGCTTTGCGCGAACTCTACAACGTCTAAGGAACTCACATGGACTGGCTCGTCGCAATAGCCGAATTCCTCGTCAACGAGATCCTCTCCGTCCCGGCGTTCCTGATCGGCATCATCGTCGCCGTGGGACTGATCGCGCTCAAGAAATCCACTGGACAGATCATCGGTGGCGCGATGAAGGCGATACTCGGATTCCTGCTCATCGGTGCGGGAGCCGGGCTCGTCGTCGCATCTCTGGACCCGCTGGGGATCATGATCCAGGGGGCCACCGGCGCCCAGGGCGTCATCCCCACAAACGAAGCCATCGTCGGCATCGCCCAAGAGACCTATGGCGCCCAGGTGGCGTGGCTGATGATCCTAGGATTCGCCATCAGTCTGGTGCTGGCGCGCTTCACCCCGCTGAGCTACGTCTTCCTCACTGGCCACCACATCCTCTTCATGGCGACGCTGCTGACTATCGTGCTGGCCACTGCCGGGTACTCCGGGCCACTCACCGTAGGACTCGGCGGAGCTCTGCTGGGCATCCTGATGGTCTCTCTTCCGGCCTTCTCACAGCCCTTCACCCGCAAGATCACCGGCGATGACAGCATCGCCATGGGGCACTTCGGCACCGCTGGCTACATCGCGGCAGGCACCGTGGGTCGCCTGGTCGGCGGCAAGTCCAGTCGATCCACTGAAGACCTGAAACTGCCTGAAGGCCTGCGGTTCCTCCGAGACTCCATGGTCGCGACTGCACTGTCTATGGTGATCATGTACGTCGTCGTGGCACTGATCTTCTTCGCCCGCGAAGGTGAAGCGGCTTACGAGGCATTCGACGGTGGAGCCGAGAATCTCGGCAACTTCATCATGCTCTCGGTGACGCAGGGGCTGCAGTTCGGCATTGCGGTAGCAGTGATACTTTTCGGTGTCCGCACCATCCTCGGAGAGATCGTCCCCGCGTTCCAGGGCATCGCAGCCAAGATCGTGCCGGGTGCCAAGCCGGCCCTCGATGCTCCAATCGTGTTCCCTTTCGCGCAGAACGCAGTGCTTATCGGTTTCCTCTCGAGCTTCACCGGTGGATTGGTGGGACTCGCGGCGCTGACCCTCTGGCTCAACCCGGCACTCGGACTGGCCCTGATCCTGCCGGGGCTGGTGCCGCACTTCTTCACCGGCGGCGCAGCCGGTGTATACGGCAACGCGACTGGTGGTCGGCGCGGAGCAATCGCAGGAGGCTTTGTCAATGGGCTCCTCATCACGTTCTTGCCCGCACTTCTGCTCCTGGTCCTTGGAGACTTTGGAAGTGCCAACACGACGTTTGGAGATACTGACTTCGGCTGGTTCGGGATTCTAGTCGGCTACGGAGCAGGCATCGGCTCTGTCGCCGGCATCGTGGTCGTCTCGGCCCTGGGCCTGGTGATTCTTGGTGCTGCGATCCTGGTGCAGCGTCGCGTCGTAGACCGGAACTGGGACCCATCGCCCAATCGGCCCGACCAGGGAGAACGGGCCTCGATCGACACTCCCGCAGCAGACGCCCACGGTCAGTATCCAAAGATTGCCCCACCCGAGGGAGCGCCCGCACCGCCTCCGCGAGGGTAGCTCTGCTGCGTGCCGTCCTCTGCCAGGCCAGGAGTCGCTCCAAGAGCGCTCGGCAGAACGAATGCTGCTGCGCCCACCACTCAGCGTCAGAACCGAACCTCCCCGCCACGCCGACCCGCGGCGTCACCGACTACGGGATAATGGACACGTGACTTCCACTGCTGAGGCTGCGGCCTTCAATCCCACCCCTCCCTTCGGTCTGCTGCTCGACGTGGACGGGCCCATCGCCTCTCCGGTCAGCCGCACCGTCGCCATCGAGTCCATCGCCCGGGATCTCACGGCGATGGCCAACCAGGGCATCCCGGTCATCTTCAACACCGGACGATCCGACGACTTCATCGCCCGACAGGTGATCCCACCGATGCGCGCCGCCGGCCTGCTCCCCGACGCCCCGGTCTTCACCATCAGCGAGAAGGGTGCGGTGTGGGCCGAGGTCACCCCTGAGGGTCTCGGCGAGATCCACATCGACGAGGAGCTCAAGCTCACCACCGGCCTCTCCGACGATGTTCGGACCCTGGTCACCGAGCGCTTCAGCGCGCACATGTTCTTCGATGAGACCAAGCGCGCCATGATCTCTGTGGAGCAGTCCACCGAGGTCGAGAACAAGGACTACCTCGAAGCGCAGAAGGAGTTCGACGCCGCGATCCCCGGCCTGCTGAGCAAGCACCAGCTGGAACATGTGCGGATCGACCCGACCATCATCTCCACCGACGTGGAGCACGAACGCGTGGGCAAGGACCTCGGCGCCGAGCGCTCCCTGAATCTGCTCAAGGCCCGCGGCATCACCGCGGAGACCTGGTTCACCATGGGTGACTCCCGCACCGACTACGCCATGGCCACCTGGCTGCACGAGCGCGGCCTGCCCGTCTCCCACGTGGACGTGCGTCCCGAGGACGGGATCCCCGAGACCGCATATGAGGTGCTCACCTCCTCCACCGGCGCGATCCATGACGAAGCGGGTGCTGAGTTCCTCAGCCGCTGGGCCGCAGACCCCGCCACCACCAAGGCCGGCCGCGGGGAGACGTCGTAGGTTCCAGCGGTGAAAGTGATGTCGTTGCGGAGCCGGTCAGCTGTCGAAGCGGTGCTGCCGGATCCAGGCGTGCATCGCGATCCCGGCCGCGGTGCCGGCATTGATCGACCGGGTGGAGCCGAACTGCGCGATGGACAGCGTGTCCAGCGCGGCCTCCCGCACCTCGTCGCTGAGCCCCGGACCCTCCTGGCCGAAGACCAGCACGCACCGCTTGGGCAGCTCATAGGTCTCAATCGGCATCGAGTCCGGGAACAGGTCGACGCCGAGCACCGGCAGTCCCTCCGACTCGGCCCAGGCCACGAAGTCCTCCACCGATGCGTGGTGGCGGACGTGCTGGTAGCGGTCGGTGACCATCGCGCCGCGGCGGTTCCAGCGGCGGCGCCCGATGATGTGGACCTCTTTGGCCATGAACGCGTTGGCGGTGCGCACCACGGTGCCGATGTTGAAATCGTGCTGCCAGTTCTCGATGGCCACGTGAAAGTCGTGCCGGCGGGAATCAAGGTCCGCGACTATCGCCTCATGGGACCAGTAGCGGTACTCGTCGACCACATTGCGGCGGTCGCCCGCGCGCAGCAGCTCCGGGTCGTAGTGCTCACCTGAGGGCCAGGGTCCCTCCCACGGGCCCAGGCCGATCTCACGTTCGGTGGGCTGCCCAGATTCATCCATGGATTCGAGGCTATCCCACCGGTGGGGTGTCAGGATTCGGTGGTCTGCGCGCGGGGGTCCGGGGCTCAACGTGCCGAGCAGAGTGTGCGTGGCGGGGCGTGCAGGGTCAGTTCACGCGCGCCAGGAGGAACCCGTCCCAACCCTTGAGCCCCACGGTCTGCAGAGCGGTGGCGCTGAGCCGCTCATCGGCCTGGATCAGCTCCATCAAGGTGCGGATGCCTTGGATGTCCGGGTCGGCGCTGTCCTGCTCGAGCACCGCACCGGAGCGCACCACGTTGTCGATGACGATCACCGTGCCCGGGTGCGACAGCGTCAGCGAAGCTTCAAGGTAGTGCGGGGTGTTCGCCTTGTCGGCGTCGATGAACACCAGGTCGAAGGGGTGGGTTCCCTCATCGATCAGCGCGTGCGCGGATTCCAATGCGGGGCCGATGCGCAGCTGGATGCGCTCTGCGACGCCGGCGGCATGGAAGTTCCGCCGGGCCACCTGCGCTGCCGCCGGGTCGATGTCCAAGGTGACCACGGCGCCGTCGTCGTCCATGGCTCGGGCCATCCAGATGCTGGAATACCCGGCGAGGGTGCCGAACTCCAGGACGCGGGTGGCGCCGGTCATCTGCACCAGCAGCGCGAGGAAGGCGCCCATGTTCGCGGTGACATCGATCCCCGGGGTGGCGGTCTCCGCAGAGCTGAGCCGGGTGTCCGCGAGCGCCTGGTCCTCGTGCACCAGATGATCGATCAGGTAGGCGTCGACGGCTGCGAAATCATCGTGTGCTGTGACCATGCCAGCACCCTAGGCCGGGAATGGTCTTGGGCACCAGGAGGCGTGTGTCCTGAGGAGGGGCGGGAGCGGGGATTATGCTCCTGCTATGCCTGATGCCGACTCCCTCGCATCCCCCGCCTCCCCGGTGCGGATCCGCGATGCAGAGCTGCCCGATCTGCCCGCGGTGGTGGAGATCCAGACCCACTACGCCCACCACACGGTCACCACCTTCAGCGAGGAGCCGCTGAGCCTGGCGGCTTGGGCTGAGAGCCTGGAGGAGAAGCGCGCGGCGAATCATCCGTTCCTCCTTGCGGAGCAGGACGGGGTCGTTCTCGGGTTCGCCTACGCCGGGCACTGGCGGCGGAAATCCGCCTATCGGTACACCGTGGAGGACACGATCTATCTGCGTCCCGGGGCGGAGGGCCGTGGGGTCGGGCGGGCGCTGCTCACCGAGCTGCTGGCCCGGTGCGAGGCCGCCGGGCACCGGCAGGTGATCGCGGTGCTCACCGACGACGTCTCCACCCGCGCCTCCTACGCGCTGCACCTGAAACTCGGGTTCACCCAGGTGGGGCGGTTGGCCGATGTCGGGGTCAAGCGCGGGCAGACGCTGAGCACCGTGCTGATGCAGCGCTCACTGGGGAGCTAGGTCGGGGGCTGCTGCTGCGGGTGCAGACCCGGCGCGCATCGGCTCAGCCTCCCGCGAGCGCCGCGCGAACCTGCGTCACGGCCCGCTGGAACCCTTCCCGGGAGTCTTCTGCATTGAACCGCAGCACCCGCCAGCCCTCCGTGAGAAAGACGTTGTCGCGTCGCTGATCCGCGCGCTGCTGCTGCGGTGTGAAATGGGTGTCACCCTCGTATTGGATCGCGACCTTCAGGGCCGGGTAGCCCAGATCCGCGCGGGGAGACCAGCGAAATCCCGGCTGCGCGGGTACCTGCAGCTCAGGTTCAGGCAGTCCCGCCCGGATCAGCGCGAGTCGAAGCAGCGTCTCCTGCACGGAATCAGAGCCCACCCGAATCCAGGTCAGGGCCGTGAGGCAGCGTCGTCGTCCCGCTGCTCCAGGGGTTGCCTGGAGGAGGTCTCGCAGTTCATCGATGGTGGTGTGCGGGGTGGTTCGGGCGTCGAACCGCGGGTACGGGTGGCGCACGAGCAGGTCTCCCATGATGATCAGCTCCCGCACGCTGCAGACCCTGGCGACGTCGAGCCAGGTCCTCGCTGGGGTGCTGAGCCGGAGGCCCTCACGCGTGGTGATGTCCTGGGGCCGCAGCGATACCCGGTGTCCGCAGACACCCCGTCGGCGAGTCCAAAGGCCTGGTTCCAGTGGATGAGAGAGGTGCAGGCGCTGATCCGTCAAGGGCCCGCCGGGAAGCCATAGCCGATGGATCTGCGCGGCGCTCGAGTGGGAGATCCACGCGTCTGGGCGCTCGCGAAGGAGTGCGGCCGCTTTGAGCTGGAGCGTTTCCAGTGGGGTGCGTGCATCTGCGAGCGTCTGCACTGCGTAGACGCCTGCCCCGAGCGCCACCACGTCTTTGCGCCGCAGTCGCTCTCGCGGCACACCCTTGCGCAGGGCCTCGGCCGCGGTGAACGCCCCTCCGGTGAGCTCCTGCGGCAGCGGGTACATGGGGTCAGTGTGCCCAAAGTCCCCGAACAACCCTCTGGTTTTCCACACCGCCACATCTACTGGGCGATTTGAGGGAATTCTGCCTCCGTTTCGGCCCCCATTTCTCCTCATATTGCACAGTAGATGGCGGGCGGGTGGGGACACGAGCGGGTGGGGACACGGGTCGAAGAGGGCGATCCGTGATTCAGCCGCGGGACGCCTGTGCGGGGATGCTGGCCGCGATCGCACCCAGGCCGAGCACCGCCAGTCCCGCCAGGACGCCGAACATCGCCTCGTAGCTGCCCAGCCAGTCGGCCAGGATCGCGCCCACGAAGGGCGCGACCGCCACGGCGAGCATCATCGGCCCGTTGAGCACCCCTGAGAGGCGGCCGTAATCCCTGATCCCCCACCGGTCGGTGACCGCGGTGGCCTGAAGCAGCGTGACGATCCCGCGCGCGACGCCGGCCGCCATCGAGATCATGATCAACAGCACCGCGGCGGTGATGTTCCAGGCCAGAGCCGCCGTGGTGAGGGCGAGCAGCGCGTAGATGAGCACGCTGCGCTGCCGCACGCTGGTCCCGCGATCCAGCCGGGCATAGAAGATGCGGCCGATGACCTGCCCCACCCCGCCGAGGCCGAGCACCCAGGCGGCCACCATCGGGGAGACCCCGCGCTCCACCAGCATCGGCACCAGGTTGATCAGCCCGGCATACATCGCCACCGCACCCAGTGCCATACCGGTCACCAGCAGGATGTAGGGGCGGCTGCGCATGATCGTGGCGGCGTAGTCCCGCGGAGATGGCTGGGGCGGGAGCTCCGCAGCGGTGGCGCTGACGGGGGCGGCGGCAGCGTCGGCGGCACCCGGGACGACGTCGGCGGACTCACCCGTCTGCTCCTTCGGCCAGGGCCGGCTCAGCACCACCGCGTGCACCGGGACCACCAGCACACCGAGCACCACCGCCAGCACCACGTAGGTCTCTCGCCAGCTCAGCTGGGTGGCCAGCGCCTCCGTGACCGGCGCGAACACCGTGCTCGCCAGGCCTCCGGCGAGGGTGACCATGGTCAGCGCGAAGATCCGCCGCCGTCCGTACCACCGGGTCAGCGCTGCGAAGGCGGGCGGGTAGAGCGTCCCGGACATCGCGACGCCGAGGAGAAGCCAGCCCAGCAGGAACACCCAGTACGACGGCGCGGCGGCCACTGCCAGCAGCCCCGGGACTGCGAGCGCCGCACCCATGGTCATGATCAGCCTGGGACCGCGTCGGTCCAGCACCCGTCCAAGTGGAATCCCGAGCAGTCCAGAGATCACCAACGCTGCAGAGAAGGCCGCGGTCAGCGCCGTGGCGGACCAGCCGGTGTCAGCAGCGATGCGCGGCTGCAGCACCGGGAACGCGTAGAAGAGCACCCCCCAGGAGGTGATCTGGGTGAGGCACAGCCCGAGGAGGACCGCCCGTTTGGAGGGGTGCACCTGATCAGTGTCGCGGACTGCGCCGGGCCGGGGTCAGCCCGGCTCAGTCCAGTCCGAGGTCGTTCTTGGAGTACGCGAACAGGTAGGGCACGCCGGCCGTGGCTTCGATGTGCTCCTTGGCGCCGGTGTCGCGATCGACGATCACAGCCACCGCCTGCACGATCCCGCCGGCGCCACGCACGGCCTCGACGGCGGTCAGCGCGGAGCCTCCGGTGGTGGAGGTGTCTTCCAGGACGACGACCTTCTTTCCGTCCACGCTGGGGCCCTCGACCTGGCGGCCCATGCCGTGGGACTTCTGCGCCTTGCGCACCACGAAGGCGTCCGTGGCGGTACCGTCCTGCGCGGCAGCGTGCATCACGGCGGTGCCCACCGGGTCCGCGCCCATGGTAAGCCCGCCTGCGGCGACGTAGTCGATGCCAGCTTCGGCGAGAAGCATCCGGATGACCCGCCCGACCAGCGGGGCGGCCTCATGCTGGAGGGTGATCCGACGCAGGTCGATGTAATAATCGGCTTCCTTGCCTGAAGACAGAGTGACCTTGCCGCGCACCACGGCGAGCTCGCTGATGAGTTCTTGGAGGCGCTGGCGATCGGCGGCATGGTCGGCGGGCTGCGGGGTTCCGGCGGCGGTCTCAGTCATGTGACCATCCTAGCTATGGCCCCGGCTGCGGCTCGGCCTCCTTGGGATTCGGTCGAGCCCCGCCGCCCGGTCCGGCCGGGCCGCCCGGTCCGCTCTCCTGGCCGGTGGTGACCTGGCGCTGGGCCTCGGTGATCCGCTCCACGAACCACGAGGCGATCGTGGCGGTGATCGAACCGATGAGCGCGATGCCGGCGATCATGAGGCCTATCGCGATGAGCCTCCCCAGACCGGTGACTGGATAGTAGTCGCCGTAGCCGACCGAGCTGATGGTGACGAAGGCCCACCAGAGCGCATCTGAGAAGCTGGTGATGTTGGCGCCCTCGGCGTTCTGCTCCGCATCGAGGACTCCCAGCGCGGCCACCAGCACCAACATCCCCGAGACGCCGGCGACGTAGACCGACACCTTTCCGCGCAGCGCAGAGCCCATCGTCCGATGCATCACCGCGACCACCTTGACCAGACGGAGCAGCTGAAGCGGACGGAGGAAGGGGAGCGCCGCCATCGCGAGTTCATGCAGGTGGGTGACGAACCAGCGTCCTCGATTCCGCACCAGCACCAGGCTGATCACGTAGTGCAGAGCGAAGACGACCCAGACTCCGATGAGGAAGATCGGCGGCCAGGAGACATCGGTGGGCCTGGTGTTCGCGAGCACCAGATAGGCATACACGACGAGGAAGGCCAGCGCCACGATCGCCATCGGCAGCTCCGTGGCCTTGTCCCAGCGTTGATAGCGGGCCCCGAAGTCAGCCTTGGACCGCTCCCGTCTTCCCAGGACCACGGGTTCGGATGCCTCTTCTGGTGCCATCAGAGTGTTCCCCCTTCGCCCTGCGGGGTGGTGTCGCCTCAGCGTACCGAGCCGCCCATCTCGACAGCCATGCCTCGCGCACCCGGGAAGGTCCTTCTACGGTCTTCTCGAAGCCGCCAGGCCGGAGGGTCCCGGGCCGGAGGGTTGCGCACGACTCGCCGCCCCGCCGGCCTCCGCCTCGGCGTCGGTCTCCTGCTGCGCCTGCGCCCCGGTGCAGCGGACACACAGGCTCCGGTGATCTGACCGAAACTTGCTGCTGAGTAGACTCGGATCATGCGTGAGCTACAGACAGACATTGTGGAAGAGATGGGCGTCAAGCCCGAGATCGATCCCGCAGAGGAGGTCAGCCGGCGCGTGGACTTCCTGGTGGAATACGCCAAGACCGCGAAGGCCAAGGGCTTCGTGCTGGGCATCTCTGGCGGAGTGGATTCCTCGCTGGCGGGCAAGCTCTGCCAGCTCGCGGTGGTGAAGCTGCGCGAGGAAGGCCACGAGGCCGAGTTCCACGCGGTGCGGCTGCCCCACGGTGTTCAGCACGACGCCGACGACGCCGATGCCGCCCTGGACTTCATCGCCCCGGACCAGACACACACCTTCAACATCGAGAAGGCCGTGACCGGAGTGAACGCCGCTTTCGACGAGGCCCTGGGCCGCCCCATGCAGGATTATCACCGCGGCAATGTGAAGGCCCGGCTGCGGATGACCGTGCAGTACGCCATCGGCGGCGAGAACAACCTGCTGGTCGCCGGCACCGATCACGGGTCCGAATCCATCACCGGATTCTTCACGAAGTACGGCGACGGCGGCGCAGATGTGCTGCCGCTCTTCACCTTGAACAAGCGCCAGGTCCGGCAGCTGCTGAAGCACCTCGGCGCCTCCGAGACGCTCTGGTCCAAGGCGCCTACCGCGGATCTGCTCGATGACAAGCCCGGTCAGCTCGATGAGACCGAGCTCGGGATCAGCTACGACCACATCGATGACTACCTCGAGGGTCGTGCGATCCCGGACAGCGAGGCCGCGGTCCTCGAAGAGCACTACCTGCGCACCCGGCACAAGCGCACCGTCCCGGTGTCCATCCAGGATGACTGGTGGCGCCACGGCTGAGCACCTCGCAGGGAGCATCAGTGCGCCGCTGGTAGTTTTGGGCCATGCGGATTGCGACATGGAATGTGAACTCGATGCGAGCTCGAGCCGACCGGGTCGAGGCCTGGCTGGATCGATCAGAGGTGGACGTCCTGGCGATCCAGGAGACCAAGTGCAAGGACGAGAACTTCCCCTGGGAGCTCTTCGAGGCCAACGGCTACGACGTCGCCCACTTCGGACTCAGCCAGTGGAACGGCGTCGCCATCGCCTCCCGGGTCGGCATGAAGGACGTGGAGCGGACCTTCCAGGACCAGCCGGTCTTCGGCAAGGGCGGCAAGGACCCGATCCAGGAAGCCCGCGCCATCGCCGCCACCTGTGGCGGAGTGCGCATCTGGAGCCTCTACGTGCCCAACGGGCGCTCCCTGGAGGACGAGCACATGAGCTATAAGCTGGCCTGGCTGCGACAGCTCAACGAGCACGCCGAGTCCTGGCTGGGCGAGGACCCCAAGGCCCAGATCGCGCTGATGGGCGACTTCAACATCGCCCCGCAGGACGAGGATGTCTGGGACATCGACTTCTTCCGCGAGCAGGGCCTGACCCACGTCTCCGCCCCCGAGCGCGAGGCGTTCCAGGGGTTCCTGGACAGCGGCTACACCGAGGTTGTGCGGCCGCACACCCCAGGCCCCGGGGTCTACACCTACTGGGACTACACCAAGCTGCGCTTCCCGAAGAAGGAAGGCATGCGCATCGACTTCGTGCTCGGCTCACCCGCCCTGACCGAGCGTGTCACCTCTGCCTCGATCGACCGCGAGGAGCGCAAGGGCAAGGGCGCCTCCGACCACGCCCCCGTGGTGGTCGAGCTGAACTGACGCGGTACCGCTAGACCTGCTTGGACGACGACGGCGCCTGATCCCCCACGTGGAGGATCGGGCGCAGAGACCTTGAGCCGGCGATCATCATCTACGCAGGTCAGCCTGGTATCTCGGGTTGCTCAACAGCCCTCGCATCACGCCGCCATCGGCCATGAAACACGAGGCTGGCGTCAGCCATGCATCAGGACGGCGAGTACGACCTCGACCGTCCATCTTCGCCGTCTGAATCTCGGTCAGCTTCGAAGGTTGATCTGCGGATCCGTTCCTCAAGGCCTGGAGGTGGGGCCTCCTCCTGCCAGGTCACGTTCGCCGCATCAAGACGAGCGGCCGTTGCGCGAAGCTCCGCGAGCTCCACGTCGATCGACGGGTCTGCCGCCCGGGCCTGGTCGAACTCCTGCCACTCAGCGTCACTGAGATCGCCCGTCAGCGCCCCGGCGATAAGCTCCTCCCGCCGCGAAGGAATCTCCCCCATCGTGAGCATTCCCCCCCAGTGCCGTCCGCAGTGATCTGAGCCCGTAGTACATCCGCGTCCGTAAGGTCGCGACCGGAACCCCCGTCTGTTCCGAAAGCTCTTGATAGCCTACGCCGTCCAGTTGAACAGCGGCAATGACCTCCCGGTGCTCGAAGGTGAGGGTGGCCAGGGACTCATACAGGACGAGCCGCTCCACGATGAGCAGGTCTTCCGTCACCGGCTCGCTCGCCCATTCGATCTTCTCCGCGTCCGAGGGCGCCGGGCGCCGGGCGCGCGCCCGGAGGCAGTCGATGACGAGGTTCCGCACGATGGCGAACAGCCAGGTCCGCACCGAGCCGCGCGAGCTGCTGTATCGCTCTCGGTTCCGCCAGGCTCGGATGAACGCTTCCTGCACGCAGTCCTCCGCCTCGGCTCGGTCACCCAGCGCGTTGAGGGCGAAGGAGAAGAGGGCTCCTCCGTGTTCGGCAAAGGCTTCCCGTACATCGAAGGGCTTGTCATCCTCGGGGTCCATCGAAGACACCCCCTCGCGAGCCAGGGCTCCGGAATATGGATGAGCTGCCATCGAATGAAGAGGTCCGCGTGATGAGCTGGCGACGTCCAGATGGAGGTGCGATGCTCACGCCTGACTCAAACACCCTCACCAGCGCCGAAGGCCGCTGTACCAGAGGGGTCAGCGAGGGCGAATCAGGCTCACGAGGGGGCTGTGCCGTGGTAGAAACCATCTTCCCAGCGGTGCTGCGTGGAACGGTTGGGGAGATAGGCATAAGAACTCACCTTCCTGGTCCCCGAGCGCGTCCGGTGCAAGGAAGTGACCCGGGGACGGTCCTTAAGTACTGAAGCCTCTAGCAGACTAGCCGGGAAGTCCTGGTTTCCACAAGATGTGGTTGAACTCACATTGTCGGCAGAGCGTCTCGTGCGCCCCGCCTGCTCCCCTGCCCCCCCCCTGCGCCGCGGGTGAGGAGCTTGATTGCCCTCCTGCAGAACGCTGGCATTCGCATCACATCGGCGTTCCGGACGCGATCCGCACATGAACCGGGACGCTCGCCCTGAGCAACAAGTCACTGTCGAGCTGCACCCTTCGCCGTGCGCTGTGACCCAAGACGTCGTCAGCCCTGTCCACCAATTTGACCCTGTGGGCACGACCTCCCCCTGCATCCATGTGCGCAGTCTTTTTGAAACTTCATTGAACGCTGCGACGAATGCTCCCGTATCCCTATTCACAACCGTTCCGCCATACGGACCGGAAACCATCGGTCGCGCCCTGATACCGAAGAGACGCTGACATTTCCATCCGAAAAGGTGATTCATGGTTCTATACGAAGGCTCGCCCAAGGCCCTCCCCTCGCTGGCCCCGGACCTTGCACTCAAGACTTCCTCAGTCCCAGTCCGCCGAGAAGAAACACCCCATGAGGTCTTGGCACTGACCGCTCCGGCAGGCTCCTCCAAGTACAGAGGCAATTTCGCGCCGTCGACCGCCGTGTACTCCGGCGGGACTGTGCCCGCTCCGCGCACCCTGTTGGACATCTTCTTCCACGCCGTGGACAACTATCCCGATGCAATCGCAATCGACGACGGTGTCGTCGCGCTGACCTACATGGATCTCCTGGGCCGCATCGAATCGGTGGCGCTGACCATGAGGGAATCCGGCATCGGCACGGGTGACCGCGTAGGCATCCGGGTGCCGTCAGGAACTGCGGACCTCTACATCGCCATTCTTGCGGCCCTCATCCGCGGCGCCGCCTACGTTCCGGTGGACCACGACGAACCGGAGGATCGCGCCAGTCTGGTGTGGACAGAGGCCGACGTCACCGCCGTGGTGGAATCTGGACTGAATGTTCGCCTCAGGCCCGAGTCACCCCCGCGTGGAGCGGATCGTCCTCCCACCGGCGATGACGATGCCTGGATCATCTTCACCTCCGGCTCCACCGGCAAGCCCAAGGGCGTCGCCATCTCGCACCGCTCGGCGGCGGCGTTCGTGGATGCCGAGGCCTCTGTGTACTGCGTCGATTCACCGCTTGGACCCGGCGATCGAGTACTGGGAGGCCTTTCCGTCAGCTTCGACGCCTCCTGCGAGGAGATGTGGCTGGCCTGGCGCTACGGAGCCTGCCTGGTGCCTGCACCACGCGACGTCGTCCGCTCCGGCGAAGACCTCGGTCCCTGGCTGACTGAACGCGGCATCACTGTCGTGTCGACCGTTCCGACGCTGGCTGCGCTGTGGCCGGCGAAGTTCCTGAAAGACATCCGACTTCTGATCTTTGGAGGCGAGGCCTGCCCTCCGGAGCTTGTGGCCCGCCTGGCCACCTCCGGCCGGGAGGTCTGGAACACCTACGGCCCAACCGAGGCCACCGTGGTCTCCACCGCCGCTCTGGTCAACGAGTCCATGCCGGTGCGCATCGGCCTCCCCCTTCCGGGCTGGCAGCTGGCCGTGGTGGATGCCGAGGATCAGCCTGTCGCCTGGGGCGAAGTCGGAGAACTGGTGATCAGCGGGGTCGGGCTGGGACGCTACCTGGACCCGCAGAAGGATGCCGAGAAGTACGCTCCGATGACGACGCTCGGCTGGCCTCGGGCCTACCGCAGCGGCGATCTGGTCCGAGCCGAGATCGAGGGGCTGATGTTCGTGGGCAGGTCTGATGATCAGGTCAAGCTTGCAGGTCAGCGTGTTGAGCTGGGCGAGGTTGATGAGGCCCTCAGTCACCTGCCGAACGTTGCCGCGGGTGCCAGCGCGGTGCAGAGCAGCCCGGACGGCAATGGCATCCTCGCGGGATACCTTGTGCCGGCAGCGGGCCGAACCATCGACCTTGTCGAGGCCCGCGCCCAGCTCAGCGAGCAGCTGCCAGGGCGGCTCATCCCCGCACTCGCGGTGATCGATGAACTGCCGGTGAAGACCTCCGGCAAGGTCGATCGCAAGGCGCTGCCCTGGCCCCTGCCCGCCGACCCGAGCGCAGCAGCCGCAGCCACCGCGCTGCACACCGACTTCGTCTGGCTGGCAGAGAAGTGGACCAGCCTGCTGGGACCGGTCCCGCTGAGCGCGGACAGCGACTTCTTCGCCATGGGCGGATCGAGCCTGACCGCAGCACAGCTCGTCTCGACGCTGCGCAAGCGCTACCCGGACGTCTCTATCGCTGACCTCTACGCTCATCCCACACTTTCCGCGATGTCCTCACACCTTCGACAGCTGGATCCGGCAAGCGCCGTGGAACGCACGACTCGTCCCACGCCACGATGGACCGGCTTCCTGCAGATGCCGCTGATCGCGGGCCTCTACAGCATCACTGGCCTTCGCTACGTGACCGGCATCGCGATCGTCTGCCTGGTGCTCTTCCAGATCGGTGAAACACCCTGGGTCCCGAACCCGCCGCTGGTGCCGACACTGATCGCCTGGCTGGTCCTGTTCAGCCTGCCCGCCAGGGCGGTGGCCGCGATCGGCTCTGCCCGCTTGCTGCTTTTCAAGGTCAGACCGGGCATCTACCCGCGAGGCGGGCAGATACACGTCCGTCTCTGGGCCGCGGAACGGATCATGACCTTCTGCCAGTTGGACGGGCTGATGGGGACTCCTTTCGCCCCGGCATTTGCCCGCGCCATGGGTTCCGGGGTCGGCAAGGACGTCCACCTGGACGCGCTCCCGCCGGTCACCGGCCTCGCCGCGATTGAGTCCGGCGCCTCCATCGAACACGACGTCGACCTTGCCGGCCACTGGCTGGAGGGCGACGAGCTGCACATCGGCGTGGTCCGAATCGGCCAGGACGCCCGCGTGGGCACCAGGTCGACCCTGCTCGGCGGGGCAGTGATCGGTGACAACGCAGAGATCGCCCCCGCCAGCGTGGTCACCGGCATGGTCCCGGCGAATGAGCACTGGGCGGGTTCCCCGCTGGAACTGGTCGGCGTCTCCGGACAGGACTGGCCGGACACTGAGGAGGCCAAGGAGCACCGCTCCCGCGGCATCGATCTGCTGTACCCGCTCGGGCTCGTCCTGCTGGGGCTGCTGGGGCTGCTGGCATCTCTGCCCGGAGCGGCACTCATGCTCTACCTGATCTCAGACTACGAAGCACTGGTCCCTGCGCTGTGGACGCTCGCCGCTTGGACACCGGTGTTCATCATCATCTCGGTGATTGCATACCTCGGCCTGCTGGCGGGTTCCGTCCGGCTGATGGGCCGACTGATGCCTCGCGGCACCTATTCGGTGCACAGTGTTCCCGCGTGGGCCGCCTGGATGTCCGGTCAGCTGATGTCGAAATCGCTGACCAACATGTATCCGCTCTACAGCAGCATGCTCACCCCCGTCTGGCTTCGCCTGCTCGGTGCCCACGTGGGGAAGGACGTCGAGGCGGCCACCGTTGAGGCCATCCCACATCTGACCAGCGTCGGTGACAAGTCCTTCCTGGCCGACCATTCGCTGGCCTCCTCCAAGTACGTTCGTCGCGGCTGGCTGAAACTCGAAAGCGGCAGCGTCGGCCAGAAGGCCTTCCTGGGCAATTCGGCGATCCTCGGTCCGAACCAGAGAATGCCCTCCAACTCACTCGTCGCCGTGCTGTCTTCGGCACCGAAGGACATGCCGCTGAACTCCCTGTGGCTGGGCAACCCTCCGATCGAGCTGCCGCGAGCCGTGGAGGAGGTCGACACATCACTGACCTTCAATCCGCCCCGCAGGCTCAAGGTCGCCCGGGCAACGATCGAACTGTGCCGCATATTGCCGATGTTCATCACCGCATGGCTGGCGCTGGTCACGGTCTGGGTGCTCGCCATGGTGTACACCAACTACGGATTCGGGCTCGCAGTGCTGCTCTCAGGGCCCGTGCTGCTGGCAAGCGGGATCGTCGCCGCGCTGATCGCGGTGACCGCCAAGTGGCTGCTCGTCGGTCGGTTCAAAGCATCCGAACGCCCGTTGTGGAGCTCGTTCGTCTGGCGCAACGAGCTGGCCGACTGCTTCTCCGAAGCCCTCGCCGTGCCGGGGCTCATCCGAATGAGCCTGGGCACCCCGCTGCTGAACCTCTGGCTGCGCGCCATGGGAGCGCGAATCGGTCGAGGAGTCTGGTGCGAAACCTGGTGGCTGCCCGAGTTCGATCTGATCCAGCTCGACAAAGGCGCATCGGTCAATCGCGGGACCGTCCTGCAGACACACCTCTTCCATGACCGCATCATGCGGCTGGATCGGGTCCATCTCGAGGAGGGCTCCTCGCTCGGGGCGAACAGCATCGTGCTCCCCGGCAGCTCCCTGGGGGCGCATGCGATCGTCGGCGCCGGCTCACTGGTGATGCGTTCGGAGAGCATCCCTGCATCAACCACGTGGAACGGCAACCCCATTCGGCGGACCCACGACGCTGCAGACACCCGAAAGTCTTTCGAAACCGCCGAAACGCTCCGTTGAGACGGCACAAGGTTGAGAACCCAGAAGAAGGAGACACAATGGACTCGGCACAAGACTTCAGGTTTCGGATCACACCCCAGTTCGGCACAGTGATGACGGCCATGGTGACACCCTTCGACAAATCCGGGCAGCTGGACTTCGAAGGGGTCAGAGACCTGGCCCGCTGGCTCACCCGTGACGGCTGGAACGACGGACTCGTCGTCAACGGCACCACCGGCGAGTCGATCACCACCACCGACGCCGAGAAGACAGCCATCATCAGGACGGTGTCCGCCGCGGTCGGCGGCACGGCGACAGTGATCGCAGGAGTCGGGGTGGCAGACACCCAGCACAGCATCGAGCTGGCCCAGGCTGCCGCGGCGGCCGGCGCCGATGGACTGATGGTGGTCGCGCCCTATTACTGCCGTCCCGACCAAGCGGGCCTGCTGCGGCATTTCACGGCCATCGCGGACAGCACCTCGCTGCCCGTCATGCTCTATGACATCCCGAAGCGCACCGGCGTTGAGATCCGCCGGGAGACTCTCGTCGCGGCCGCGGAACACCCGCAGATCGTCGCGGTCAAGGATGCCAAGGGTGATCTGGCCTCGAGCTCCTGGGTCATGAGGCACACCGATCTCGCCTACTACTCAGGCGATGATGTGTTGAACCTGCCGCTGCTTTCGATCGGGGCGACGGGTTTCGTCTCAGTAGTCGGGCACGTCGCCGCGGATCTGCTGCGCCACCTGCACCGCTGCCACCAGCAGGGAAGGACGGCACAGGCTGCCGGAATCCACCGCCAGCTGCTCGCCATCTATGAGGGCATGTTCCGCTCGCCCGCAGCCGCTTCGGTCAAGGCGGCGTTGGCGATGCGGGGGCTGCCCGCCGGTCCGGTGCGGATGCCCCTGGTGGAGCTCGACGAAGCGCAGCGGGAGCAGCTGTCTCAGGACCTGACGGCATCCGGCATCCCGGATCGATCGATGCCGAGCCGACCTTTGGTGTCAGCCGAGGCCACGGTGTCGCAGTCCGGTCAGTCGCGACCTGTTCTGAGCCTGCGGCTGCCGTGAAGGGTGTCCTCAGAGCTTCCGTCTCCGGCACTTCGCCGCAGACATCCGCACCCGGGGACACGCGCAGACGTCGTCTGATCGGGGTCGATGCAGCGCGAGGCCTTGCGCTGATCAGCATGATGGCCATCCATATCCTTCCATCCTGGACGGACAACGATGAGCCGACCTTCATCTGGACTGCATTCTCAGGTGTGTCGGCCACGCTCTTCGCCCTGCTGGCAGGCTTGGCTCTGGCATTCATGACGGGCGGCACTCGTCCGCCGCACGGCCCCGCGCTGACCGCCTCCCGGGCGGCGCTGGGCGTCCGGGCGGCGCTGATCGCCGTCCTTGGACTGTTGATCGCCTACGTCGATCCGCCGGCATCCATCATCCTGGTCTACTACGGCGTCATGTTCCTCCTGGCCATCCCGCTGCTCCGGCTCTCCGTCAGGGCACTGGTGGGCGTCGCAGTCGGCATCGCGGTGCTGGGTCCGGTCATGGTCCATCTGACGCAGAACGCCCTGCCGAACCTCGACGGCTACGATCCCACCTTCACCACCCTTCTCACCGAGCCGATCACGTTCGTCAGCGTCGTGCTGTTCACCGGCAGCTTCCCGGTGATCCCGTGGATGGCGTACGTATGCGCAGGTCTGGCTATCGGTCGCCTGGACCTGAGGAACCGGCGCACCGGGCTTCGACTGTTCCTCACCGGCACACTGGTCGCCGTCGGCGCCTGGTTGACCTCATCGCTGCTCCAGGGACCGCTGGGAGGCCGGGAACGGCTGCTCGCGGCGACCCCGTGGTCAGCACGGGAGATGACTGAGTTCCTCACCTGGGGTCCGCCCCCGGACCTTCCGACGACGACATGGTGGTGGCTGACTGTTCTGGCCCCCTATACATCGACGCCGTTCGAGGTGTTCCATTCACTCGGCATCGCGGTGGCGGTGCTCGGAGCCATGCTGCTGATCGCTCGATCGGCGAGGCGGATGTTGCACCCGTTGGCGGCGATCGGAGGCATGACGTTGACGCTGTACTGCGCGCATCTGCTCCTGCTGGCCACCGGATTCCTTGCGGACGCGCCCTGGGTCTCGCTCATCGTCCAGACGATGGCGGCCATCGCGTTCGCCGTAGTCTGGCTGCACTTCAAGGGGCCGGGCCCGCTGGAGCGGGGGGTCTCGACGGCCGCCCGGATCGTGCGGGGCCGGGTCGAGACTCGGCTGCGGGGAAGGACACCGGGATAGCGACGCAGAGACGCCTGCAGTTCTCGGTCCACTAGACTGTCTCCGAGAATCAGGCGTTGCCATATGCGCACGCCTTCTTGTCTTTTGTTTTCCACGGTGCTGGAGGGGTACGTGCGCAGTAACCGGGACGAGGCGGGCAAATCCTTGTACGACGAACGAAGGAAGATGCTTGCCGGTCTGATGATGTCGGAGGCTGAGCCATGGGAAGATCTGCCCGAGGACGTGAAGGAACGATGGCGGCGCAAGTGCGACAGCGCCGGAACGCCCGGTGACGCCGCCGAGCCCGGGCGGTCCTCCGAGGGCCGACGCAGGTAGCATCGTCGGATCGGGCCGTCTTCCGCCCGAGGATTCACCGGCGCGGGCGCCTGACCGGGCCTGTGTTCTGGGCCAGAGCCAGCATCACGGGCCCAGAGTCCCCGACGTCGTCCCGGGTGGGCAGGTCGGTCAACGTCACCAGGGCGTGGCTGAGACACGCGGGGGCTTCCCAGGGCTCGTTCAGCACCACGGCAGTGGGCGGCATGCCGCCGCGGCTGGTGTCGAAGCCCGTATGCAACGACTTCAGCACCGCCTCCTTGCGCACCCAGGTTCGCAACAGCCAGGACAGTCGCTGCGCCTCAGCGACACGTCTGGTCGCGCGGAACCACCGGATCTCCTCCGGCGCCAGCACCACCTCCGCAAAACGGCGTGGCTCTGTCGCCGAAGCCAGAAATGGCCTCACCGCCTCGATGTCGATCCCCAAGGAGAACTTCTCACTTGGACCGGCACAGGCCGCCGCGACATATCCCTGCGAGCGGGACCTGGAGACCTCTATCCGCTGCCCCTCGATCCTGGCCTCCGGTGCTCCACGCCTACGGGGCAGTTCCACCCGTGCCGGCTCGACACCATAGGTTTCGGCAACCAGGGCGCGGACGACCGAGTCCACCTCGCTGCCGAAACGATACGTCCACTCCACCGAACCACCTCCCGAAACCCTGACTCGCGGTGAACACTGAACCTGATCGAATCAGCTCATTCTCACACCGTTTCGCTGCGCACGAGGGTCGCGAACCGAAATCTGACGATCTTGCAGAAGGACGCGTGTTTCTCCCATGAGCCAGCTCGACTCCTATACTCCGACCTCTGGATCGACTGATCTCCAGATCGACCACTACGACCTCGATCTGGACTACGAGATCCGGCCGAACCGACTCACCGGCCGAGCAGTGCTCCACGGCCGGGTGCTCGCCGAGGCGTCCACCATCGAACTTGATCTGTGCGGGCTGAAGGTCAGCCAGGTGCTGCTCAACGACACCAAGACCCGGTTCAAGCAGACTCGCACCAAGCTGGTGCTGCACTCACACTTCGCCGCGGATGAGCCGATCATCATCGACGTGCGCTATGCCGGAAAACCCCGACCACAGCGCGGCACCTGGGGCGACGTCGGCTGGGAGGAGCTCTCCGACGGCGTGCTGGTGGCAGGCCAGCCGAATGGAGCGGCCACCTGGTTTCCGTGCAACGACCACCCCAGCCACAAGGCCACCTACCGCTGCACAGTTCTGGTCGATTCGGACTACACGGCGATCAGCAACGGCGAGCTGCTGGAGGTGACCCGGCATGGCAGCCGGACCGCATGGACCTGGGAATCCGCACACCCGCTGGCCACCTACCTCGCGACGGTGCAGATCGGCGCGTATCGACGCGACCGGATCTCACCCGCCGGACACGCGCCCGCACGAGTTCCCCTGTGGCTGGCCTGCGGGGATCATCTGTGGAAGCAGGCGCAGGACTCTCTGGGCAAGCAGCACGCGATGATGACGGTCTTCGATCGGCGTTTCGGGGAATACCCCTTCGGCTCCTACACGGTCGTCGTGACCGACGAGGCGCTGGAGATGCCGCTGGAATCCCAGCCGCTGTCGATACTCGGCTCGAATCATCTCAGGCCTGGTTGGAGCAGGGAGCGCCTGGTCGCCCACGAGCTCGCTCACCAATGGTTCGGCAATTCGGTGACCCCGCATCGATGGGCTGACATCTGGCTCAACGAAGGCTTCGCGACCTACGCGGAGTGGCTGTGGTCGGAGGACTCCGGCCAGCGCGGCATCGACACCCACGCACGCGAGGCGCACGATCGACTGGCGACCCTGCCGCAGAACATCGTGCTCACCGATCCCGGCGGCCCGGGCATGTTCGACGACCGTGTCTACATGCGCGGTGCGCTCACGCTGCACGCCCTGCGTTCCCTCACGGGGGACGACGTGTTCTTCCGGGTGCTGCGCTCATGGACGGCAGAGAATCGATACCGCACGGTGTCCACCGCTGGTTTTCTCGACCACGCCGAGCGAGTCTCAGGCCAGCCGATACGGTCACTGCTGCACGCCTGGCTGTTCGAACCGCGACTCCCCCGCCTGCCCTGAGCAGCGCTTCCATCAGTGGACACCGGGTTCCTCACGCATTTGCGCTCAACTGCGGCCCCGTATCTCATACACTCTTCGCAGAAGCCACTCATGCCGATGCACGAACCCCATCAGATCCACCGTCCGGCGTCTCCGAAGAACCCTCGGAGCCGACGCCCGGTGCAACCACGAGGAATGCAGCTATGACGAAGCGTTGGGCATTGTTGTCCGGAATGGGGGTAGCCGTGCTCGCCGTGCTCGTCGGGTTCTTCATGCTGAGCATGCTCTTGGGTGAAGAGGAGGACACGGAGGCCGCTGAGGAGTCCCCTGCCAGATGTGAAGCACACGGGATCGCGCCACCCGACCCGCGGGCGAACCCCGATCCCGTCAGCGGCGGCGAGTCTGGGGATGCAGTGGACTCTGTGCAGCTCGCTCGCGAGTTCACCTCGGGCTATTCGACCAGCAGCTACCACCTTTACACCAGGGGCGTGAATTTCGACGAGCCGGTAGGCGTGGTGGTCAGGCTCCATGGCGACGGCGGGGCCGAACATCAGGACCCCGACGGGCTGCTGAACTGTCTCGCCGCCGTCGCCGCATCGCACAACATGATGTTGCTGGCACCGCTCACCCCGGATGCGCAAGGCGAAGTGACCTGGTGGAACGACATCTCGACGAACCTTCCCTGGCTGCGCGATTTGCTCAACGAACGCGTGCTGGAACCCTACGCCGTCGACGCCGGGCGCGTCTGGTGGATGGGGTACTCGGGGGGTGCCGAGATGATCACCTATGGCGTGCTCCCCCGGACCCCTGAAGCTGTGACCGGGGGCGCCGTGATGATCGGCGGCGGAGGAGCTCCACAGGCCGCCGTCGCAGAACCCACATCGGCGCAGCGGGAGTCCCTTGAACTGCTCTGGGTGACGGGCACCTTGGATGACGGCACTGTCGCCTACGCACCATTCGACGCAGTGACGGCCGCCCAGAAAGGCTCAGCCTGGTATCGCCAACAGGGGTTCGAGCAGGTGCGGGCCGAGTATCCGGAGGGAGAGGACCACTTCTCGCTGCCCCAGGCGCAGATCCTCGATGAGGCGCTGGCGGAATAGTCCAGGGCGAAATCTCGTACGAGCGAACTCCACGATCTATGGGTTCCTCAGGCCCGTTGCTCAGCCAGGAGCGCGGCGATGGCCTCCGCGCGGGAGTCGGCCTTCAGCGTGTGCAGGATCCGAGAGATGTGAAACTTCACCGTGTTCTCGCTGATCCCCAGCTCATCAGCGATGGCACGATTCCTGCTTCCTGACGCCAGAAGGTTCGCTACTTGCATCTCCCGTGGCCGGAGGCCGGCGATCGCTGCCGTGGACGGCAGAACCGGGGGAGGATCCAGCGGAAGGACCACCTTGAGCTCTGCACCCCAACCTGATGTCGAATTCACCGAAATCTGCCCCCTGAGTGCATGGACGCGCTGCTGAGCAATCTGCAGCAAGGTATCTGCATCGGCGGTCCCACCATCGCCATCATCGCGAACATTGACGATGAGATCGGTGCCGTCGCAGTCCCACTGCACGCGCACACGGCTGATCTCAGAACTCTCCATCCGGCTGAGAATGACTCGGTGGACCACGGCCCTGGCTCCACGAGCGATGTCATCGGAGACCAGGTGGTCACCCTCAGGCGGTTCTATGAACTCGAGTTCAACGTGCCAGTAGCGCGCGGCGGACCAAAGTTCTTCTTTCAGACGCGCGAAGGACCTGGCCACCGGCTCCTCTGCTACGGTGCGCGCCTGCCCGGTCATGGTGTGAAGTCGAGTCAGTCCTGCGGCGGATCGGGCAATGGCAGCGTCTCGCGCTGAGGCATCAGAAAGCTGTCCTGATCTGAGCGGAACAAGGATGCTGTCCAGAATCGCCGAGTACTCGTCTCTGATCTCGCTCAGCGCCTGGAGACGGACCCCCGCAGTCGACCGTGCATGGCGGAGATAGTCCGGCGCGGCTTCGTCTGCGCGCTCCTGCACGTGCAGCGAGACGATGTTCCAGATGTCCAGCAGTCGCTCGACATCAGACACCGGGCCTGGATCAGTGATGACCAAGAGCGCACCGTTGCGGGCCAGAACCTGCAGTGTCGAGCGCTCATCCTCCCCGACCCGCAGCGTGGTCTGGTGGACGCCCTCGACACTGCCGATCGTTCTCCGGATCTGATCAAGGTCCAGTCCACGCACACCGCGGTGAACAGCCGGATCGCCAGAATACTGAGAACGGCCGCCACTGATGTCGGCGGTGAACATGACCAATGCTGAGTGCGACACCAGCGGGCCCAGCAGCTCAGAGAGCCCGCGAGCGATCGAGCCGAGCGGCGAGCCGAGAACTTCGAAGAGCCGGTGGAGCAGATCGTCGGAAAATGTGACGCGTTCCATATTCCGAATACTACTGATGTGACCTACCCGAAGGTAGAGGTGTAACCAACCTCAAGGGTCATTGAGAAGAATCACGCCCAAATAGAGACTTGATGCATGTGGCGGAACCCACCCGCCATGGTCCAACGAGAGGATAGCAATGTCTGCAAACAGTGCAATCGCGTACAAGAGTCCGGGTGTGGTGGAGGTCGTAGATACTCCTTATCCCGAGTTCGAGCTCAAGGACGGGCCAGGCGTCAATCCCGCCAACATCGGACGCAAAGTTCCGCACGGCGCCATCCTCCGGACAGTGGCCACGAATATCTGTGGCTCCGACCAGCACATGGTGCGAGGCCGGACCACCGCCCCCGCGGGGCTCGTTCTCGGACATGAGATCACCGGTGAAGTGGTGGAGGTAGGCCCTGATGTTGAATTCATCAAGGTCGGCGACATCGTCTCAGTGCCGTTCAACATCTCCTGTGGGCGGTGCCGCAACTGCAAGGAACGCAAGACCGGAATCTGTCTCAATGTGAATCCAGACCGCCCTGGCAGCGCCTACGGATACGTGGACATGGGAGGGTGGGTCGGAGGGCAGGCGGAGTATGTGCTGACGCCCTATGCCGATTGGAACCTGCTGAAATTCCCAGACCGGGACCAGGCATTGGAGAAGATCCTTGATCTGACCATGCTCTCGGACATCTTTCCGACCGGCTTCCACGGCGCCTACTCTGCCGGTGTCGGACCCGGATCTACCGTGTACATCGCCGGTGCTGGCCCCGTCGGACTGGCCGCTGCCGTCGGTGCACAGCTGCTGGGCGCAGGTGCGGTGATAGTCGGTGACCTCAATGAGGAGCGATTGGCTCAAGCCCGTTCCTTCGGGTGCGAAACCGTCGATGTCTCCAAGGGCGATCCCCGCGACCAGATCGAGCAGATCCTCGGGGTGCCGGAGGTCGAGTGCGGCGTTGACGCAGTCGGCTTCGAGGCCCGTGGACACGGCGCTGGTTCAGCACAGGAGGCACCTGCAACCGTCTTGAACTCGCTGATGGACCTCACCGAAGCGGGCGGCGCGCTCGGAATTCCCGGCCTGTACGTCACCGGAGATCCAGGCGGAGTCGACGAGGCAGCCCAAGTAGGATCCCTCTCGATCCGTCTGGGATTGGGCTGGGCCAAGTCCCTGTCCTTCGCCACCGGTCAGTGCCCGGTGATGAAGTACAACCGTCACCTCATGCAGGCGATCCTTCAAGAGAAGGTGCAGATCGCCAAGGCCGTCAGCGCCACTGCGATACCACTTGATGAGGCGCCGGCTGCATACGCAGAGTTCGACGCAGGCGCGGCGAAGAAGTTCGTGCTCAATCCCAACGGCTACATCAAGAACTGATTCGCTTCAGGGGTGGCCCCTGCCGTTCAAAGGAGAACGACGGAACCCCCTGGCGAATACCGCGTCCAGCGACTCCGGGATGTCGATCTCTCGACATCCCGGAGCGCAGCCGGGGTCAAGCAGGCGAGTCGAAGCTCCCCATCTTGCGCTTCCGCTCAGGTCTTGCCGCCGGTAAGTTCTCCGCTGTTGACCAGGTCTTCGGCAAGGACCTGCAGCTTCTTGTTGGTGTGCTGACTGGCCTTGGCCAGCAGCAGAAAGGCCTGATGTCCAGTGATCTTGTAGCGCTCCATCAGGATTCCCTTGGCCTGTCCGATCACGTCCCGGCTCTGCACCGCCTCGTGGAGCTGGCTGACCTGCTGGGCGTCGGCGAGGGCAACCGCGGCATGTGAGGCGACGATCAGCCCGACATGCTCAGAGTCATCGTCGAACGCGTCGACCTGACTGGAGTAGAGGTTCAGCGCGCCCAGGTTGTCTCCCACCACGAAGAGCTGGAAGGCCAACATGCTGCCCACTCCGGCTTCGGTCGCCTTCTCAGCAAAGCTGGGCCACCGGGTCTCGGTCGCCATGTCACGCACGCGGATGGTTCGTTCCGAGTAGATCGCCTCGAGGCAAGGACCTTCGGTCAATTCCACCTGCAGATCGTCCAATCGTCTGAGCAGCTCGCTGGAGGGAGCCACCGTCTCGACCTCCTTGCGCCCGGTGACGATGCTCAGAGAGGCCTCTTCGACGCCGGGGATGAGTTCGATGGCGGCGGCCACCACGAGCTCGAGAACAGCCTCCGGACTCTCCTGGTTGAGGGATCGGGCCAGATCGCCGAGCTGTGAGGCCAGCTGATGCGCCCCGGCAGAGCTTCCTTGGTCGTGCGCGGAAGGCTGTCCCTGTTCTGTGTTCGCCTGCGTCCGAATTTCTTCTACGCTCTGCATGATGTCTTACCCCTGAAGTTCTTTCGTCGGCGGGCCGCCGTCGTCCGTGTCATCGCTGTATGACGCCCGGGGCGGCGGCGGGAGCATGTCGATCATCTCGTTCACGGCCTGGGCCAAGATGTCCTGCTGAAGATCAGGCAACGAGTACGAGGCGTTGATGTAGGCATCGAGCTCGTACTCACCGGCCGTGCCGCCCATGCTGAAGTAGTGCAGCCACAGCCCTTTCAGTGGAAGCGCCGAATGGCGCACCGCCCGGCCAAGGATTCGGCGCTGCGACTCCCCCGAACCACCGGAGGGCAGGTCGCCCTCAGGCCGTGAAGGCTTCGGTGGATTGGGATCCTTCACAACTGATTACCGCCCTGGCGCTGGCCGTCTGCGATGATGTGTTCGGCGACCTCCAGCACAGTGATGCGTTCGGCGCGGGCGACCTGAATCAGGCGCAGGGTCGCGGCTTCCTCGTCGAACCCGGATTGGGCCATGAGGATGCCTTTGCCGATATTGATCATGTCGCGCCTGCCCATGGCGTTCCGCAAGGATCCGCTGAGCTTCACCGGAAGGTCCTTGGTCTGCACATGAGACAAGAGCGCAGCGGCCGGAACGGCGAACATCGTCAACAGCCGTTCGGTCTCCGAGGTGAAGGCGGAGTCCGCGGCGGAGTAGACCTTCATGGCGCCGACGGCGATCTCCTGATGCTGCAGCGGCGCGCTGAGCACGGACCGAATTGGCAGCCCGACGACGGCCGCGGACCAGTCAGGCCAGCGGGGATCGGACTGGACGTCTTGGACGTTGACAACCATGCGCGATGCCCAAGCACTCAGGCAGGGGCCCTCCCCTGTCACGTATTGGAGATCATCGGCCTCGCGGACCACCCGGTCAGTGCTGCCGGCGCTCTCCTTGCTCCCTGCATCGCTGATCAACGTCACACCGGCGCCGATCGCGCCCGGAACAGTGCTTTTCGCCGCCTGGGCGAGGAGTTCAACCGCGCGTTCGACGGTTTCTTCACTGAGCAACATGCCATTGACGCGGGCGAACACCAGCGACAATTCGTCCAGTGGCAGTTCGGTTGGCATCATCATCTCCCTGTGGCGGCACCGGTGACGCGCGCAGAACGCAACACCGACAAGATTTGATCCAGTCCCCGGCTCGAAGAGAGCTTCACACGTGAGCGTGGAGTCCTGCTCACGGGTGGATGTGGGAATGGCACGGAACTCACCGGACGCACCTGACCTGCGGTCATTGTTGCGCCACTGTGAAATCGATCCGGCTGCTCTGCGCCCTGTCCTGCAACCACTCGACGGCCCTCCTCCGTGAGGGCAACCATACGCCTTCAACCTGTGCGGTCCGCACAAGGCGGGGCCCCACCCATGGCGCGATCCCGCCTCGCGTGAGCAGGTCGTGGCTACTCCTTCCTCAGCTTGTCCTGCCACCGCACCGGCCGTCTTCTCCACGATGTTCGGCACCTCGGTGGCGGGGTCTCCACATAGCTGAACTCACCGAGTCCGTCCGGGCTGGGTCCCGAGGCCCACGAACCGTCAGCCATAGCAGGTCCCGGTACTTTCCGGGAATGCGGGCGTTTCATGCCTGGAAGGCTGTACTGCATGGCCACGGTGATCTCTCCGTACTGACCACCTATGACTTCCTGGAGTTTGCGGGCGTAGACGGCGTCTGGCTTCTCGGGCGTTGCGTAGTACGCAGAGCTTGTTCTGCAGAACCATGAGGCTTCTTCTGGCTGGTCCGGATACCTGAACATGTTCCCAACGACGGGCAGTATGCGCCATGGACCACCTGGCAGCCCCTGGGCTGCGGGTCTCATGTCAGCAGCTACGGGATGCTTCTTGCTTACTCAAACGGGGCGAAGGTCCTCTTGACTGCGCAGAACAGCACTCTTCGATGAACGCCAGCGAAGGAACGGGCGCCGTTCGTAGGTGTTCTCAGACCGCGGTTCCGAGCGCGAGCGGGAGTCCCAGTGCGGGTCCCGAGTTCTCATGGCAGCAGACTCATCGGCCACGCACGGCCGCGGAAAACGCGGTGTCGCCAGAGATATCTCTGGAAGACCTTGGGGAACACGGTGGCCAGCGAAGTACATCTCCAACGCCGCCAGCCCCACGGGCTCGATATGCGCCGTGCCCCGCAGGTCGACGATCAGATCCGGAAACGAACGGACGGCCAGCAACTGGTCAAGGACTGCAGACGCTGCCGAGAAGCTTTCCAAGGTCAGGCATCCCACGACCTCCACGATGATCGGTCCAGACAGACCGGAGGTGCTGATGACTACTCGGGAAATGTGCTCCATGGGACACCCTTGTCTGAAGAAACAAGAACCCATCTTCTTGAGCTATGGCCACAGCGTAGCTGACCGATCCATCGCCGCATGCAGCACACAGTTCGCTCTCGCCTCTCTGCCGCTGAGATGAGTTTCCACGCGAGCTGTCTGTGCGAGGTCTTTCGAGTTTCAGGCGCTGCGAACGGTTTGCTTCTGAGGGAATAGCCCGTAGTCTCAGAGCAGAGTTCAAGTAGCGGACTCCTCCTACCGATCTGTTTAGGTAATGATGGAGCACACGCTACGTACCGGTATAGCCGTCGAACTTCTTCCCGGTCCTCTCCCCATCGATCTTGATGGTTGTCTGACCCAGGACCGCATCCAGCTTCCTTCCCGAGGCGACGAGCAAGCTTCGCCGTCTCCGCGCCGGGACGCCCCTTTCGTCGGACATGAGCCGTCCCCGTTCGAGAAGCACGCGGACCATCCCCCGTCAATCCTCCCCACGTCCTCGGACATGGCAGGTGCCTCATGACACTCACCGAGGCAGACGTAGGGCTGGATCCGGGCGCTCCATCGCGAAGCCGCACGGTGATTCCGCTGGTCAGCGGCACCGAACAGAACCTCCGCGACTCCCTTCGCCCGCTGAGCCCGGAGGTCTCGTCATCGACGAGATGTGTGGACTTGATCGAGACCCCCGTTCCATCTCTGCACCCAGAAGACTCCTTCGACGTCGATGTCTCGACGCTCCAGGTTCACGGAGTCCGACCCCTGCTGGTCCGCGACGAGGTAGAACTCATCGGTGTTCTCGAACCCACCACCGTCTTCCCATGGTGCGCACAACACCGGCCGGCGGTCCTGGAAGAGCTAGCCGCTCTGGCCAGCAGAGGAGAAATGCCCGACTGGAACCTCGGCTTGTCCGGCGAGCCGTGACCACCACGATTTCCCTGGTTCAATCCCCCCCCCTACACGAAGGAATCCCCAATGACGCAGAACTCGTACACCCCTGAATCCCGCCCCAACACTCCGGCTGCGAACCGGCCCAAAACCGATCGCACCGATCATGCTCCGGCCCCCAAGCAGCGGCGCGCCGCCGCGACCGGCCTGATCGTCACCGTGGTGGGCGTGCTCCTCTTCAACATCGCGCCGTTCCTGGACTGGGTGACCACCGAAGACTCCGAGTCCTACAGCGGTTATGAGACGGACTCCCTGATTCCGTTCATCGCCTACCTGGGGGTGGGTCTGCTGGTCGCCCTGTTCCTTGCCCGCGGACGTGCTCGACGCGGCCAACACCGCGGTCTGACCTTGGTCTCGATGGCCGTCGGCATCGCAGCTGCTGCGCAGTGCCTGGCCTTCGCCATGGAACCCATGGGAGCGCTGGAACGCGGTGACAACCTCTCCATCGAGCTCGGCGTGTGGCTGGGACTGATCGGCGCAGCCATCTGGGCGATCGGCTCGGGTCTGTTGGCCAAGGAGATCGAGGGCGACGACAACGATCGCACCCATGATCACATCCGCGGCGCCAAAGCTGCACACTGAGGCACCAGATACGCCCAGTCTGAGCCCCACCCCGCTCATCGCCTCGTCGAAGATCACAACGAAAGGCAGTCATGACTGACTCCACCAACACTTCACAGAACCGCCAATTCCCGGAGAGCGCGGGCGACGTCACCCCCCGCTCCGGCATACCCCACGCATCGCGACAGACCACGGATGCGACCGACCAGTTCCGGTCCGGTCCGGCCAGCGCGAGCCGGCCCAGCACTGGCCAGAGCACATCAGACCAGAGCACATCAGATCAGGGCTCATCCGAGCAGGGCAGGTCAGATCAGGCCAAGTCAGATCAGGCCAAGAGTGCGGCCCAGGACGTGGCCGGTGATGCCAAGGACGCCGGCCGGGCCGTGAAGGACACCGCGGCGCAGGAGGCCGCTGGGGTCAAGGACGACGCGGTGCGTGAGGCCAAGCGCCTCGGCGGTGAGGCGAGCACGATGCTGGAGTCCCAGGCCGCGGAGCAGCTGGATCGGGCGGCAGTCACGGTGCGCACCTTCAGCGATGACGTCGGGCGCATCGCGCGTGGTGAGAAGCCTGAGCCCGGGGTCGCGAAAGACCTCGTGGACCAGCTGAACTCCCGCGCCGAGACCACCGCGAGCTGGCTGGAGGATCATGATCCCAAGGAGGTCCTCCAGGAGGTCCAGAGCTTCGCGCGCCGTCGGCCGGTCGCTTTTCTCGCGATCGCCGCTGGTGTCGGGTTCGCCGCTGGTCGGCTGACCCGGGGCATCTCGCAGCATCACGCCGATGACGACAAGCAGGGCACCTCCACCCCGCGCAGCGAGTCCCGCACCGAGTCCCGCTCTGCCTCGAGGACCACACCGGGGGCCACACCTGGGGCCGCACCTGGGGCCACACCGGAGGCCGTCCCGGGGACCATGCCAGACACCACACCGGTGACCGCCGGTGGTCCGACGACCGGGGCTCCGACGCCCGGTTACCCGGCCGGTACCGATCCCTATGCCGGGGGTGGTGGCCGATGAGCAGCTCCAGCTTCCCCACCGAACCCGAGCGCAAGGCCGAGCAGGAGTCTCTGGGTTCGCTGATGTCTCAGGTCAGCGATGACCTCTCGACCTTGATCCGGCAGGAGACCGCGCTGGCGAAGGCGGAGCTCTCCGAGACCGCGAAGAAGTCAGGGAAGGGTGCTGGCATGTTCGGCGGCGCCGGGATCGCGGGGCACTTCGTGTTGTTGTTCCTCTCGATCGCTCTGTGGTCCGGGATCGGTGCCACTGATCTGGGTCATGCATGGTCTGCGGTCATCGTGGCTGTGGTCTGGGCGATCGTCGCTGCGGTGTTGGCGGTGCTCGGTAAGAAGACCCTTGATGAGGTTCAGGGTGCCCCGCAGACTGCGGAGACCCTTAAAGAAGTTCCTGATGCTCTCACCCCCACGAAGGAGACCCGATGACACAGCAGAGTCCAGAAGAGATCCGCGCTGATATCGAGCGGACCCGCAGCAGTCTTTCCCTTGACGTGGACGCGGTCGCGGACAAGGTCTCCCCGTCGAAGGTAGCTGCGCGCCAGACCGAGAAGGTCCGCAGCACCGTGGGTGGGTGGAAGGACCAGGTGATGGGGTCGGCCGAGGATGCCTCGAGTCAGGTCTCGGACCAGGCCCACAGTGC
>NZ_JAJOYY010000008.1:0-80795 GCF_022565895.1 Nesterenkonia sp. YGD6 | reverse complement strand
CTGAATCGCTCCGAAGCAACTTTGTAAGCTTACCAACAAGCTCCCGCTTCGTCAATTCAGCGTTTCCGCCGTCCTGACCCGACTTCGAATGAATCATTCCCAGCGAATACTCGCTGCGATCGACTCGAACTCGTCGTCTGCGCGGTTCTCAACTCTACGTCGCGGTGTTCGTCTTCGTCAACTCGAGGTCAACTCTGCATGAACACCACACAAACCGTGGTCTCGAACCCCCCGGGAACACCTCGCTTGAGCCGATGACCAACCCCAGAGGGCCAGCGCACCGCAACAAGGAACAGATCCTGTGTGGGGAGAAGCTATGTGGTTATCAAATCCGGGGATCTTCGCGGTCCGCCTCAGCTTCCCGCCGTGCCCCCTTGAGCACGAGATAGAACTTTACACACGCCCCGCCGAGTCCGCAAACCAAAACCAGTGCGACCTGCATCACACCCCTGGATCCCCGTGACCTGGCGGTTTTCACATCGAACCCGGACTCATCCCCGATGGACCAGCGCGGTCACAGGCTCAGGTCCTGCTTGGCCGCAACATGGATGGCTGGAAGACCCAGCGGGCGGCCGAGCGGTGGAAGAGCTCGAGTGCTTCGGTGAGCATCGCGGCGCGGAAGGCGTCCGATTCGATTCCGGCACGTGGTGCATCGCTGCTCCGGTACCCCTCCAGCACTGCGTCGGTGACTTGTTCGTACCAGAGGCCAAGGTCGAGCTTGGCTGTGTCGGCTGGGGCTGCCGCTGGGCGAGCATCCTCCTGGGAGGTCTCCATCACCAGCTCCGCCAAGGAGATGAGCACGGAGACCACGTCGCGCAGAGGCAGGGCGTGATCGACCATGCCGCCGTCCTCGTCGATGATCCACCCTGCATCGTGGTCTGCCTGTCGGATTCGATCCACGCTCAGAGCACCGTGGATCTTCTGCAGGCTCATCACCTGCTCGGCATCTCGGAGCTCTCGGGTGAGGAGCTCCACAACCTCGGCAAGGTCCGTCGCCTCGGACTCCTCGAAGTCTTCGCGCACCTGCCCCCACGCCTGGTCCAGCGCGTCGGCGGCACGGCCATTCATGATCTCCAGCTGCAGGGACGTCTGCGGGTATGCCCCGAAGTTTCCGGCCAGATCAGCGTGGAAGTCACCCAGGCTACGACCCAGCCGAGTGGCCTCGGTGAGGAAGTCTGATTCATCGTGCAGGGCGGTGCGGACCAGCGCTGAGGCCGGTGCGGCTGCGATTGAGGCTTCGCGGATGATACCCAGATCGCCGGTGACCCACCGGTTCTCCCCGGTGGTCGGGTTCGACTCTGGCCAGCTTCCGGTGACCACGCCCAGGACCCCTGCCACGGTGCGGCTGCCGCTCCTGGTCATCCGAAGCACCGTGTCCAGCGGTGCTGAGCGCTGCGGGTCAGGTCGGCGGATGAAGTCCACGACAGTCCTGCCTGTCTCGCCGACTTCACCCTCGATGGTGACCGCGGTGCGGACCACGGCAGGCGTCGGCGCGTCCAACGGCGTGCGCTGCAGCTTGGCAGTGAAGGCTGGCCAGGTGTCGAACTCGGCGAAGGCCTCGCCTCTCGAACGGCCGTTGCGGCTGCCCTGCTGGCGGCGGGCCATCTCGTGCCAGGCGGCGAGGAAGGCCCGATCCCTGGCCCCGTCGTAGACCCAGAGGTCACCTGCGGGGGTGGCGAGTCGTCCGATGAAGGCGGTCTTGCCGGCCAGCGCCGATGGTCTGGTGCGCAGCGCCATCGGCACCGCCACGCGTGCCTGCCCGGCGGAATGGTCGACGGTCAAGATGTGCAGTTCAAGGTGCAGGCCCTGGTCGGGGTCGCCGTGCGAGGCGGGCAGCCGCAGACCACCGACACGGGTGATGACACGGCGACCTGGTGCGGCCTGGAACCACGACTGCTGGGACAGCCACGTTCCGACCAGATCCAGGAATCCTGACTGTTCCTCACCTCGGAAGCTCACCATTTACTGACGTGCCCCCTGGCGCCGCATCGCGATCTCGTAGAGGCTGATGCCCACGGCCATGGAGGCGTTGAGGGATTCGGTCGCGGAGGTGATCGGGATCGAGACGATCTGGTCGCAGGTCTCCCGGACCAGCCGGGACAGCCCCTTGCCCTCGGAGCCGACCACGATGATCACCGGTTCCTGGGCGAGTTCGATGTTCTGCAGGGAGATGTCTCCGTCTCCGTCGAGTCCGAGCACGAAGAAGCCCAGCTGCTTCGCCTCCTTGAGCGCCTGGGTGAGGTTCTTCGCCCGTGCCACCGGGATCCTCGCCGCGGCCCCGGCCGAGGTCTTCCACGTGGTGGCGGTGACGCCGGCGCTGCGCCGTTCGGGGATCAGCACGCCGTGGGCGCCGAAGGCCGAGGCAGCACGCAGCATCGCGCCGAGGTTGCGCGGATCGGTGATCGAGTCGCAGGCCAGGAACAGCGGCTGGTGCGGGATGTGGCCCTTGGCCGCGCGCTCCAGCTCGTTCTCTGCCAGGTCCAGCACGTCGACGTAGTCGTAGGGCTCCAGCAGCAGGGCCAGCCCCTGGTGGACCGCGCCGCCGGTGGAGTTGTCCAGGTGCCGGCGGGTGACCTCCCGGACCCGGACCCCGGCTTCGGCGGCGAACTGCAGCGCCTCGCGGACGCGGCCGTCGGATTCCACATCGGTGGCGACGTGCAGCTCTTTGGCGGGAACTCGTTCGCGCAGCGCCTCGAGCACGGAGTTCCGTCCGGCGACCATGTCTTCGGCCCCGAAGCCGGAGCCGCGCTGGCGCGGCTGGCTGCTGCTGGTCTTGGTGGCAGCCCGATCGGCGAGCATCTTCTGCCGGTGTGCCTTGTGATAGACCCGGTCCTCCGCCTTCGGCGTCGGTCCCTTGCCGCGCAGCGCGCGTCGTCCCTGACCCCCGGAACCAGTCTGGGGGCCCTTCTTCTCTCTGCGGATCGCGGCCGATTTCGGCCGTGAGTCTTTCGCCATGTTCAGCCTTTCCTGGCCCCGGTGGCGGGGCTGGTGGTCGAACTCGACCGGGCAAGCGCCCAACGAGTTCCATCTTTGGAGTCTTCCAGTGCGATCCCGGCTGCGCTGAGCCGGTCGCGGACAGCATCGGCGCGGGCGTAGTCCTTGGCGGACTTCGCCTCTACGCGGTCGTGGAGCAGGGCTTCGATCAGCTCACTCAGGGCGGTCTCCGCGTGGGAGCCGCCAGCGTCTCCTGATTCGGGGACATCGCTGAGACCGAGCACCGCCACCATGGTGGTCACGGCCCCGGCGCTGCGGGCGAGGAGCGCGGCGTCTTCGGCGTCGAGCGCGATATTGCCCGCGCGCACGGTCTCATGCAGCACCGCCAGCGCCTGCGGGACGTTGAGGTCATCGTTCATCGCCGCCCTGAACGCCTCGGGAACACCATGGTCGGCGCTCAGCTGCTGGCCGGAGAGGCTCTCGGCTGCGCGGGCCAGGAAGGTCTCGATGCGTTCGACGGCGGCCTGCGCCTCGTCCAACGAGGTCGGGCGGTAGTCCAGCTGGGAACGGTAGTGCGCCTGTCCCAGGAAGTAGCGCACAGCGCGGGGTCTGGCTGCGGCGAGCATCTCCTCCGGGGCGATGGTGTTGCCCACGGATTTGGACATCTTCTCCCCGGCGTAGGTGACCATCCCGTTGTGCAGCCAGAAGCGCGCGAAGCCGTCACCGGCGGCGGCCGACTGGGCCAGCTCGTTCTCGTGGTGGGGGAAGCGAAGGTCCAGCCCCCCTCCGTGGATGTCGAAGGTGCTGCCCAGGTACTTGGTGGCCATCGCCGAGCACTCGACGTGCCAGCCCGGCCGTCCGGCGCCCCAGGGGGCGTTCCAGCGGGCGGTCTCCGGGTCGGTCTCCTTGTGGCCCTTCCACAGCGCGAAGTCGCGCGGGTCGCGTTTGCCGCGGGCGTCTGCGTCAGCGGCGTCCTGCATGTCTTCGGCCCGCTGGTGGGTGAGTTCCCCGTACCGGGGCCAGGAGCGGACGTCGAAGTAGACGTCGCCGGAGCCGTCCTGGGCGGGGTAGGCGTGGTCGGCGTCGATGAGTCGTTGGATCAGCGCGAACATCTCGGTCATATGCCCGGTGGCGCGCGGCTCGTAGCGCGGGCGCTTCACCCCGAGGGCGTCATAGGCCTGATGGAAGGCCTGCTCGAAGCGGTAGGCGAGGGCGAACCAGGGCTCCTGCGCCGGGTACTCCGCGCTGGGAGTGTGCTCGGGCTGGTAGGAGAGCGTCGACTTCTCCAGGATCTTGTCGTCGATGTCGGTGACGTTGCGGACGCTGAGCACGTCGAGGCCGCTGTGCTCGAGCCAGCGGATCAGGATGTCGAAGGCCACGGCCGATCGCACATGGCCCACATGGGGGCGCCCCTGCACGGTGGCGCCGCAGTAGTACAGAGACACCCGGCCCGGCTCAAGGGGCTCGAAATCTCGCACGGTCGCCGTCTTGGTGTCATAAAGTCGCAGTGCCACGCGGTCAGCCTATCCGGTCCTCGGTTCAGAGCGTGTAGATCACCGCGGTGGCAGTGGCCAGGATTCCTTCGCCGCGGCCGGTGAAGCCCAGTCCGTCGGAGGTCGTGGCGCTGATCGCGACCGGCGCTCCGGCTGCCGCGCTGAGCACCTGTTGGGCCTCCTCGCGGCGTGGACCGAACTTGGGTCGCTTGCCCACGAACTGCACGGCGATGGAGCCGATCCCGAAGCCTTCCCCCGCCAGGATCCGCGCAGCCTCGGCCAGCAGCTGTGCCCCGGAGGCTCCCTCGAGCTCAGGTCGAGCCGTGCCGATGGTGTCGGCGCCGAAGTGCACCCCCAGATCTCCAAGCCCTGCGGCGCTGAACAGCGCGTCGCAGCAGGCGTGTGCCACTGCGTCGCCGTCGGAGTGTCCGGTCAGGCCCTGCTGGCCGGGCCAGAACAGTCCGGCCAGCCAGAGGTCACGTGGTTCCTCGGCGGGGGCGAAGGCGTGGACATCGTGGCCGATTCCCACCCGCGGCAGCACAGGCTTCGTCTGCTCGGGGGTGTGGATGCTCGCCAGCAGAGCCTGCGCCGCAGCGAGATCGGCTTGAGTAGTGATCTTCAGGGCGCTCTCCGAGCCAGGCACGACGGCGACCGCGATGCCCATCGCTTCGGCGATCATGGCCTCATCGGTCAGCCCCTCCGCCTCCGCGTCGGGGAGATCTCCGATGAACTCGAAAGCCTGCTGGAGCAGCGCGAGCGTGAAGCCCTGCGGGGTCTGCACCGCGCGCAGCGAAGACCGCGGCACGGTCTCGGCCACCCGTTCGACGCCGCTGTCCGCGGCCGGCTCCGGATGCACGCGCTTGATGGTGTCGGTCACCGGCAGGGCAGGGACGACGGCGGCGGCGCCGGCCTCCACCGCTGCGAAGACCCGGGCGTAGACCTGCTCCGGGGTCATGGCGCGGGCGGCGTCCTGGATCAGCACCGTGGTGGTGGCGGGGTCCCAGTCCGCCGCCGCGGCGCTGAGCAGATGGTTCACCCCGGCGCGCACCGAGGAGGACCTGCTGCCTCCCCCGCGGGTGGAGAACACCGGGACTCCCGCAGCGGCGCTGAACTGCTCGCCCACTGCGGCCAGCTGGTCATAGCTGGCCCGGTCCGGTGGAAGCACCAGCACCACGGCGTCCAACCCGTGGCTCAGCCGGCCCGGCGTCAGCCCACCGCTGCTCAGCCCGTGGAGGCGCTGCAGCACCTGGGCAAGGATCGGTCGACCACCCAGATCCACGCAGGCCTTGGGTATTCCGTGTCCGAGCCGCTCTCCGCTGCCAGCGGCCACAACGATGAGCGCCCGGCGCGCTGTGACAGGTTTCCCCGTCCCGGCGTCCGGGCGACTCATCGATGGCGCTCCTGCGGGAGCGACCGTGGCTGCCGGTGCGACCTGTGGTCCCACCTGGCTCATCTCTACTCTGCGACCTTCTCTGGCTCTGCCGGAGTCGGGGCCTGATCGAGGATCTCGTCGAGAAGCTTCGCAGCCTCTTCCTCGTCGAGCTTCTTCGCAAGAGCCAGCTCCGAGACCAGAATCTGCCGGGCCTTGGCGAGCATGCGCTTCTCGCCCGCGGAGAGACCGCGGTCGTTCTCGCGCCGCCACAGGTCACGTACGACCTCGGCGACCTTGTTCACGTCGCCGGAGGCGAGCTTCTCAAGGTTCGCCTTGTACCGGCGTGACCAGTTGGTGGGCTCTTCGGTGTACTCGGCACGGAGCACGTCGAAGACATGCTCCAGGCCCTCCGCACCGACGACATCACGCACGCCGACCAGGTCGACGTTGTCTGCTGGCACCTCGATGGTCAGGTCTCCCTGAGACACCCGGAGCTTCAGGTACATCTTCTCTTCGCCGCGAATGGTGCGGGTCTTCACTTCTTCGATCGTCGCCGCACCGTGGTGCGGATATACGACCGTCTCGCCGACCTCAAAATTCATGTAATGATTCCCCTTTCCCGGACTCAAGTTTATCACGCGTCACAATTGGCTCCGCGTGTCGCTCCGGATTCCCTCCCGCGTCACCACATAGGGTTCGCCGCCGAATGATTTCGACATCCTGTAGAATTGGGCCAGACCAGACCATCACGTGGGCAGAGGATTCTCCGCTGACGTGGACGACATCTGCGCCGCACGCCAATCTCCGGGGTCCAAGACCGCGTACCCTGGAGCTGATCTGTATCGCTCCAAGCCCGTGAGGAGACTCTCCACGTGAAGTTCTCAGCTGATAAGACCCGCCGCATGGCAGCGGTCTCCGTGGCCGCCGCCGCACTTCTGGGCGCCAGCGGCTGCAGCGCCGTCAACTACCAGGCCACCACACAGCAGTACGCCGCCTCCGACGGCACCCGCGCCGACGTCGAGGACGTGAAGTTCCGGCACATGGCGTTCATCACCGACGAGGCCGGCAACCCCGCTCGGGCCATGGGTTCGATCATCAACACCGGCACCGAGGACGCCGAGGTGGAGGTCACCGCCGACGGCGAGACCTTCTCCACCACGGTCCCGGCTGGGGAGAAGATCTCGCTGGAGCTCGACGAGGAGCTCGTCGTGGAGTCCTTCCAGGGCGAGCCCGGCGCGATGCACGAGATCACCGTCAGCGTCGACGGCGAGTCCAAGCAGATCCTCGCCTCGGTCTTCGACGGCGTTCTGCCGGAGTACCGCCACCTGCTCCCCGACGGCTTCGACGAGTCCATGGCCGAGCACCTCGTGCACGGTCCTGACACCTGGGGCAGCGGCGCGGCCCACCACGACGAAGACGACGCCGGCCACTAGAGACCACTTGCCGCCGCGGCCCCGAGCCGCAGCGAGCACTGGAGCTTCCCGAACAGAGAGGGCCCGCTTCTTCTGAAGCGGGCCCTCTCTGTTCATCCAGGCCCGTTCCTCGGATCTGGGCGCGGAAGTCCCGCTAGGATTCTGCGGTCGCTTCCCGCAGCAGTCGGCGCAGGCGCTGCGGATCGATGCGCCAGAAGTCCTTGACCTGACCGTTGATGCGCAGCACCGGGATCTCCTCGGCGAAGCTGGCGAGCAGCTCCTTCTCGGTGGTGATGTCACGTTCGATGAGCTCCACGGAGAACTCCGCGCAAGCCTCGCGGGCGACTGCCACGGCGTCCTTGCACAGATGGCATCCCTGCTTGGTGAGCACCTCGACCTCGACTGATCGGCTCACGAACCCCCCTCTCCTCTCAGGACTTCCTGGTGGGACGAAGAAACCCCGGCCGCCTGCTGGCTGCCGGGGTTTCTTCGCGCTTCCAAGAAGTCTTATTTCTTGTTGCGGCGCTGATGACGAGTCTTCCGCAGACGTTTACGGTGCTTCTTCTTCGCCATGCGCTTGCGGCGCTTCTTGATCACTGAGCCCATGGGGTGCAGTCCTTGTCTGTAGGTAAACAACGAGAAAAAGGTCTCGGAACAGTGTAGCCGCAACGCAGTGCTGGCACAGAATCGACGCCCCCTCCGGGTCGCGATCGGACCACAGGGTCCCAGTCACTCCAGACCTCAGTCGAACCAGGGGTCCAGTCCGTAGAGCGGGAAGATCTCTTTGCGGGTCTGCATCACCGCGCGATCTACTGCGTCCGAAGGGTCGTAGCCGAGCTCCCAGGAGCGCCACCACAGCTCCGCGTCATCACCCATGGTCTCGGGTGCGCAGACCTGGTACCGCTCGCGCACATGGTCCCGCCAGGAGCGGGGCACCACGGTCTTGAGCGACAGCGGGGCCCCGACGATGACGCCGGTCAGGTGCGTCCAGCTGCGCGGGACCACGGTGTGCACCGCGTAGCCGCCTCCCCCGGTGGCGATCCAGCGTCCTTCACAGTGCTCGTCGGCGAGGTGCGCGATGTCCAGGGCACTCTGCCGCTGCGCGTCCACGCTGAGCTGCAGGTCCGAGAGCGGGTCGTCCCGGTGGGAGTCACAGCCGTGCTGGGAGACGATGACCTCGGGTTCGAAGGCGGCCACCAGCTGAGGTATGACGGCGTGGAAGGCACGCAGCCAGCCGGCGTCGCCGGTGGTCTCGGGCAGCGCGATGTTCACCGCCGAACCCTCGGCCCCCGGACCGCCGGCCTCGTTGGGGAATCCGGTGCCCGGGTAGAGCGCGACCCCGGTCTGGTGGATCGAGATGGTCATCACCCGCGGGTCGTCGTAGAAGATGTCCTGGGTGCCGTCCCCGTGGTGGGCGTCCACGTCGATGTAGACCACTCGACGGGTGCCCTGATCCAGCAGCAGCTGGATGGCGACCGCGGAGTCGTTGTAGACGCAGAAGCCGCCCGCGCGGGATCTCGCGGCATGGTGCATCCCGCCGGAGAAGTTCAGCGCCCGGACCGCGGTGCCGTCGAGCAGCGCCTGGGCGCACTGGCGGGTGCCGTCGACGATCCGGGCGGCGCCGAGGTGGATCTCGCTGAACACCGGGGTGTCCTCGGTGCCGAGCCCGTGGTCATCGGAGGCGTGTCCATGCTCGGCGGCGTTCTTCACAGCGGTGATGTAGTCCGCGGAGTGGACCGTGCCCAGCACGGTGTCCGAGGCGATCCCGGTCTTCAGCTGCCGCACATGTGAGCCGCTGAACAGTCCGAACTCGTCGCAGAGCTTCGCGGTGAGCTCCAGCCGCACGGGATCCATGGGGTGGTTGGAGTTGAAGCGGTATTCGAGCAGCGCCTCGTCCCAGACGACGGCGGCGGGAAGTTCTCCCACGGTGGCCTCCTCAGGCGTGGTCGGCGAAGTACTCCAGCTGGGAGACGTCCCCGGAGACGATGATGGTGTCTCCGGCGGAGACGAGGGTGTCTGGCTGGGCATAGACGAAGTCCTTGCCCGGCGATTTCACGCCCACCACGTTGACCTTGTGCCGGCTGCGCGGCTGGCACTGGTCGATGGTCTTGCCGTGCAGCTCGCGCGGCGGGCGCATCTTCACGATCGCGAAGTCGTCGTCGAACTTGATGAAGTCCAGCATCTGACCCGAGACCAGATGCGCGGCCCGGACGCCGGCGTCGTGCTCGGGGTAGATCACGTGGTGACACCCGATCCTGGTCAGGATCTTGCCGTGGGTCGGGTTGATGGCCTTGGCCCAGACCTGGTGGACCCCGAGGTCCACCAGGTTCGCTGCGATCAGCACGGAGGACTCGATGGAGGTGCCGACTCCGACGACGGCGGCGTCGAACTCCTGGGCGCCGACCTGTCGCAGCGCCTCGATGTCGGTGGCGTCGGCCTCCACCACATGGGTGAGCATATCGGCGTACTTCTGGACCAGGCCGCGGTTCTGCTCCACCGCGAGAACCTCTTTGTTCTGGCTGACCAGCTGGTTGCTCAGCGCGATGCCGAAGCGTCCCAGTCCCACGACGAGGACCGGTTTGTTGCTCTGGGGGTTCAGCTTGGGCACGAATGCGTCCTTTTCCGCGAAGAAACGTGCTCGGCCAGGAAGGGCCGAGTCGTGAAGTGCTGACTCCAGGGTAGACCCCTTCTGGTCAGCGGGTCAGCCGGCGAGCGGGTCAGCCGATCATCGGACGGCCTTCGGGGTAGCGGTAGCGGACCCGGCTGCGCTGACGCACGGTCAGCGAGGCGGCGAAGGTGATGATCCCGACCCGACCGGCGAACATCAGCGCTGCGAGCACATAGAGCCCTTCCGGCGGCAGGTCCTCGGTGAGACCGCTGGTGAGCCCGACGGTCGCGAAGGCGGAGATGGACTCATACAGCGGACGGCCCATGTCCAGGCCGGTGATGTACATCAGCCAGACGGTGGAGATCAGCACCAGCGTCGCGCCCATGGCGACCACCGAGACCGCCACCCGCACGGCGGACGGCGGGATGGTGCGGCCGTGGGCAGTGGACTCGGCGTCGCCGCGGGCCTCGGCGAGGAAGGCCAGCCAGATCACCGCGATGGTGGTGACCTTGATGCCTCCGGCGGTGGAGGCTGAACCGCCGCCGGCGAACATCAGCGCATCGGAGACGAGCATGGTCTCGGCGTTCTGCAGATTCGACTCCACCACCGAGAAGCCGCCGGAGCGCATGTTCACCGAGGCGAAGAGCGAGTTCTGCAGCTTCTCCCCGATGCTCATGTCGCCGATGGTGGAGCTGTTGGACCACTCCATGATCCCGTAGAGCACCGCACCGATGACCATGAGCAGCAGCGTCACCTCCAGGGTGAGCTTGGTGTGCAGGCTCCACCGACGCACGTGCCAGCGGTTGCGCCAGAGCATGAACAGCACCGGGAAGCCCAGGCTGCCCAGGAAGACCCCGACCATGATGGTCCAGATGACCACCGGGTCGTTGTCGAATCCGGCGAGACCTTCGGAGTGCGCCACGAAGCCAGCGTTGTTGAACGCCGAGATGGCATAGAACGTGCCGTCCCAGAGACCGCTGGCGACGTCGCCGTTGAGATGGATGAAGCGCGGGATCAGCACCATCGCCAGCAGCGCCTCCACCACCGCGGAGACGATCACCACGGTCCGGATCACCTGGCCGGTCTCGCCCATCGAACCGGTGGAGATTCCGCCCTCCTGCGCGACCAGCCGGGTGCGCACCCCGAGGTTGCGGGTCACCGAGATGGCCAGCAGCGCAGCGATCGTGATGATGCCCAGTCCACCGACCTGGATGCCGATCAGGATCACCACTTCACCGGCGAAGGACCAGTGGTCAGCGGTGTTCACCGGGGTCAGGCCGGTGACGGTGACCGCAGAGGTGGCGACGAAGAGCGCCTCGTGGAAGGCGGCGGAGGAGCCGGAGGCGGTGGCCCAGGGCATGTTCAGCAGTGAGGCGAACACCGCGATGGTCACCCCGAAGATCAGCATCGCCGCACGTGCCGGCGAGGTGCGGGTCAGCCGCCCCATCCACCGCTTCAGGTAGAGCCGAGGTCCGGTCCGGCGGCCCCTGCCGTGCTCAGTCTGCGCTGCGGAGCTCATCGGTGATCTCCGCTGACCGGTGCGCGCTGGCGTTGACGGCGGCGCGCACGGCGGCGGGCAGGTCGTGTTCGTCGAAGGCGTTGATGGCACGCTCGGTGGTGCCGTTGGGCGAGCAGACCGCGCGGCGCAGTCCGGCGGCGTCGGCGGTGCCCGCAGCCTGGTGCTCGACCAGCATCTTGCCGGCGCCATAGATGGTCTGCGCCGCCAGATCAGCCGCCAGCGCCCGGTCCAGGCCCAGCTCCACGCCGGCCTCTGCCATCGCCTCGGCGAGATAGAAGGCGTAGGCGGGACCGGATCCGGAGATCCCGGTGAGGGCGTCGATCTGGGATTCATCGATCACGTGGACGGCGCCGCTGGCGCCCAGCAGCTGGGCCACGGTCTCGGTGTCCTGCGGGCTCACGTGGGTGCCCGGGACCAGCCCGACCACGCCGAGGCCCACCGAGAGCGGGGTGTTCGGCATGGACCGGATGACAGGTTGGCCCTGGGGCAGGGCCGCCTCGATCATGTCCACGCTGATCGCGGCCGCCACGGAGACCACCACGGCCCCTGGCTTCACGGTGCTCGCGATCTCTGCGGCCAGAGCGACGATGCCATGGGGCTTGACCCCGAGGAAGATGATGTCGGCCTTCCCGGCGGCGCTGCGGTTGGCCTCGGCGTCGTCCTGCTCGGCGAGCACGCTGATCCCGAACTGCGTCGCGCGCTGTTCGGCGGTGGCGGCGCTGCGTGTGGTGGCCTGGACCTGCTCCGGGGCCACCGAGGAGTCCAGCAGACCCGCGAGGATCGCGCCGTTCATCGAGCCGAGGCCGAGCATCGCTATCCGCGGCGCGGTGGGAGTGCTGGTGCTGGTGCTGGTGCTGGTGCTGGTGCTGGTGCTGGTGGACATCGTCACTCCTGACCGAGGTGTCTGCGGGCGAAGGCCAGGGACTCGGCGAGCCAGCGCTCCCGGTCTCCGACGTTGCGGGCGGTGCGGGTGGCGACCTCGACAGCGACGACGCCGTTGAACCCGGTCTCGGCGAAATCGGTCCGGCCGAGCATCTCCATCGCCTCGGCCACGCGCTGCTCCCCCTGACCGGGGATGAGGTGATCGTCTTTGAACCCGTTGGACCAGCCGTCGGTCAGGTGCACGTGGCGCAGGCGCTGTCCCAGTGCCTCGACGGCCTCGAGCGAGTCGGCCTCTGCCGTGGCGGCATGGGAGAAGTCCCAGGTGACGTGCGGGTAGGGCTGATCCACCGGGTCCCAGTGCGGCAGGTACATGGTGGCCTCGCGACCACCGGCCCGCCAGGGGTACATGTTCTCGACGGCGAAGAGCACTCCGGTCTCCTCCTCCAGATCCTTGATCCCCTCGGCGAAGCCTTCGGCGTAGCCGACCTGCCAGCGGAAGGGCGGGTGCGCGACGACGACGCCGGCGCCCACCTCGTGGGCGAGGGCGGCGCTGCGCTTGAGCTTGTCCCAGGCGGAGCCCCAGACCTGCTGGGTGAGCAGCAGAGTGGGGGCGTGGATGGCCATGACCGGCAGGCCGAAGCGCCAGGAGAGCTCGTTCAGCGTGGAGGCCTGCTGGGACTCCCCGCGGTGGGTGACCATGACCTCCATGCCGTCATAGCCGAGGTCCTCAGCGATGGAGAAGCCTTCGGCGACCCCCATCGGGTAGACCGAAGAGGTGGAGAGCGCCACGGGGATCCGCGGAAGCTTATGAGGCGGGCGCGGCTGGACTTCCTCAGTGGGCATGTTCAACCGCCGCCGTCGCCAGGGTGCGACCGCCGGGGATCTCACCGCGGGAGGGCTTGCGCAGCTCGCGGCCGAGGTTGACGTGTCCGACGCCGGGAGCGGCGGGCACGGCCACCGCGCCGTCGCGGACCAGGGAGTCCAGCCGGCGCAGGATCAGGCCCTCACGCAGCGCCCAGGGGCAGATCTGCAGCGTCTCGATGCCGAAGACCTTCATCGCCTGCTCAGCGACCAGTGCGCCGGCGAAGACCTGCCGGGCACGCAGGGTGGAGACGCCGGGCAGCTCGGCCCGCTCGGCCGCGGTCATCGTGGCCAGGTTCTTCACCAGCGGCTTCAGCTCGGCATGGGCCAGGCTGCGCGGAACATAGGGCCCCTCTGCGGAGGGCGCGGCGCCGGTCATGCGCGCCAGCGAGCGGAAGGTCTTGGACGTGGCGAGCACCTCGATGTGTCCGCTCAGGACCGGGAACTCGCGGCGCGCAGCCTCAAGCTCCTCACGCACATAGCTCTTGAGCGCCTTCACCTGGTCCTTGCTGGGCGGGTCCTCGCCCAGCCAGTCACGGGTGAGCCGGCCGGCGCCGAGCGGAAGCGAGACCGCGGTGGCGGGCAGCTCGTCGCGCCCATAGGCGATCTCGAAGGAGCCGCCGCCGATGTCGAAGTTCAAGATGTCCCCGGCGCTCCAGCCGCGCCAGCGCCGGGCGGCGAAGAAGGTCATCGCCGATTCCTGGGCGCCGGTGAGCTCGGTGAGCTCCACCCCGGTCTCGGCGACGACCCGTTGCAGGACCGCCGCTCCGTTGGCGGCCTCGCGCAGCGCTGAGGTGCAGAAGGAGAGCAGATCCTCGGCCCGGTGCCGCGCGGCGAACCGGGCGGCCTCGGCGATGAAGCCGATGAGCTCGAGCTGACCGTCCTCGGTGATGGCCCCGTGCTCATCGAGGTGTCTGACCAGGGACAGCGGTCGCTTATGGGAGGCGAACGCCTCGGGTTTGGCCCCGAGATGAGCATCCACCAATAACAGGTGCACGGTGTTCGAACCGATATCCAGCACGCCCAGACGCATCAGGTGACTCCTTGACTAGGATCCGGTCTTCGCGGTGGTCTTCTTGGCTGGAGCCTTCTTCGCGGCGGGCTTCTTGGCCGGAGCCTTCTTCGCCGTGCTCTTGGCGGCCCGCTTGGGCGCACCGGGCTTCTTCGGTCCGGCGGCGCGCTTCTCCGCCAGCAGCGAGTATGCGTGCTCCTTGGTCAGCGTCTCCAGCGAGACGCTGCGGGGCACTGTCACATTGGTCTCACCATCGGTGACGTAGGGGCCGAAGCGGCCGTCCTTGACCACCACCTGCTTCTCCGAGGTGGGATCGGCGCCGAACTCGGCCAGCGGGGGAACCGCCGCCCGGCGTCCACGCTGCTTGGGCTGGGCGTAGATCGCCTTCGCCTCGTCCAGGGTGATGGTGAACATCTGCTCCTCGGTCTCCAGCGAGCGGGAGTCCGAGCCCTTCTTCAGATACGGGCCGAAGCGGCCGTTCTGGGCGGTGATCTCTTCGCCGTCTGCATCGGCGCCGACCACGCGCGGCAGCGAGAGCAGCCGCAGCGCCTGCTCCAGCGTCACCGTCTCCAGGGTCATGTCGGAGAGCAGCGAGCCGGTGCGGGGCTTCTCCTTGGCCGGCTTCTTCTTCGGCTTGGGCTTGCCGTTCTTGTAGTACTCGGTCGGCAGCGACTTCATATGCTCTTCGAGCTGCGCCTCGGTCATCTCTTCGATGAGCTCGGTGACGTAGGGGCCGTAGCGACCGTCCTTGGCGACGATCTCGCGACCGGTCTCGGGGTCGGTGCCGAGCACCCGGCCTGAATACTGGGCCTGTTCGAAGAGCTCCTCGGCCTTGGCGACGGTGAGCTCGTCCGGAGCCAGGTCCTGGGGCAGGTTGGCGCGCTGGGGCTCCAGCTCACCCTCGGCGTTGACGACGCCGTCGGGGTTCGGCCGCTCCAGATAGGGGCCGTAGCGCCCCACCCGCAGGTTCACGCCGGGGGCGATCTCGATGGAGTTGATCGCCCGGGCGTCGATCTCGCCGAGGTTCTCCACCACGTGCTTGAGCCCGTCGACGCCGTCCTCGGCGCCGAAGTAGAAGCCCTGCAGCCAGGCCTCGCGCTGGAGCTCGCCGCGCGCGATCTGGTCCAGGTCCTCTTCCATGCGGGCGGTGAAGTCGTAGTTCACGTATTTGCCGAAGTGCTCCTCCAGCAGCCGGATCACGCTGAAAGCGGTCCAGGAGGGGATCAGCGCGGAGCCGCGCTTGGTGACGTAGCCGCGGTCCATGATGGTCGAGATGGTCGGCGCGTAGGTGGAGGGGCGACCGATCTCGCGCTTCTCCAGCTCCGCGACGATCGTGGCCTCGGTGTAGCGGGCCGGCGGGGTCGTCTCATGGCCCTTGGCCTGGACGTCGCGGCCGATCAGGCTCTCGCCGGTCTCGATCTTCGGCAGTCGCTTATCGGCCTTGCCGGCCTTGGCCTCGTCGTCCTCCGAGGTGCTCTCGCGGATCTCCTCGTAGGCGGCCAGGAAGCCGGGGAAGGTGATGACGGTGCCGGAGGCGCCGAAGGTGGCGGTGGTGCCGGCCTTGGGTCCGCCGGAGACGGAGGCGCTGAGCCGCACGGAGGCGGTGAAGCCTTTGGCGTCCTCCATCTGGGAGGCGACGGTGCGCTTCCAGATCAGCTCGTAGAGCTTGAACTCATCCTTGGAGAGCTCCTTGGCCACCTGGCCGGGGGTGCGGAAGTGGTCGCCGGAAGGCCGGATCGCCTCGTGGGCCTCCTGCGCGGTCTCGCTCTTCTTGGAGTACAGGCGCGGACTGGCCGGCACATGGTCGGCCCCGTAGAGCTCGGTGATCTGCCGACGCGCCGCGGTGATCGCCTCGTTGGAGAGCGTCACCGAGTCGGTACGCATATAGGTGATGTAGCCGTTCTCATACAGCCGCTGCGCCACCTGCATGGTCGCCCGGGAGGAGAAGCGCAGCCTGCGGGAGGCTTCCTGCTGCAGCGTCGAGGTGATGAAGGGAGGCTGGGGACGGCGCGAGTACGGCTTGTCCTCCACCGAATCCACGGTGAACTCCGCCTTGGTCAGACCCTCGGCCAGGGCCTCGGCCGCTTCGCGGTCCAGGACGCTGACCTCTGTCTTGGAACGGGTGGACTTCAGCTCGCCGCGGTCGTTGAAGTCCGCGCCGGTGGCCACGCGGGCCCCGTCGACGGCGTTGAGCTTGGCGGTGAACTCCTCACCGGCGGCGGTGGCGAAGCTCCCGGAGAGGTCCCAGTAACCGGCCGGGATGAAGGCCATGCGTTCACGCTCACGCTCGACCACCAGTCGGGTGGCCACTGACTGGACGCGTCCTGCGGAGAGGCCCTTGCCGACCTTGCGCCAGAGCACCGGGGAGATCTCGTAGCCGTAGAGCCGGTCCAGGATGCGCCGGGTCTCCTGCGCGTCGACGAGGTCGTCATCGATCTGACGCACGTTCTGCAGGGCTCGAGTGATGCCCTCATTGGTGATCTCGGTGAAGGTCATCCGGTAGACCGGGACCTTGGGCTTGAGCACCTGCAGCAGGTGCCAGGCGATGGCTTCGCCTTCGCGGTCGGCGTCAGTGGCGAGATAGAGCTCCGAGGCGTCTTTCAGGGCCCGCTTGAGCTCTGTGACCTTCTTCTTCTTGGAGTCGGAGATCACGTAGTAGGGCGCGAAGCCGTCGTCGGGGTTCACCGCGAACCGGCTGAAGGGGCCCTTCTTCATATCAGTGGGCAGCTCTGAGGGCTGTGGCAGGTCACGGATATGCCCGGCGGAAGCGTCCACGATGAAATCATCGCCAAGGTACTTGGCGATGGACTTGGACTTCGCCGGGGACTCGACGATGACGAGTTTCTTGCCTTCGGGCACTGATCTCCTTGAGGGAATTCTTGCGGTGCAGTCTCGGGCGCTCAGCAGTGGGCTGGCCGTCGAGTGCTCAATATATCAGCGAGCAGAACACGTCGAAGCCGGTGGAATCAAGACTCCCTGAGGTAGCCCTCGACGTAGAGGTCGAGGATTTCGCTGCGCAGCTCCTGTTGAAGCTGGCCTTGATCGGTGGACTCATCCGCCATCAGAGCGGCGACGGCGGTGACGAGCGCGGCGGCCTGATACTCCCCGTCGGCGGCTCCCAGCAGGCCCGCCGCGGCGCTGGAGACGGCCCGGCTGCGGCGCAGCCCAGCGCCCTGACGTGCGAGGATCACCTCCGGGTGGACGGCGCCGAAGCGCTGATGGCGTTCTTCGGTGACATCTGCGGCGACGGCGAGGACCGCATCGAGCACCGCCTGCGGGTCCCGGGCGACGGCTTCTGCCCGGGCCGCGGTGGTCCCGATCACCGGTCCCAGCGGCTGCTCCACCGCACCGGTGAGCTCCTCGAATCGCCGCCAGGGCGTGATCGCGCCCGCATCTGCCGGGCGGCGTCGGATGAAGATCATCCCGAATCCCACCGCGAGCACCGCGCGGGAGTCGAAATCATCCAGGTATTCGGCGTAGCGGCGGCGGTAGTTCTCCGGCTCCCGCTGGGTGGAGGCGTCGCGCAGCCAGGTCTCGGCGTATGCGGAGCTTTCCTGCCGGTCGCGCTGGATGAACCAGGCATCGACCTCCGCGCCGAACGTCTCGCACCACAGGCGCGGTCGGGCGTCCCAGGCGGCGTGGTCCTGGATCTCCCAGTTGCCCAGCAGCTGCGCGGTCCCGGACTCGGCGAGGTGCTGGGGCAGCGAGGCGATCAGCTCCGCCATGAGCAGATCGCCGGCCCGGCCGCCGTCTCGGTAGGTATAGCGCCCGTCGATCTGCTCATCCTGCGGACGCGGGGTGATGACGAAGGGCGGATTGGAGATGATCAGGTCGAATGTCCGCCCGGCCACCGGTTCCAGCAGGCTGCCCTGCACCAGCTCCACCCGAGCACCGAGGTCTCTGGGGTCCAGCCGCAGCGCGGGGGCGTTGAGAGCCAGGTTGAACTCGGTGAAGTCCAGTGCCCGTTGACTGAGATCGGTGGCCACGACATGCTCGGCGTGGTCCAACAGGTGCAGCAGCTGGATTCCGCAGCCGGTGCCGATCTCCAGGGCGCGCTTGACCGGAGTGCGGTGGATGCTCGCCGCCAGGGTCAGACTCGCGCCGCCGATCCCGAGCACATGCTCGGGATGCAGCGGACCCTGCACCTGTGCGGCGGGAAGGTCGCTGGCCACCCAGAGGTCGGCCAGGCCCCGAGCCTGCTCGGCCTGGTAGGGCCGCAGGTCCACGCTGGGACGGTAGAGCGCGGCGTCGTGCCCTTCCCCGGGCGCCGGGGGCCCCGGTGCCACGGGGGCTGCTCGGTGCACCAGGTTCAGGCGGCGCAGACCGTCGACGCCGACCTGAGGCAGGGCGGCATGCAGCTGCGCGGCGGTGGTCTCGAGCCCGAGCAGCCAGAGCCCGGTGAGCACGGCGCAGGGGTCCGGCGCGGGTTCGGCGGCCAGCAGCTCCGAGACCCGCAGCGCTGCGGGCACGGGCTGATCGCGTTCCAGCGCGGCGAGCGCGACGGGGCCCAGCAGCTGCGTGACACGTTCGTTGGTGAACTGCGCGGAGACCAGGTCCGTGCGCAGGGCGGCCAGCAGCTCGGAGTCAGCGACCGGGGCCGGCAGGATGACATGCTGCTGCTCGAGATGGCTCATCAGCGACGCACCTTCTGCAGGGGACCGGCATTGGGATCGGAGGGGTCCTGCTCCAGCCGCGCCTGACAGTTCTCGCAGCGGGTGGTCTCCGGTATGTCGCGGTGGTCATCGCAGTAGAGCTGCAGCGTGGAGCATCCGCGGTCCATACAGTTATAGAAGGAGCTGGTCGGGCTGGCGCAGCGGCTGCATTCACCGATGGTCTTGGCCTCGGAGGAGAAGCGGGTGTTCATCCGGGAGTCGAAGACGTAGAGCTCGCCCTCCCAGAGTCCCTGATCACCGAAGGTCTCTCCGTAGCGGACGATCCCGCCGTCGATCTGGTAGACCTCTTCGAAGCCGCGCCGGCGCATCAGCGCCGAGAGGACCTCGCAGCGGATCCCGCCGGTGCAGTACGTCACCACCGGCTGGTCCTTGAGGTGGTCGTATCTGCCGGAGTCCAGCTCTGCGATGAAGTCCCGGGTGGTCTCGGTCTCCGGGACCACAGCGTTCTTGAACTTTCCGATCTGCGCCTCCATGGCGTTGCGGCCGTCGAAGAAGGCGACCTCCACGCCTTGCGCCTGCTTCGCCTCGACGAGCTCATGGACCTGCTGCGGCTGCAGATGCTCACCCCCGCCGACGACGCCGTGCTCATCGACCTCGATCTCCTCGGGCACGCCGAAGGCCACCAGCTCGGGGCGGACCTTGACCGAGAGTCGAGGGAAGTCCTCCGCCCCGCCGTCAGACCATTTGAAGGCCATCTCACGGAACGGGGCGTACGCCCGGGTCTGCTTCACGTACTGCTTGACCGCCTTGACCTCACCGCCGACGGTGCCGTTGATCCCCTGCGGGGAGATCAGGATCCGGCCCTTGACTCCGAGTTCCCGACAGAGGGTGTGCTGCCAGAGCCTCACCGCCTCGGGATCCGAGAGGGGGGTGAAGGCGTAATAGAGGACGATCCGGGACATGCTCACCTCTCAAGGGTAGTTCTGAACAACATCTTTATGAACTCGTTGTCCTGCCCTCTCACGGTGCGCTGCTTTTTCTTTGTATGGTCGGACTATGACTTCTGAGCTGAGCGATGACCTTGTCCGCCACTGGGTAACCGGATGGGCGCGAACTCACGACTATGACGTCCACCATGAAGGCAATGTTCATTCCGCTCTGCGCTCCGGAGATTCAGACGAGTGGGAGTACGTGCTCTATTCCCCTCAGGACACCGACCTGCGCAAGATCGCCTCCGCCGTCTCCAAGGATTCCGCCCGGCTGCTGACCGTGATCGCCGAGCCCGGCGCCGAGTCGCTGAGCCAGAGTCCGATCGAAGGCCTCCAGCTCATCAGCGATGAGGAGAGGCTCATGGTGGTGGACATGGACACCCAGGACGTCGAGGATCCGATCACCCCGGAGGGGTACACCACCACTCGCGAAGACCATGACGGCTGGACGCTCTTCACCGTGCGCGACGGGGACAAGGTCGCCGCCCGCGGCCGGGTCGCCACCGTGGGCCATTACGCGATCCTCGACCGGATCTATACCAACGACGACTATCGCCGCCAGGGCCTGGGCACCTATGTGACCCGCGCACTGATCGCCATCGCCCATGAGCACGACGTCGAAGAAGGCCTGCTCGTGGCCACCGGTGATGGCCGTGAGCTCTACGAGTACCTGGGCTGGACCCTGCTCGGCGACGTCCACGTCTACGGCGCCACCTCGGGTGGACGGCTGCGCCCGAGCCACTCCCAGTTCGACGACCTCAACGACTAGGCTCCGCGCGGCACCTGTTGTATGATCGGCGAATTGGCTGCATTAAGTTCAATTGTTCATGAATTATTGAAGGAAGATGCAGCTCCGCACCGTCGCTGAAGGAGCACCCCATGGCCGCCAACCCGTTGACCGACCGCCTCGATGCAGGCCCCGTCATCTGCGCCGAAGGATTCCTCTTCGAACTTGAGCGGCGCGGCTACCTCACCGCAGGAGAATTCGTGCCCGAGGTGGCGCTCGAGCACCCTGATGCGCTGCGCGCGCTGCACCGGGACTTTCAGCGCGCCGGCTCGGACATCGTCGAGGCGTTCACCTATAACGGGCACCGGGAGAAGATGCGGGTCATCGGCAAGGAGGACCTGCTCGAACCGTTGAACCGCTCGGCCCTGCGCATCGCCCGTGAGGTCGCCGATGCCCGACCCGGGGACCTGGTGGCCGGCAACATCTCCAACACCAACATCTGGGACCCCGCGGACGTGCAGCGCCAGAACGAGGTGCGCGGCATGTTCGAGGAGATGGTGGGCTGGGCGGCGGAGGAGGGCGCAGACCTTATCGTCGGCGAGACGTTCTACTATGCCGGGGAGGCGCTCGCGGCCCTGGACGTGGCCCGGTCCTCAGGGCTTCCCGTGGTGCTCACGCTCGCGCCGATGGCCTTCGAAGAGATGGCCGACGGGCTCGGCGTGGTCGAGACGTGTCAGCACCTGGAGCAGGCGGGCGCCGACGTCGTCGGGCTCAACTGCTTCCGCGGTCCGGACACCATGATGCCGTGGCTGCGCCAGATCCGGGAGGCAGTCTCCTGCCACGTGGCCGGGCTGCCCGTGCCCTACCGCACCACGCAGAGCGAACCCACCTTCTTCAACCTCACTGATGTGCGCGCCAGCGTACCGTCCCCGCATGGACGGACCTTCCCCACCGCGCTGGATCCGCTGTACACCAATCGCTATGAGATCGGCGCGTTCGCGAAGGAGGCCTACGACCTGGGGGTCAACTACCTGGGGGTCTGCTGCGGCGCCTCGCCGATGCACATCCGCGAGACCGCCGAGGCCGTGGGGCGCAGCACCGAGGCCAGTAGGTACTCCGAGCGCATGGAGAACCATTTCATGTACGGGTCCCATGATCGGCTGCCCGACCACATCCGGTCCCTGGGGGATCGCGCCTGAGCAGCACCGGCGCATCAAGCGCTGTTCAGCGCTGCCAGCGCAGCGGGGGTGAGAGCAGGATGCTGACGTAGCCTGAGGGTGATGCCCGATCAGGAATCCTTTGAGCTGCTGCGCCGTGCGGGTCTGCCGGCTGAGATCGGCGACGCCGGTCCGCTGCGCCACGTCCGCACGCTGCCGGCTCGGCAGGCGCAGACCGCCGCCTGGCCTGAGTGGGTGCCCACTGAGCTGCGCGCGGGCTACCGGCAGCTGGGGGTCTCCGGGCTCTACACCCACCAGGTGCTCGCCGCCGAGGCCCTGCACGCCGGGCGCCACACGATCCTGGCCACCGGCACCGCATCGGGGAAGTCCCTGGGCACCCAGCTGCCCGGACTGGCGGAGATCTGCGGAGGCCCGCGCGGGGCGCTGCCATCGGCAGGCCACGGCGGTGCTTCCGGGAGCCTGGGCCCTCCGCCCAGCGTGGGCACGACCATGCTCTACCTCTCCCCCACCAAGGCGCTGGCCGCCGATCAGCTGGATGCGCTGGGCCAGCTGGCCGAGGCCACCGGGCCCGCCGGCACCCAGGGCGGCATCCGCCCGGCCTCATACGACGGGGACACCGACCCTGCTGAGCGCCGCTGGGTCCGCCAGCACGCCAATGTGGTGCTGACCAATCCCGACATGCTCAACGTCGGGATCCTGCCCAACCATCGGGCCTGGGCCAGGTTCTTCGCCCGGCTGCGCTATGTGATCATCGATGAGGCGCACAGCTGCCGCGGGATCTTCGGCTCACATATCGCGCTGCTGCTGCGCCGGCTGCGGCGGATCTGCGCCCACTACGGGGCCTACCCGGTCTTCACCGGGGCCTCCGCGACGAGCGGTGACCCCGCCACGTCGTTCTCCCGGCTGATCGGGCACCCCGACACCGCGGTCCGAGCCATCACCGAGGACGGCTCACCCCACGGTGCCGTGGACGTCTACCTCTGGGCGGCCTCGAACTCCGCGCTGACCGGAGACAACGCGGCACCGCTGAAACGCAGCCTCACCGTGGAGGCCGCAGACGTCCTCACCGACCTGGTGGTCGCCGGGCACCGGACGCTGGCCTTCATCAAGTCCCGGCGCGGGGCCGAGACCATCGCACAGATCGCCGCCGATTCGCTCGCCGAGGTGGACCGTGACCTGCGCGGACGGGTGGCAGCCTACCGGTCCGGCTACCTCAAGGAGGAACGCCGCGAGCTCGAGGACGCGCTGCGCGAAGGGCGGCTGCTGGGCGTCGCCTCCACCCCTGCGCTGGAGCTGGGAATCGACATATCCGGACTGGACGCGGTGATCATCGCCGGCTGGCCCGGCACCCGAGCCTCGTTCTTCCAGCAGCTGGGCCGGGCTGGACGCTCGGGCCAGCGCGGTGCCGCGTTCTTCATCGCCGGCGACGATCCGCTGGACTCTTATCTGCTGGACCACCCCGAGGCGATCTTCGACACCGCTGTCGAGGATGCGGTGACCGATCCTTCCAACCCGCATGTGGCCGCGCCGCACATCCTCGCCGCCGCCCAGGAGCTGCCGCTGACCCATCCTGACCTGGAGCTGTTCGAGGCCTGGCTGATCGGGTCGCTCACCGAGCAGGGGCACCTGAGACGCCGGCCGCGGGGCTGGTTCTTCGCCCACGACGACGTCTCCGCCGCAGCCTGGGTCAAGCTGCGCTCCGACGGCGGCGGGCCCTACACGATCGTGAACGCGCAGGACGGCACCGTCGTCGGTGACATGGGCTCCGCCCAGGCGCAGCCGCAGGCCCACCCGGGGGCGGTCTATGTGCACCAGGGGCGCAGCTACATCGTCGAAGAGCTGGATCGGGAGAACAGCGCGGTGCTGGTGTTTCCAGCGAGCCCGCCGTATTACACCCAGGCCCGGGAAACCACCTCGATCGAGGTGGTGCAGATCGAGGAGTCCATGGACTGGGGCCGTTACCGGCTGCACTCCGGGATGGTCGAGGTGACCAGCACCGTGGTGGGCTTCCAGCGCAAGGCGCTGGGCTCCTCCGAGGTGCTCTCGGACGAGCCGCTGGACCTTCCACCCTCCTCGCTGCGCACCCAGGCGATGTGGATCACCGCCCCGGAGACCGAGCTCGCAGAGGCGGGCGTGGTCCCGGAGCATGTGCCCGGGGCGCTGCATGCCGCCGAGCACGCGATGATCGGGCTGCTGCCGCTGCTGACCTCTGGTGACCGCTGGGACATCGGCGGCGTCTCCACCGCGCTGCACCGCGACACCGAGCTGCCCACGATCTTCGTCTACGACGGGCACCCCGGCGGAGCCGGGTTCGCGCGGCGCGGCTTCGAGCTGGCCGCCGATTGGATCGGCGCCACCGCCGAGACCATCGCCGGCTGCGGCTGCGCCACCGGTTGTCCCTCCTGCGTGCAGTCCCCCAAATGCGGCAACAGGAACAACCCGCTGGCGAAGCAGCCGGCGCTGAACCTGCTGCGCGCGATCCTCGCTGCCCGCCCAGAGGGTTCCGCTCCCGGTTCAATCCGCTCGGCGGACGAGAACCCACGCACGCTCGACAACGCTTGATCTGTCACTGGCCATCATCTTCGGAAGGATCCACCATGACCCTGCGCTCCATCACCCTCGGAACCGGCGAACATCGTCTCGAGGCGTCAGCGCTGGGCTACGGCGCGATGTCGCTGGCCGGGGCCTATGGGGCCATCACCGAGGCGGACTCGCTCGAGCTGCTGGACCACGTGGCCCAGCGCGAGGTCACCTTCCTGGACACCGCGAACATCTACGGCGACGGTGAGAGTGAACGGGTGTTGGGGACGTTTCTGAAGCACCGCCGCGAGGAGTTCGTCCTGGCGACCAAGGTCGGCATCGAGAAGGGTGCTGGGGTCGGGAAGCGCCGCGCCCGAGGGGACGCGGCGCATATCCGGGAGCAGGTCGACCTGAGCCTGCGCCGGCTGGGGACAGATCACGTGGACCTCTATTACCTGCACCGGGTGGACCCCGGCACGCCGATCGAAGAGAGCGTCGGAGCCTTGGGCGAGCTCGTCTCCGCCGGCAAGGTGCGCACCATCGGCCTTTCCGAGGCCACCGGGGAAGAGATCGCTCGCGGCCATGCGGTGCACCCGATCACGGCGGTTCAGAGCGAATGGAGCATCTTCGCACGGGATGTGGAAGCCCATGTGCTGCCGACCTGTGCGCGGCTGGGGATCGGCTTCGTGCCGTACTCCCCGGTGGGCCGAGGCATGCTCACTGATGCCCTCGATCCACAGTCTCTCCCCGCCGATGACATCCGGCAGAACTTCCCGTGGTTCAGCGCAGAGAACATCTCGCGCAACGCCGTTCTCGTCGCGCGGGTGCGTGATGTTGCGTCCAGGCTCGGGATCCCCACAGCCGGGCTTGCCCTGGCCTGGCTCTACCAACAGGCGGACACCCTGGGGGTACAGATCTCCCCGATCCCCGGGACCAGGACGGCGGCGCACTGGGATGAGCTGCAGTCCGGTGTGGATGTCTCACTTCCCGGTGAGGCCGTGGAGGAGCTGGACAGGCTGGCCGGGCAGGTTCATGGAGATCGCAGCTTCGATCCGCGCTGGGTCTCCGGTGGGCGCGAGGGCCTGCTCCCGCGCAGCTGAGCAGGTCGGGACTCCCCTGTGCTCGGGCGGCTCAGGACACGCCGGTGATTGCTCGAAGTTTGCCCCAGCACCGGCGATCTCGGGGCCCTGGATCCATCCTCTCCACAGCAGCGAACGCTCCTGCGGAATCGGCGATGGCGCACCCGAGACTGGTGAGCACCTGCAATCAGCAGGGCTCACCAGTCGTCTGGTCCACGGGGCCGAGAATCTCACTTCCCCGAGGCTCGGTTCGCTGAGGCTCGGGGGTCCCGAGCTCCGGGCGACCGTCATGGAAGGCACTGTCATGGAAGGCATGGTCAGGGAGACGACGCAGGAGCGCACCGGTCCGCAGGAGCCCAGGGGCTGGGGGCGACGGCTCCACCAGGAAGAGGAAGGGCTCGCGACGGCCGAATACGGCATCGTCATGTTGGCAGCCGTCGGGTTCGCGGGGCTGCTGGTGGCGGTGCTGAGCTCCGGCACGGCACGAGGACTGCTGAGCGGCGTCGTGGAACGTGCGCTCTCGTTCTGAGCGCGGCTCGATCAGCGCGGAATTCGCGGTGGCGCTGCCCGGGGTGGTGCTCGTGCTGCTGCTGGTGCTCGCCCTCGGTCTCCATGGCGCCGCCCAGGTCACTCTGGAGACGGGAGCTCGGGCCGCGGCTCGGGAGCTGGCCCGCGGGGAGGACCCCGCCGCGGCGGAGGCGGCCGCCCGGCGGGTCGCCGGTGAGGAGGTGTCCTTCCAGCTCAGCCACGATCAGGACTACGTCACCGTGGCGCTGGTCCGCCCGGTCCGGGTGCTCGGGTGGGTCGAGGTCGGGATGACCCAGGATGCCCGCGCCACGGCCCGGGTGGAGAACCTGCCATGAGGCCCCGGGTGTCGCTCTCGGAAGAGCGCGGTTCGGGCACCGTCCTGGCTCTGGGGCTGATCATGGTGCTGCTCATCCTGCTCGCCGCGGCGCAGACCCTGAGCATGGTCGCGGCGTCCTCCGCGCAGGCTGCCCGGGGAGCGGATCTGGCGGCGCTCGCGGGAGCCGATGCGGCCCGAGGCCTGAGCACCGGGAGCCCGTGCACCGTGGCGGAGGCGGTGGCCGCCCGCAATGCAGTGGAGCTCACCAGCTGCACCGTGACCGGCGAATACCGCACCGAGGTGCTGGTGAGCACCGTTGTGCCGATCCTGCCGGAGCGGCTGCTGGACGCCGGCGGTGTGGATCTCTCCGGACTGCTCAGTCGCGGGGCTGCGCGCGCCGGGCCTCCCCCGTGATCGGCAGGCTGGACCGAGATCCGCGCGAGGACCGCGCGAGCAGAGGCTGCCGCCCACCGGGGGCCGGTCTGGCTCAGAGACGGGCGAGCAGCGCCGCCAGCAGAGCGATCCGCTCTGGGATCGATTCCAGCCGGACCTGTTCATGATCGGCGTGGGCACCGGCGCCATCGGGACCCAGACCGTCGAGGGTCGGCAGGCCCAGCGAGCCGAGGAAGTTGGTGTCTCCTGCTCCTGCCGCGGGCCGACCGCCGACGGTGGGAAGTCCAGCGTCCGCAGCGGCGGCCTCCACCGCGGCGAGCAGCTCCTCATCGGCCGCGTCGGCCTGCCAGGCGGGGCGCTGGGACAGGGTCTGCACCTGCAGCTGGGCGTCCCGACGGACCGGGACGAGATCACTGATGGACGCCAGCACCTGGTTCTCCACCTCGGGGGTGCGAAACCGCAGTCCCACCTCCACCGATGCCGCCGCAGGCACCACATTGGTCTTGCCGCCGCCGGCGATGGTCCCGACATTGCACAGCACATCTCCCGGAGCGGCGTCCTGGGCCGATCCGATGATCTCGCGCAGGGCGAGGATCTGATCCACCAGCTCCTCGATGGCGTTGACTCCGCCCTCGGGGTCCAACGCCGCGTGCGAGGCGCGCCCGGTGACCTGAAGCCGGAGCCTGGTGCTGCCGAGCCGACCGACCTTCAGCGCTCCGCCGGGGTGGGGGGACTCGAAGCCCAGCACGGCGCTGACTCCCTCGGCGCTGGCCAGAAGCAGCTCCCGCGAGCTCGGGGACCCGATCTCCTCGTCACCGACCACGATCACCCGCACCGGCGGCCGGCTGAGGCCCAGCTCTGTGCTGACGCTGAGCCCCTGGTGCATGATCAGCAGCCCGGACTTCATGTCGAAGATCCCGGGCCCGTGGGCGATGCCTGCTTCGATGCGGAACGGCATCTTCTCCAGCGTGCCGGTGGGCCAGACCGTGTCGGAATGTCCGATGAAGAGCACCGGAGCGGCCTCACTGCGCTCGCCGGCTCCCGGGATGTCCATCACCAGGTGCGTCCCCCACTCCCCCTCGTGGACGGCGACCTCGGCATCGTGCTCGGTGAAGAGCACGCGCACCTGATCAGCCACTGAGGTGACCCCCTCGGCGTCTCCGGTGGGCGACTCGGTCACTACCATCCGTTCCAGAAGCTCGAGGGTGCGGTCATAGCGATTCCCTGCCAGGTCAAGCAGGGCAGTGGGAGAAGAGTTGTCCATGGGGCTATGATACGCAACGTAAGAACATATACCAGGCTTCGAGAGGACCGCATGACAAATCAGGATGCAGCCGCACCCGCTTCCCCCGCCATGCCGGAGACGATCAGCCTGGATGATGGGGTCATAGTGCGGGGTCTCACCGAGGTCGCCGAGCTGGAGGCCGCATGCCGGCTCTACCGCGAGGTCTTCTCCTACAGCGGGGAGGACCAGGGGATCAACGCCCGCCTGTTGAAGAACCTGCTCACCTATGGCGGCACAGTCATCGGTGCGCTCGACGCCGCCGGTGCCTTGCGCGGCATGGCCTTCGGCTGGACCGCGGTGGAGACCGATCAGGATGATCCGCACATCTACCACTTCTCCCAGGCCGCAGTGGTCTCCCAGGACCTTCAGGGCCAGGGCGTCGGCCGCGCGCTGAAGAACGTCCAGGCCGCCGTCGCCCACCGGCAGGGATCAAGCCGCATGCGCTGGACCTACAACCCGATGATCAGCCGCAACGCCCACTTCAACCTCGACGTGCTCGGCGCGCAGGGCCGCTGGTTCACCCGCGACGCGCTCGCCGGGCCCGGCACCGATCGCATCACGGTGGAATGGCGACTCGATGAGTCGCACGAGGGACACCGGGTGGCGACCGACAGCAGGTTTGAGGCCGAGCTCGCGGCACACCCGCTCACCACCCCCGGGGAGATCCGGGCCGGCGGCGAATCCACCGCGCTCGCCGTCCCCGCCCAGCAGCCCACCGATCCGGCAGTCATCGAGCTGCTCCGATCGCGCTTCCAGGAGATCTTCGACCAGGGGTTCGTCGCGGTGTCCTGCCGCCGCATGGACGAGGACCTGGCTGTCTACAGCTTCACCCGACCGGCATGAACCGGATGAACAGCATGGTCACCGAAGAGTTCACAGACCAGCATGCGAGTGGCGGAGCAGAGGACGCGGGGTCCGATGATCAGCGCGGTCCGGACAATCCAGCCGCGCGCTTCGGAGCCAGCATGTCCCCGCGGGCCTCGGCCAAGACCCTGCAGGCGCGACTGATCCGCAAGGAGCGCGAGAACCTGGAGCGGGTCTTCGCCAGCTTCGAGACCGAGGACTCGGTGGCCCGGGCCGCTGCGCTCATCGCCGGGGCGCGCCGTCGCTTCATCGTGGGCCACGGCAGGTCTGCGGCCTTCGCGCACCTGCTGGACCTGGACCTCTCCCATGGGGTCTCGCAGGTCTCGCTCATCGACGGCCAGAGCACTCGCAGCATCGATGTGCTCACCGATGTGCGCGGCACCGACGTCCTGGTCGCGTTCTCGATGCGCCGCTACCGCCGGGAGACCGCCGACCTGGTCCATGCCTTCGCCCAGCGCGGCGGCACTGTGGTCGCGGTGACGGACTCGGTCGATTCCCCGCTGGTCGCGCCGGCCAGCGAGGTCGTGATCGTGCCCACCGGCTCCGCCTCGGTCACCGACTCCGCCACCGGCATCGCCGCGGTGATCCACCTGCTCACCGCGCTGACCACCGCAAGTGCCAAGGGAAGCCGCCGTCGGCTGACCGAGAGAGAATCACTGATCCAAGAGATGGGACTGTATATCTGATGCGCGCCACAGAGATCGTGCTCCACGACGTCGAGCTGCCCCTGCGGCACGCCTTCGAGACCAGCTCACACCGGAAATCCTCGCTGCGCCACCTGCTGGTGGAGATGATCGCCGAGGACGGCACCGTCGGCTGGGGCGAGATCGCCTCCCCCGCCGGCCCCTTCTACGCCCCGGAGACGACGACGACGGCGTGGCAGACCGCGGTCGAACATCTGATCCCCGCCGTGCTCGGCGCAGACTGGGAGCACCCAGACGAGGTCGCGGGACTCTACGCGAAGGTGCGCGGAAACTATTTCGCCAAGGCCGGGATCGAGATGGCCGCATGGACCCTGTGGACCGCGGCCCGGTCGGTGCCGCTGGCACAGGCTCTCGGCGGGGAACGCGACTCCGTCATCGCCGGCGTCTCCTTGGGCATCGAGCCCAGCATCGACGCGCTGCTCACCGAGGTGACCCGCCACGTGGAATCGGGCTATCCCCGGGTGAAGCTGAAGATCGCACCGGGTTGGGATGTCGATCCCGTGCGCGCGGTGCGTGCGGCCTTCCCGGACCTCGATGTCCATGTCGACGCCAACGGCGCCTACCCGGGGTCTGCCGAACCGGGCGGCGAGGAGGCCTTTGAGGTGCTGCGCGCCCTGGATCCCTTCCGGCTGACCATGATCGAGCAGCCCTTCGCGCCGAAGAACTTCTTGGACCACGCCCGTCTGACGGCGGCGCTGGAGACCCCGGTCTGCCTGGACGAGTCGGTGGAGACCCTCGATGACCTGCGGACCGCGCTGGCCCTGAAGGCCGGGAATGTGCTCAACATCAAGGTCTCCCGCATGGGAGGGCTCAGCGCGGCGCGCGACGCCCACGCCATCGCCTCCGCCGCGGGCTGGCCGGTCTGGTGCGGCGGGATGCACGAGTTCGGGGTGGGCCGGCTCGCCAATGTGGCGCTCTCCTCGCTGCCCGGGTTCACGCTGCCCTCCGACGTCTCCGCCTCGGGCAAGTACTACGCGGAAGACATCATCGATCCACCGGTCACCGCCGAGCAGGGCGTGGTGCAGGTCCCGACCACCCCGGGGCTGGGCGCCGGCGTGCGCACCGACGTCATCGCCGCGCACGCGACCAGACAGCAGCGCTTCCAGGCCTGAACCCACCCCGCAGCGCGATAATCTGACGGCAGTACTCTGACACCAGCATCCTGACATCCCAGCGGTGCTCAAAGAGTCTCCCCGGCTGAGAGGCAGCGATAACATGGTCACCGCATTCGTGATGATGAAGACCGACCCCCACCGCATCCCCGAGTCCGCGCAGGACATCGCCAATATCGAAGAGGTCCAGGCCGTCTATTCGGTCACCGGCAAGTGGGACCTGGTGGCCATGGTGAAGACTCCGAACCTGGAGGATCTCAGCGATCTGGTCCCGGCGAAGATCTCCAAGGTGGCCACGGTCCATGACACCGAGACGATGGTCGCGTTCCGCACATACTCGGACCAGGAGCTCGAGGCCAGCTTCAGCCTCGGCGGAGAGTAGCCCCGCGGGGGTACGCGCCAGGCCCCCGCCATGTCCGAACACTGAGGGCCCGACCGGATTCCGGTCGGGCCCTCAGTGTTCATTCATCCACGGTGCTTCGGGTTCCAGCGTCTTGAGCCCGGGCGGGTCGGCTCAGGCCATCCCGGGTGCTGGGTTCTCCACCGAGCCGCCGCCGCGGGCGGTCACGTGGGGGCCGTCCTCCTCGGACGTGGCCTCCTCGGCAGACCCATCCCCGCGGCCGCGGCGGATGAACTGCAGCGCCACAGCAAGTGCCAGAGCCACCATTCCGCCGACCGAGAACGTCAGATCCGGGTAGATCAGCAGCAGACCACCGACGATCAGCAACGTCCGTTCGATGACCGAGGCGCGCAGGAAGAGATATCCGGCAAGGCCCGAGGACAGCGCGATCAGCCCCACGATCACGGTGAGCAGGGAGACCGCAAGCTCGTCCCAGGTGCCTTGCAGCAGCAGCGCCGGCTGAAGGATGAAGACATACGGGATCAGGAATCCGGCCAGCGCGATCTTCACCGCCGCCACACCAGCAGCCATCGGATTGGCCCCGGCGATGCCCGCACCGGCGTAGGCCGCGAGACAGACCGGTGGCGTGATGTCCGCGAGGATGCCGAAGAAGAACACGAACATGTGCGCCGCGATCAGCGGGACGTCGAAGTTGTTGTACAAGATCGGCGCCGCCACCGAGGCGGTGACCACATAGTTCGCGGTGGTCGGCAGGCCCATGCCGAGGATGATGCAGGCGATCATCACGAAGAAGAGCACCAGCAGGAAGCTGCCGCCGGCCAGCGACACCAGCCCGCGGCCGAGCTGGCCGCCCAGGCCCGTGGCGGTCACGGTGCCGGCCACGATGCCTGCTGTGGCACAGGCGGCGATCACCGGCAGAGCGGTCCGCGCAGCGGCGATGAACAGTTCCACGAATCCGCGCACGTTGAGCCGGGTGGAGGAGCGGAAGAAGCTCAGGACGATCGCGGTCGCGATGCCCAGCAGTGCCGCCCGGGTGGGGGTCAGGCCGGCGATGAGCGTGCTGATGATCACGACCAGCGGCAGCAGCAGGTCGGCGCGGGTGACCAGCGACCGGATGCTGGGCAGCTCCTCGACCGGCAGACCTTTGATCTCCCGGCGCTTCGCCTCGAAGTGCACCGAGAGGAAGGCGCCCAGGAAGTAGAGCAGCGCCGGGATGATCGCGATGACGATCAGCTCGTTGTACTCCAGGTTGGGCACGTTCTGCGCCATGATGAACGCCGCGGCACCCATGATCGGGGGCATCAGCTGACCACCGGTGGAGGCCGTGGCCTCGGTGGCGGCCGCGAAGTGTGGCTTGAACCCGGCCTTCTTCATGATCGGGATCGTGAAGGAGCCCGAGGCCACGGTGTTGGCCACCGAGGATCCGGAGACCATGCCCTGCAGGCCCGAGGCGGCGACGGCGGCCTTGGCCGGGCCGCCGGTGTACTTGCCTGCCGCGCGGAAGGCCAGGTCATTGAAGAACTGGCCGATGTTGGTCCGGAGCAGGACCACCGCGAAGAGCAGGAAGAGGAAGATGAAGTTCGCCGAGACCTGCAGCGGAGTGCCGAAGATCGATCGCGTGGAGAGGAAGGTCTCCGTGGCGAAGGCGTCCCAGGAGCGTCCGCGGTGCGGGAAGATCGGGCTCATGTTGCCGAAGATCGCGTAGGCGATGGCGGCGGCGGCGATGATCACGATGGGCAGTCCCACGCAGCGACGCGTGGCTTCCAGGACCAGCAGGGTGCCCGCCACTGCCACGGTGTAGTCCAGCGCGCTGAAGCCGAGGATCTGAACGGCGTTGCCGACCAGGTACTCATAGCGGAAGACGATGTAGAGGTTGACCGCCATGCCTGCGGCGGCGAGCAGCGCGTCATACCAGGGCACTCCCCGGCCACGGCCGAGCAGCAGGTCTTTCCAGAGGACCCCGCTGGGCTTCGTGTTGAGCAGCTTCTTGCTCGCCGGGTAAAGCAGGAAGATCAGGGAGGTGGCGCCCGCGAGGTGCAGCGCGCCGTGGATCCAGCCGGTGAAGGGCCGCTCAAGCGCGTAGTAGAGGTGGTACAGCGTGAAGGCTACGGAGAGCCCGCCCACGATCCATGTCCACCAGCCCAGATCCGTCCGGAAGCGGCTCGAGGTGTCGTGCTTCCGAAGAATCTCGGCTGCGCGCTCCTCACCACCGACCCCCGGCTCCTGCAGATCAGCAGAAGCCGGGGAGCGATTCTCAGCAGTGCTGCGTGTCACGGCAGGTCAATGCCCTGCTCTTCGAAGTAACGCTCTGCGCCGGGGTGCAGCGGGATATCGCCGATCCCGGTCAGGGCGTTCTCTTCGCTGATGTTCTCACCGATCTCGAGCGTGACGTCTCCGGCGTTCTCCAGAGTGGCGGCGGTGATCTCGTAGCCGAGGTCCTCGCTGACCTGGGTGGTGGAGGCGACCAGGGCCGCGAACACCGAGACCGTGGTGACGTCCTCGTCGAGGAAGTCATAGGCGTCGGCGGAGATGTCGTAGGACTCGGCGCCGGACTCACCCGAGATGGACTCGGTCATGTCGTCCTCGAGGCCCAGCAGCGCGACATCGGTGGAGGCGGCCAGCTGGGTCAGACCTGCCACCGGGACGCCGACCACGAAGATCGACGCGTCGATCTGGCCGTCAGCGAGCATCTCCGTGGAGGTGCCGAAGTCGGCGATCTCTGCGGTGTAGTCACCCTCCTCGATGCCGTGCGCGGCGAGGATCGCGTCGGAGATCGCGCGGGTGCCGGAGCCGACGTCGCCCACGGCGATGGTCTGTCCCTCGAGATCCTCGATGGACTCGATGCCGGAGTCTTCGCGGACGATGATGTGCGCGGCCTCGGGGTAGAGGTTGGCGATCCAGCCGAAGTTGTCCAGCGCCATGCCGTCGAGGTCATCGATCTCACCGTTGACGCCCATCTCCGCCGTGTCGTTCTGGGTCAGGCCGAGCTGCATCTCTTCCTGGAAGATGCCGCCCAGGTTGTCTGCGGAGCCGCCGGTCTCGATCGCGGTGACCGAGACGTCTTCGATGTTGTCTTCGAAGATCGAGGCCAGCTCGTCTCCCAGCGGGAAGTAGGTGCCGGCGACGCCGCCGGTGCCGAAGGTCAGCTCATTGGTGTAGCTGTCCTCGTCCCCGGTCTGGACGTCTTCGTCCCCACCGTTGTCATCTCCGCCGCAGGCGGACAGGGCTAGAGCGGCTGCAGCGGTGACTGCAATAGTTGTACGACGCATTTTCATGAGTCTTCTCCTCAGTCGAGTGATTCAAGGTGCGTTGAGTAGTCAGAGGTGCGTGGAGTAACCAGCGGGTTGAGTACACGGTGCGATGTGTAGTCAGTCACTTTACCGTGGTGTACGACACTTTACTGGCTCCGCGGATACCCTTTTTATACTGCCCTAGATGGATGAGCAGGGTGTTTCGTGATTTGCACAGCATGGAACCCGGTGCCAGGGCCGCGAGAGAGGGAGGGTCCGAGATGACGATCTACATCGACCCGCCGAGCTGGCCGGCCCACGACACCGTGTTCTCGCACCTGATCTCGGACCACTCCCTGCAGGAGCTGCACCAGATCGCAGCGGCCGCAGGAGTCAGCATCCGCGCCTTCGACCGGGATCACTACGATGTCCCGGCCCACCTCTTCGATGACCTCACCGCCCTGGGGGCAGTGCCGGTCTCGGGGGGTGAGCTGACCCGGATTCTGCTCGGCTGTGGGCTGCGCATCCCTGCGGCGCAGCGGCCCGAGAAGCTGCGCCGGAATCTGCAGCGTGCCTGGCTGCGGCTGGGCACACGCTGGGAAGCCCTCGACGGCACGTGGACGACCCTGGGCGAGGAGCTGCTCACCCGCTGGTCAGAGCCGCACCGGAACTACCATTCGCTGACCCACCTGAACGCGGTTCTGCGTGGGGTGAGCACGCTGGAGCGTGCCGGGGAGCTGTCCCCGGAGCAGCGTCCCGTGGTGAGCCTGGCCGCATGGTTCCATGACGCGGTCTACGTCGGGGTCGCAGAAGAAGATGAAGAAGCCTCGGCATCTCTGGCCGAGAGCAGGCTCGGAGCGCTGCTCCCCACTCATGTGGTGGGAGAGACGGCACGGCTGGTGCGGCTCACCACGCATCACGACCCGCCGACCGGGGATCGCAACGGAGCGGTGCTGGTCGACGCCGACCTCGAGGTGCTCGCCCAGACTCCGGGGGGCTATGCGCGCTACGTCGCGGCGGTGCGTCGGGACTACCACCACGTAGCCGAGGACGATTTCCGCCGCGGCCGGGCACGGGTGCTTCAGCGGCTGCTCGCCGCGCCATCGCTGTTCCACACAGCCACCGGCGTGCAGCGCTGGGAGCCGCAGGCACGGGTCAACCTGACTCGCGAGCTCGAGCTGCTCAGTCGCCGCTGAGGCGCTCTTCGAGGCGGGTGACCTTCTCGGTGAGCTGCCCGGTGAATCCGGGGCGGATGTCGGCCTTGACCACGAGGCTGACTCGAGGGCTCACTGCGGCCACAGCATCGGTGGCCCGGCGGATGACGTCGAAGACCTCATCCCACTCACCTTCGATCGTGGTGAACATCGAGGTCGTCTCGTGCGGAAGCCCGGAATCACGGACCACCCGGACGGCTTCGGCCACGGCCGCGCTGAGCGAACCATCGGGGGTGTCTGCGGCGACGGGAGCGACGGAGAAGGCTGCCAACATGGTCACAGATTACGCCAGTTCCTCCACCAGGCCCAGCACCACCGGAATCACCCCGAGCAGGATGAACCCCGGCAGGAAACAGAGTCCCAGAGGCAGCACCATCTGCACCGCCAGGCGGGCGGCCTGCTCCTCGACCGCCTGGCGGCGTCGTCTGCGCGCCTGGACCGCAGTCAGTTCCAGCAGCTGGACCGTGGGGGCGCCGGTGGCGTGTGCGAAGGCCAGCTCCGCACCGAATTCGCGAAGCTGCACCTGGGAGTCCACACCGGACCAGGCGTCCTGCCATCGTCGCCCGGCAGAGAGTCCACGGTGCACGCGGGCCAGCGGCGCGCATCCCGGGACGTCCTGGGAGAGCCGCTGCACAGCGGTTTCGATGCCCGCACCGGCCCGCAGCATCGCTGCGGTGAGGTCGAGCAGCGTCGCGGCATCGGGGGTGCGATCCGCGGGAGCCTCTGCCGGCGTCGAAGCCCTCGACGCCGGTGCACCCCGCCTTCGCCGCCGCGGCGACGCGGGCGCCGGCAGGGGCGCAGGTGCGGGCGCATGCACCAACGCGATCAGAAGCCCCACCAGCAGGGCACAGAGAAGTGCCGGCAGCACCTGCCCCTCAGCCATGCTTCCCCACCGCTCGGATCATCCTGGTGCTCCAGCGCCAGCCGAGCAGGAGACTCCCCAGCCCGACGACCAGGCATCCCCACCCCAGCGCCGAGCCGAGCAGCACAGCGAAGGGATCAGCCCCCATCAGGGCGCCCATGACCAATCCACCCAGCGGGAGCGCAGCCAGGATGAACTGGGTCAGTCGGGGACCGGCGGCCGCGGTGCGAACGGCGGCCTCCAGGGCGGCCGAGTCCTCCAGTGCATCGGCGGCCTTGCGGCACAGCGCCGAGAGGGGTGCACCGGTGGACTGGGAGAGCGCGTGGATGCTGATCAGCCGCTCCAGCACCTCCGTGAGGACCACCGTGGCGGTGGCGCTGGACCGGGCCGGCGCGAAGTTCCCCATAGTGCGTCCGGCTCTGCGGCGTTGGCTGGCCGTGACGGACGCCAGGCTGCGCCGGAGCCCGACCACGGCCCCGAGGCCTGCCTGCTCTGCCGCTGCCGCGAGTTCACAGACCTGTGTCAAGGGGTGCGTGGTCTCCCGCGAGCGCCAATGGGCCCCAAGGTCGGCCCATGCCTGGGCCTGGGAGCGTCCAGACTGCAGCAGTGCCGCATATTGGTGCAGCAGAGAGCCGGCGCTGCTGCGCAGATCGTCAGCGGAGCGCTCTGCCCTGAATCTCCCGCCCCGCAGCGACGCCGTGCGCAGGACCTCCCTGCGCAGGACCTCCCTGCGCAGGACCTCCCTGCGCAGGACCTCCCTGCGCAGCACCTCTATGAGCAGCGCCTTCGGAGGTCGCAGCGCACGACGAGGCCATCGCCCACGTGGGGGAACTCCGAGAAGCGCCGCGCTGGCCGCCGCAGCGGCCACGCAGAGCAGGAGAAGAAGCGGCACCGGTGTGGTCATCGCAGACCGATCCGCTTCGTCAGTTCATCCCAGCCGCTCTGGATCTGCACGCTCGGCTGGACTGGCACCTCGAGGGCGTTCGGGTCGATGAACCTGGCCAGCAGTGCTGGCACCATCTGAAGCGTCCGCTCACGGCAATGGACGAGTGAGATCGCCACGGGCATCCGCCGACCTCGACGCCGCTCCATGTGGATGACCGCGTCCAGGGCGGCGCCGGCCTGCAGCGCCACCGACTCCGGGGGCAGCTCGGCGAGAGCGCCCATCGCGATGAGTCTGGCCGGGACCGCGTCCGGTGAATTGGCGTGGACCGTCCCGACCGCGCCCTGATGCCCGGTGTTCATCGCGGTGAGGAAGTCCTTGAGCTCACTGCCCCGGCACTCCCCGACGATGAGCCGGTCCGGGCGCATCCGCAGCGTCTCCCGGACGAGTCGGCCCATCCCGAGTTCGCCGGCTCCTTCCACATTGCCGCGGCGCTGCTGCAGGTGCAGCACATGCGGGTGATCTGGCCGAAGCTCTGTGGTGTCCTCGACGATGATGATCCGCTCCTGGTGCGGGCACTCGGCGAGCATGGCCCCGAGCAGGCTGGTCTTGCCAGAACCCGTGGCGCCGGAGATCAGACAGTTCAGCCGGGCGTCCACGATGCCGCGGATCACCGGGAGCCACACTTCTGGTGCGTCCCATTGCTCGGCAAGCTGATCCAAGGTTGCCGCCGAGCCGCGGGAGATGCGCACCGAGATCATCGTGCCCTCCACCGCCACCGGAGGAATCACGGCGTGGATGCGACACTCACCGATCCGTCCCTCGGCACACGGCTGACCCTCATCGAGCCTGCCTCCGGACAGGGCGATGAGTCGCCTGGCCAGGCCACGGACCTGCTCCTCCCCGGCGAACTTCACCTCGGTCTTGCTCAGACCTGCGGCGCCGTCGATCCACACCTGACGGCGACCATCGATGAGCACGTCGGTGACGCCGGGCCGCTCGACCAGCGGCTGCAGCGGGCCGAGCCCGACGAGCTCGTCACGCAGCGTCCTGACCAGCTCCCCGGTGGTTCGAGACCCCAGCGCCAGCCCTGATGCGCGCACGGCCTCCGCGATGCGGGCCGCGGTCACCGGCTCGGCGGAGCTGGTCAGCTTCTCCCGCAGCGCGTGAAGCTGCTGGTCACTCATGGCGGAGGCCCCGCTCGAGGTCCAGGACCTCGAGCAGCGTCCCGATGTAGGCCGCGCCTCGCCGTGAGCGAAGCAGCTCGTAGGCGGCACCGAGTTCATCCTCTCGGCGGAGCCATCGCTGCTCGGGGAGATCTCCGGCCAGGGGGATCTCTGTGGCTGCCGCCAGCTCCTGCGGACTCCACCCGAGATGCCCTGCACCGTTGGCGACGAGCATCGGCGGCACCCCTGTGAGCGCGCGTGCCAACTGCCGCGCGGCCGCGGCGCCCCGGGCACTGCAGGGTGTGACGAGCAGCAGCTGGTGCAGGTGCTCGCGCACCAGCGCCACCGCGTCTGCATCACGCCCGACATCGATCACCACGGTGTCGAAGACCCTCAGGGCCGAGCGCACGACGGGGCCCAGCATCCGCCGTCGCGCGTCAAAGCCTGGTGCGCCGCTGAGCATGTGGACCCCGTCGCGGAGCGGCAGCGCGGCGGCCAGCTGCGGGGAGGCGATCTCCCCCTGCAGACCGGCCAGCTCCTCCCACCCGAATTCTTCGCCGCGCTCTGCGGCCGCTGGACCGCGTCGGTCCTCCCTTCCACGCCCGTTCAGGGCGCCGCACGAGACCTCCGCCACCCCCATCAGCCCCGCGATTCCTGACCCCGGGGCGGGATCCGCATCGACCAGCAGCGCCGAGGCACCTCTCACCGCCTGCTCTGCGGCGAGCAGATATGCCACGGTGCTGGCCCCCACGCCTCCCAGGACCCCGGCGACAGCCACCACCCGACCGGGACCCCGATCCAGCACCCGCTCGCCCAGATGACCGGCCAGCCACGCCTGTGCCGCCGGCAGCGGCACAGGCTGCAGCCCCGGATGCTCCGCCGCGATCCTCCACAGCTGCTGATCCTGCCCCTGTCGCGCTCCCGAGCTGCTCAGCAGCAACGCACCCCGCGCCACCTGCGGAAGCGAGGGCAGCCGGTCGGTCCCACACATCAGGACCGCCCATTCCTGCGGAACCACCGCCTCCCAGCTGGAACGAGACTCCAGCGCAGCGCCCACGGTGGCGGCGATCAGCGCGACGTCGTCGCGCAGCACTCGATCCTCGGTGATCAGCAGCAGGCGAGGTTCAGCGTCCATGACCCCACCCTGCCGGTGTCGGCGGCAGCGGTCCGTGGAGGCGGAGGAGCTGTGGGCAGCGGCTTCGCGGCGCGAGGTTATTCCCAAGCTGGGGAAAACTCTGGGGAAAACCGGGGGGAACAGTAGAGCGAACCATGCGGATCATCACGGACGCTGTTCGGAGACCCTGCCCGGCACCACACCCTGCGCCTCGCCGCTCGTCGCCTCCTAGACTGGGCCGATGAGCACCGATTCAGCCGCCCTGCCCGCATACCCCGACGCTGAGCTGCGCCGGGTGCTGTGCGTGGTGGCCCATCCGGATGACATGGAGTACGGCGGTTCGGCCGCCGTCGCCCGCTGGACCGCGCAGGGGGCTGAGGTCTCCTATCTGCTGCTCACCGCGGGAGAGGCCGGGATGCGCAGCCGCGACCCCGAGGAGGCCGCAGAGATCCGCGCCGAGGAGCAGCGCAGGGCCTGTGAGCTGGTCGGCGTCACGGACCTGGTGATCCTGGATCTGCCCGATGGCACGCTGGAGGCCTCGCTGGACACCCGCCGACAGATTGCTCGACGCATCCGCCAGCTGCGTCCCGAGGTGGTGCTGACCCAGACCTGGGATCTCGAGGTCGGCTGGGGGCTCAACCATGCGGACCACCGCGCAGCCGGGCTGGCCACCCTGGACGCGGTCCGCGACGCCGACAACCCCTGGGTCTTCCGTGAACTCATGGACCAGGAACGGCTCGAGCCCTGGGCGGTGCGGGAGCTGCTGGTCTTCGGGGCGGCACCGACCCATCTGATCGACATCAGCCGGGAGCCGCTGCAGCTGGGCCTCGCCTCGCTGGAGGCCCATGAGCAGTACCTGGCCGAGCTGGGCGGCGCCGCCGAGACCCGGCAGATGCTGGAGTCCATGGCCGCGCAGCAGGCCGAGGACCTGCCCGGGGTGGATCATGCCCTGGGTGTGGCCGTGCACCGCATGGGCTGACCCTCAGGACCTAGAGACCCGGCAGGTAGTCCTGCGGGTCCACGCTGCGCCCGGCGTCCCAGGGCTCTTCCCAGCCGAGCCGGTTGAGCACCCGGTCTACCAGGATCCCGGTGAACCCCCAGATCAGCGTGCCATCGACGAGGAACGCCGGGGCCTTGAACACGGTGCCAGAGCGATGCAGGACCGTGGTGCGGCGGTTCTCCGGGCGGATCAGCGCATCCAGCCGGACGGGCAGCACCCGTTCCACCTCCCCGGACTGCGGGCGGAGCAGACCGGTGTGTCCGGCAATGCCGATCACCGGTGTCACCATGAAGCCGCTGATCGGCACCGGGGCCGGAGGCAGGGAGCCGAGCACCCGGACGCGGGCGGGGTCCAGCCCCACCTCCTCCTGGGCCTCACGCAGCGCCGCGGCCGTCGGGTCGCGATCGAACTTCTCCTGGGCGCCACCGGGGAAGGAGATCTGTCCTGGGTGTTTCTTCAGTCCCGGGGAGCGCTCGGTCAGGAGCAGGTGTGCGTCGTCGTCGTCGGGGGTGGGGGCGCAGAAGAGCATCAGCACCGCCGCCCGCCGGGCGTTCTCCATCCCTGCCGGGGTCATCCGGGGAGGCATCGTGGTCGGGCGCTGGTTCCACCAGCCCCCGGACCCTGCGGATTCCGGATGCGTGCACGCGTAGTCGCGCCCCTGCTGCAACAGCGCCTCGAGTCGGGTCGGGACCGCCGTGCCGGTCAGCGAGAACCCAGCGGGCACTCCCCCGCCGAGAAGGTCGGGCCGGGCGATGTCTGGACGAGCTGCGTCTGGGCGAGCGGCGTCTGGGCCCTGAGATGCGGTGTCGGCGTCACGCACTGAGCGGGTACCCCTGCGCTCGCAGCTCCCGGCGGGTGTGCCCGGCCTGCATCTTGGCCAGCAGCTCCTCGCGCCCCGGCGCCAGCTCGTACTTCAGCAGCGTGGCGGCCAGTTCCGGGTTGACCTCCCCGGCACCGAAGGCAGGGCACATGGAGGCGATCGGGCAGGCGCCGCAGGCCGGTCGACGGGCGTGACAGATGCGCCGGCCGTGGAAGACCAGCCGGTGGGACAGGTCGGTCCAGTCGCGCCGCTCGAAGAGCTCCGCGACCTCCTGCTCGACCTTCACCGGGTCCTGCTGCTGCGTCATGCCCAGCCGGCGGGCCAGCCGACCGAAGTGCGTGTCCACGGTGAGTCCGGGCTTGCCGAAGGCATCGCCGAGCACCACGAAGGCGGTCTTGCGCCCGACCCCGGGCAGCTTGACCAGCTCCTCGAGAGAGTCCGGCACCTCGCCGTCATGCTCGCTGACCAGCGCGCGCGAGAGCCCCAGCAGCGAGCGGGTCTTCGCGCGGTAGAAGCCGGTGGACCGGATCACCTCTGCCAGCTCGTCCTCCTCGGCGTGAGCCATGGCGCCGGCGTCGGGCCAGCGCCGAAACAGCTCGGGCGTGACCGCGTTGACCCGCACATCGGTGGTCTGCGCGGAGAGCACCGTGGCGATCAGCAGCTCGAAGGCATTGTTGAAGTCCAGCTCGGCCACTGCGTAGGAGTAGACCTCCCCCAGGACACGATTGATCCGGCGCACGCGGCGCTTCTTCCCCAGCAGGGTCTCATCGGGCATCGAGACCATTCTACGAAAGCCCCGAGGGTGCGTCCGCTATGTGATATCCGCCTCAGGCACCCGGCGGCAAAGGATGTATTGTGAGCGGCAACACAGGAGTATCCAAGGAGGAGCCGCATGACCCAGAATGCCAAGCAAGAGAACAAACTGGACTCGATGCAGAAATCGGGTCAGGTCTTCCCCCCGAGCGAGACGTTCGCGAAGAACGCCGTGGCCACCCAGGAGCGGTATGACAAGGCCGCCGAGGATCGCCTCGGCTACTGGGCCGATCAGGCCCGCTCCGTGCTGAGCTGGGACAAAGACTTCACCGAGGTGCTCGACTGGTCCGAGGCCCCAGTGGCGAAATGGTTCGTCGGCGGCGAGGTGAACGCGGCCTACAACGCAGTGGACCGCCACGTCGAGGCCGGCCACGGCAGCCGCGTCGCCCTTCACTTCGAGGGCGAGCCCGGCGACTCGCGCAGCATCACCTACCAGGAGCTGGCCGACGACGTCGCCCGCGCCTCCAACGCCTTCGAGTCCCTCGGCCTCACCAAGGGTGACCGGGTGGCCATCTACATGCCGATGATCCCCGAGGCTGTGGTGACCATGCTGGCCTGCGCCCGCATCGGCGCCATCCACTCGGTCGTCTTCGGCGGCTTCTCCGCCGACGCGCTGCGCTCCCGCGTGGACGACGCCGAGGCGAAGCTCGTGGTCACCGCCGACGGCTCCTACCGCCGCGGCAAGCCCTCCACGCTGAAGCCGGCCGTCGACGACGCGCTCGCGGCGCCCGGGCACACCGTGGAACACGTGGTCGTGGTCAAGCGCAACGGCGAAGAGGTCGCCTTCAACGACGATCTCGACGTCTGGTGGCACGACATCGTGCCGCAGCAGTCCGCCGAGCACGCCTACGTCGCACACGACTCCGAGCACCCGCTGTTCATCCTCTACACCTCCGGTACCACCGGGAACCCCAAGGGCATCCTGCACACCACCGGCGGCTACCTGACCCAGACCGCGGTGACCCATCGCGACACCTTCGACCTGCGACCGGAGACCGATGTCTACTGGTGCACCGCCGACGTCGGCTGGGTCACCGGGCACTCCTACATCGTCTACGGCCCGCTGGTCAACGGCAGCACCCAGGTCATCTACGAAGGCACCCCGGACTCACCGCACAAGGGCCGGCTCTGGGAGATCGTTCAGAAGTACGGCGTCACGCAGTTCTACACCGCGCCGACGCTGATCCGGACCTGCATGAAGTGGGGCCGGGAGATCCCGGACCAGTTCGACCTCTCCACCCTGCGCGTGCTGGGCACCGTGGGCGAGGCGATCAACCCCGAGGCGTGGCTGTGGTTCCGCGACGTCATCGGCGCCAACAACGGCGTCGGCAAGGCTCCCAAGGAGGAGCCTGCTCCGATCGTGGACACCTGGTGGCAGACCGAGACCGGCGCGCACATGATCGCCCCGCTGCCCGGGGTGACCGCGACCAAGCCGGGCTCCGCCCAGACCGCGGTGCCCGGCATCTCCATCGGCATCGTCGATGAGATGGGCACACCCCTGGAGAAGGGCGAGGCCGGCCTGCTCGTCATCAAGGAGCCCTGGCCCGCCATGCTGCGCGGCATCTGGAAGAACCCGGAGCGCTACCAGGAGACCTACTGGTCACGCTTCGGTGACGTCTACTTCGCCGGCGACGGCGCTCGCACCGACGAGGACGGCGACGTCTGGCTCATGGGACGCGTGGACGACGTCATGAACGTCTCCGGGCACCGGCTCTCCACCACGGAGATCGAATCGGCCCTGGTCTCGCACCCGTCGGTCGCCGAGGCCGCCGTCGTCGGGGCCAAGGACGCGACCACCGGCGAGGCTGTCGTGGCATTCGTGATCCTGCGCGGCGACTCCGAGGGTGGGGACAAGGAGCAGATGGAGCAGGATCTGCGCGCCCATGTGGGCAAGGAGATCGGCCCGATCGCCAAGCCGCGCAACGTGCTGGTGGTCCCTGAGCTGCCGAAGACCCGCTCGGGCAAGATCATGCGGCGTCTGCTCAAGGACGTGGCCGAGGGCCGTGAGGCCGGAGACGCCTCCACCCTGGCCGATCCCACGGTGATGCTGCAGATCGCGGAGGACATGCGCGCCAAGCATGGCGCGTCCTGACCTCCCACGGCTGAACACCGCTGAACAACCCGAAGACGCCTGAGTGGCGGATTCTCCGGGCATGTTCTCCCCTCAGAGGGGCGAACTGCACGGAGAATCCGCCATTCGGCGTTGGGGGGACAGTAGGGTGTGACCATGCCCTCTGAGACTCCCCGCCTGCTGATCATCAACGGTCCCAACCTGAACATGCTGGGCACTCGTGAGCCCGGGATCTACGGGGCCGCCACGCTGGCCGACATCGAGCAGCTGTGCCGCGAGTCCGCCGCCGCGCTCGGCTTCGCCGCGGAGCTGCTGCAGTCCAACCATGAGGGCACCATCATCGACGCGATCCAGGCCGCGAAGGGCAGCGCCTCCGGGATCGTCATCAACCCCGCGGCCTATACCCACACGTCGGTGGCGATCGCGGATGCCCTGCGCGCAGTGGACCTTCCGGTGGTGGAGGTCCATATCTCCAACGTCCACGCCCGCGAGGAGTTCCGCCGGCATTCCTATGTGTCCCCCGCTGCGGCGGCGGTGATCGCCGGTGCCGGACTCAACGGATACCGCTACGCGATCGATCACCTGGCGTCGCTGCTGCGCGAGCGCTGAGCCGCTCAGGCTCCCATGGAGCTCTGCCACGCCGCGTCCAGCTTGGCGTAGTAGCCGCCCTGGGCCGCCAGCTCGGCAGGAGCTCCGTCCTCCACCACCCGGCCGTCGTCGATCACCAGGACCCGGTCCGCGATGGCCACGGTGGAGAGCCGGTGAGCGATGATCAGCGCGGTGCGGTTGCCCAGCAGCCGCTCGAGCCCCTGCTGCACCAGCGCCTCGCTGGGCAGGTCCAGCGAAGAGGTCGCCTCATCGAGGATCAGCACCGCAGGGTCCGCCAGGAACGCGCGTGCGAAGGAGATCAGCTGACGCTGTCCGGCCGAGAGCCTGCCGCCCCGCTTGTTCACATCGGTGGCGTAGCCCTCGGGCAGCTCCATGATCAGGTCGTGACAGCCCACCGCCTTGGCCGCGGCGATGATCTCCTGCTCGGAGGCCTCCGGGCGGCCCAGCGCGATGTTGCCGCGGATGGTCCCGGAGAACAGGAACGCCTCCTGGGTCACCATGGCCACGTGGCGGTGATGATCGGTCACGGCCAGGTCCCGCAGGTCCACCCCGTCCAGGCTCACCGCGCCGCTGCTCACGTCATAGAACCGCGCCAGCAGCTTCGCCAGCGTGGACTTGCCCGCTCCGGTGCGTCCCACCACTGCCACGGTCTGGCCTGCGGGGATGTGCAGGTCAAGGGCGTGGAGCACCACCGGGCCGTCCTCGTCGTAGCGGAACGAGGCCTGGGTGAACTCCAGCTCTCCACGGGCCTCGGGCAGGTGCCGCGGGTGGTGGGCCTCGGTGACCGTGGGGCTCTCCTCCAGCAGCCCGGAGACCTTCTCCAGCGCCGCGGTGGCTGACTGCAGCGAGTTGTAGAACATCGCGATCATGTCCAGCGGCTGGAAGACCCGTTTGGTCGCCAGCACCAGGGCGACCAGCACCCCGATGCCGAGATCACCCTCGAGCACCCGGTATCCGCCCCAGAGCAGGACCACGGTGACCGTGATGTTGCCGATGAGCATCAGGGAGGGCTGCAGCACCCCGAACAGCGAGATCGAGCGCACCATGTCCTCGCGGTAGCGGGCCGCCAGACGCCGGTACTGCCTGGACCGGGAGTCTTCCCGGCGGAATGCCTGCACGGCGCGGATGCCGGTCATGGACTCCACGAAGTGCACGATCATCTTGGCCGAGGAGACCCGGGTGCGCCGATACGCCACCTCGGAGTTGCGCTGGTACCAGCGGCCGAGCATCGCGATCGGAATCAGCGCCGCGACCAGGACCAGGCCCGAGCGAAAGTCCATGATCCAGATGGTCACCCCGGTGAAGAACATGAACATCACGCCCTGGACCAGCGAGTTGATCCCGCCGTCGAGCAGCTCGCGCAGAGACTCCAGGTCGGAGGTCTGCCGAGAGATCACCTTGCCCGAGGTGTAGTCCTCGTGGAAGTCCAGGCTCAGCGCCTGGGTCTTGCGGAAGACCTCCCCGCGCAGGGTGAACAGCATCTGCTGCGAGGCCTCAGCGGTCATCCGGGTGTAGTGGAAGATCAGGATCCCAGCGGTCACCGCGCAGGCGATGTAGGACAGACCGGGCAGCCACATGCCGGAGCTCTGCCCCTCGATCATCCGAGGCAGCCCCCAGTCGATGGCCCAGGCGACGATCAGCGGGATGGAGGCCTGGGCGGCCTGTGCGATCACCACGAAGAGCGCGGTGATCAGCAGCTTGCGCCGGACCCCGACGGAGAGCTGGACCAGCAGCTTCCAGGAGCGACGCCGGATGAACCCGCGCTCCTCCTTGTCGAGCTCGATCTGCTCCTCGCCCGCGGTCCCGCGCAGGTGCGCGAAGCGGTCGCTCATGGCGTCGTCCGTGGCAACGTTGGCGGCGACGCCGCCGGCTCTGCTGGTGGCTTCACTCACGGCCGAGCACCTCCTCGGCACTGACGGGACGAACGCTGGCGCTCATGACCTCGCGATAGGCCCGGCTGCGCTCCAGCAGCTCCGAGTGGGTGCCGACGTCGCTGATCCGCCCGTGCTCGAGCAGCGCCACCCGGTCCGCCATAGCGACGGTGGAGGGGCGGTGCGCGACGATCAGCGTGGTGGTCCGGTTCAGCACCTCGCGCAGCCGGTGCGTCACGGCCTCCTCGGTGCGGACATCGAGGGCGGAGAGCGGATCATCGAGCAGCAGCACAGAAGGCGCGGAGGCGATCGCGCGGGCCAGCGCCAGGCGCTGGCGCTGGCCGCCGGAGAGGCTGAGCCCCTCCTCACCGACCGGGGTGTCCACACCCTGGGGCAGGGTCTCCACAAATTCTGCGTCGGCCGTGATCAACGTCCGGCGCAGCACCTCGTCGAGCTGATCTGGCGCAGGTGCGGCGTCACGGTGCGGGTGCTGCGGGTCGTCGACGTCGCGCAGGTGTGAGGTGCCCAGCAGCACATTGGACTTCACCGAGGTGGAGAACAGGATCGGGTCCTCGAAGGCGACGCCGATCCGTGAGCGCAGGTCTGCGAGGCTGTAGTCCTTCACGTCCACCCCGTCGATCCGGATGGCGCCGCCGGTGGTCTCGTAGAGCCTGGGGATCAGGTTCAGCAGCGTGGAGGTGCCCCCGCCGGTGGCGGAGACCAGCGCCATGGTCTCTCCGGGCCGGACCTGCAGGGTGACCCCGTCGATCAGGTCACGGTCCCCGGCCTTGGTGTCGGGGTAGCGGAAGTGCACGTCGTCGAACTCCAGCACGCCGCGCTCCGGGGCCACCACAGGCGCGTGGGGTGAGGTGATCTCGGTGGCGGTGTCCATCACGTCGGCGTGCCGGTCGATCGCGGTCTTCGCGGTGAAGGTCATCCCCAGCATCATGCCTACGCCTTCGATCGGACCCTTGAGCACCGCGGCGGTGGCGAAGAACGCGGCCAGGGCACCGATGGTCACACCGGTGGTCTCCTGGTTCGCGACCTGCCAGAGCCCGATCAGCAGGCACAGTCCGAGGATGCCCTCGGGCAGGATCACCATGGCCATCAGGAACTTCGCCAGCGTGCGGGCCTTGGAGACCTCGAGGTCGCGCAGCTCGTCGGCCTCCTCGGTGAAGCCCTCCTGGGCATAGTCTCCGCGGCCGAAAGCCTTCAGCACGCGGATCCCGTGGACCGATTCTTCGACCTTGGTGGCCACATCTCCGGCCTGGTCCTGCGAGGCGCGCGAGTAGTGCACGAACTTCTTCCGGAACCGCGGTCCGATGATCATGATCGGCAGCGCGGCGCCGAGGAAGACCACCGCCAGCAGCGGGGAGAGCGTGGCCATCAGGGTGAAGCCCACCAGCAGGCTGACCACCGAGGTGATGAGCATCAGCGAGCCGAACGCGAACCAGCGGCGCAGCAGGTTCAGGTCGGCGATCGCGCGGGACTGGAGCTGTCCGGCACCCCATGCCGAATGGAAGGACGCGGAGAGGTCCTGGAGCTTGTCGAAGAGCCGCGTCCGCATGGAGGTCTCGGCGTCCGAGGCCGGCGGGATCACGAAGAATCGGCGCAGGTAGACCAGCCCAGCCTCCAGCACGCCCAGCCCGAGGATCACCGCACCCGCGGTCCAGACGGCGCTGACCTCTGCGTTGTCATCCAGTAGGGAGTTCACCAGGACCTGAAGCACCTGCGGGATGGACAGTGCGACGACGCCGGCGCCGATCGCCGCGATCAGACCCAGGGTCCAGCGCAGCTTGAGGCCTTCGAGGTAGGGCCCGAGCCGGGCCAGGGCCTGCCAGAGCGTACGACTGCGCCCGGGGGACTCAGTCATCTCAACTCCTGCAGCTCGTTGCATCAAGCAACTAATCTATGTCGTTTCGTGCTGAACTTCAATGAGTGTGGCCTCGGGCGGGCAGAACAGCCGCACCGGGGCTGTGCGGGAGGTTCCGATGCCCGCTGAGACGTGGAGCGGGACCTGCCGGGCAGGCTCCCCCGGCTGGCCCGGCACCGACTGCGCCGGCACCTGCACCGAGCTCAGACCCTTGGCCTGGGGCCGCGGCAGGTCGCAGTTGGTCACCAGCGCGCGCCCGCCGGGCAGGCAGACCTGTCCGCCGTGGGTGTGGCCGGCGAGGATCAGCTCGGCTCCGCTGCCGGCCAGTGTGGCCAGCGCCGCGGAGACCGGGGCGTGGGCCAGACCGATGCGCAGCGGATCGGGGATCGAGCCCTGCTCCTGGACCGACTCCCCGGGCGCGGGCCAGCCCTGGAACTCGTCTCGGGCGATATGCGGATCATCCACTCCGGAGAAGGCCAGGGGCCGTCCGGCCACGGTCAGCTGGGCGGTCTGGTTGTTCAGGTTCTTCCAGCCGCTGGATTCGAAGCCGCCGAAGAGGCGCTGCCAGTCCAGCTCCTTGGGGTGCGCATCCAGACTGGAGGGGCCGCGGAAGTAACGCAGCGGGTTCTTCCAGGTGGGCGCGTAGTAGTCGTTGGATCCCCCCACGAAGACTCCGGGGAACCGGCGCAGCGGCTCCAGCGCCTGGAGGACCTCGCCCACGGCGTCCGGGTGGGAGAGGTTGTCACCGGTGTTGATGACCAGGTCGGGCTTCAGGTCCGCCAGCGACTGCAGCCAGGCGAACTTCTTGCGCTGGCCCGGGACGTAGTGGATGTCTGAGATGTGCAGGATGCGAAGCCCTGCCCCGGCGCGCAGCGGCACGGTCACGTGGCGGGTCCGGAAGTCATTGACGCCCAGGCCCACCACCTTCAGGGATGCGGTGGCGCTCAGTTGTCGTCTCCGCCGCCGTTGTTGGAGCCGCCGTTGTTGCTGTCGTTGTTGCTGTCGTTGTTCCTGTCGTTGTTGTCGGAGTCTCCGCCGTCGGAATCGTCGTCGAGGTCAGCGGCGGAACCGTCGGTGCCGGGGTCTCCACCCTCGGACACGGTGCCGCCGTCGCGATACCGGGCGCGGTCGCGCCGGTCCTCGAACGGGGAGTCATCGGCCTCGCGGAAGTCGGAGGTGTCATAGTCGTCCCCGACCTGTTCCATGTACTCCAGCCACATCGGGGCCGCCAGGGTGGAGCCGAAGAACTCTTCGTAGAACTCACCGGCGACGGTGCGCCCACGGTAGCCCTGGTTGCTCTCGGGGTTGCCGATCCAGCTTGCGGTGGACACACCCGAGGAGTAGCCGACGAACCAGGTGTGGGCCGCCTCGTCGGTGGTGCCGGTCTTGCCAGCCATCGGGAACGGCGGGTCGCCTGCGGCGATGGTGCCCTCGGCGATGTTGATGGTGATGTCGTTGACCTGCGCGACGATGTCCTCGTCGACGACCTGCTCACAGTTGGCCTCGGGGACGTCGTACTCGTTGCCATGGGTGTCGGTGACCTCGAGGATCGCGCGGGGCTCGCAGAAGGTCCCGTCGGCGGCGAAGGCGGCATAGGCGGCGGCCTGAGTCAGGGGAGCGATCTCGTCGGTGCCCAGCACGAACGAGGGGTTCTGCGGAGAGAGCCCCTGGCTGGTATCGGTCGCCCGGTGGACGCCCAAGCGGTCGGTGAGATCGGTGATGGCGCAGAGGTCCATGTCCGCCGCGGTGGCCAGGGTCGCAGTGTTCACCGAGAAGTAGACGCCATAGTCGATGGTCATCCGGCGATTGGAGTCTTCCTCGACGTTGCCGACGCTCCAGTCCTGATCCGAAGTGGTGTAGCCGCGCTCGAGGCAGCTGGCCTCCCAGCGCGCAGTGTCACCCCATTCATCGACGGAGGCATCGACGACGTCGTCGGTCTCGCCGCCTTCTTCGAGGTACGCCGCGACGACGAAGGGCTTCAGCGAGGATCCGGGCTGGAAGCCGTTTCCACCGCCGTCCTCGGCGTCGACGTTGTAGTTCAGCGTGGTGTTGCCGTCACCCTGTTCGGGAGTGAAGTTGCGGTTCTGCGCCATGGCGAGGATGTTGCCGGTGCCTGGCTCCACCGAAGAGATAGCGGCACCGGCACCGGAGCTGTCATCCGCGGGAACGGTCTCCATGACGCCCTCCTCTGCGGCGGTCTGGGCGTCCGGGTCCAGCGTGGTGGTGATCCGGAGTCCACCGCGGTCGAGCAGCTCTTCGCGGGCAGCCTCATCGGGGCCGAAGGTGTCGCTGGCCAGGATCTCGCGACGCACGTAGTCACAGAAGTAGGCAGCCATGCTGGCGGAGACGCAGCCGACCTCTTCGCGGTTGACATCCAGGCCGAGCCCGGAGCCGAGGGCCTCGTCGTATTCCTCCTGGGTGATGAGTTCCTCGTCGAGCATCGAGCCGAGCACGATGTCCCGGCGGGCCTGGGAGGCTTCGGGGAAGACCTCGGGGTTGTAGCCGTTCGGTGACTGCACCATGCCGGCCAGGACTGCGGACTGGGCCACGTCGAGCTCGGAGGCCGGGATGCCCCAGTAGTACTGGGCGGCGGCCTCGACGCCGTAGGTGCGGCCACCGAGGAGCACGATGTTCAGGTAGCCCTCGAGGATCTCGTCCTTGGTCATCTCCTGCTCGACCGCGACGGCGAGCTTCATCTCGCGCAGCTTGTCGGCGTAGGTCTTCTCGCCGGTGCCGGAGATGGTCAGGCGGCCCTCGCCGCTGATCACCACCGCGTTGATCAGCATGTTGTTCACGTACTGCTGGGTGATCGTCGAGGCGCCCTGCTGGGTATCAGAAGTGGCGTTGTGCACCAGCGCACGGGACAAGCCGCGGGGGTCGACGCCGCCGTGCTCATAGAAGCGCTCGTCCTCGATCGCGATGATGGCGTCGATCATCTCCTGGGAGATGTCCTCCAGCGCGACCGGCTGCCGGTTCTCCGCATAGAAGGTCGCCAGCTCTGTGCCGTCGGAGGCATAGATGTAGGAGGGCACGCTGAGCGGCTCCTCCGCCAGCTCGGCGGGGATGTCTTCGAGGATGTCTGTGCCGGCGGCCGCGGCGGCGCCGCCGGAGGCCGCCAGCGGGAAGATCAGCCCTGCTGCCAGCAGGCCGCAGAGAGCACTCACGCCCAGGAAGGACATGATCTTGCCGACCGTGGTGGCAGTATCAAACAGGGGGGATTTACGTGACGCCATGGGCTTCATCTTAGCGGCACGCTCTGTGCGCCTGCGCGAGGTGACGTCACGCGGATCTGGGCGGGCTCTTCTTGGTCCCGGCGGGCGTCCGTTAGTCTGAGAATATGAGTGCATCTGAGACCCAATGGGAATACGCGACGATTCCGCTGATCATCCACAACACCAAGGGCATCCTGGACCAGTGGGGCGAGGACGGCTGGGAGCTGGTCACCGTGCTTCCCGGCCCGGAGGGCAACGCCCCCGTGGCCTACCTCAAGCGGCCGCGGAACTGAGTCACACACCATGGCTGAGCAGATCTCTGCAGTTGAAGCGCGCCTGGCCGAACTCGGCCTGAGCGTTCCCGAGGTGGTCCCCCCGGTCGCCTCCTATCAGCCGGCGGTCATCGCCGACGGCGTGGTCTACGTCTCTGGGCAGCTGCCCTTCGTCGACGGCGCGCTGCCGTTGACCGGCAAGGTCGGCGCCGAGGTCTCCGAAGACCAGGCCTACGAGCTCGCCCGGCAGTGTGCGCTGAACTGCATCGGCGCGCTGAAGGCGGCCGTGGGTGATCTCGACCGGATCACCCGGATCGCCAAGGTGGGCGGCTTCGTCGCCTCGGTTCCGAGCTTCACCGGTCAGCCCAAGGTGCTCAACGGCGCCTCGGAGCTGCTCGGTGCGGCCTTCGGCGACGCCGGGCAGCATGCCCGCAGCGCCGTGGGCGTGTCGGTGCTGCCGCTGGACACCCCGGTGGAAGTCGACCTCATCGCCCATGTCCGCTGAGGCCTCCCCGGTCTTCACCCAGGACAGACGCTGGCAGGACCAGGAGCGCCGCTGGGCCGCCGTCGGCTTCGCCCCGGTGATCATCGGCGGCGACGCCGGAGCCTATGGCGCAGCACGGGCCTTCCATGAGGCCTACGGCATCACGTCGCTGGTGCTCTCGAAGCACCAGATGTGGATGATCGCGCATTCGAAGATCATCACCCACCTGGAGATCGAGAACGGCACGGTGATGGAGCATGTGCGCACCGGGCTGAACCTCGCACCGATCCGGCGGCTGCGCGATCAGGGGATCCCGATCCTGTTGCTGGGCGCGATCGACTCCACCGTGCAGGCGATCATCGAGCTGCGCGAGGCACACCCTGAGGACCTGGGCGACGACGTCGTCGTGCCCTATGTGGACCGGGCCCGTTTCGACGCGGCCACCGTCAAGGACAACTTCACCGCGCTGGCCGAGAGGCTCGGCGTGGATCACCCGGTCACCCGGGTGGTGGACTTCGGCGCCGCTCTGGACACCCAGCTCCCGCTGGATCTCAGCTTTCCGGTATGGGCGAAGCCTGCTGATGTCACGGCCTGGTATTGGACCGAGTTCGAGGGCAAGCACAAGGTGCACCGGGTGGAGACTTCCGAGGATCTGGCCGATCTCTTCGCCAAGGTCCACGCGGCCGGGTACCGGGCGAGCTTCGTGGTGCAGGAGGAGGTCCCGGGCGATGACCAGAACATGCGGGTGCTGACCTGCTACGCCGATCAGAACTCGGTGATCCGCTTCGCCTCCTGGGGCGAGACCGTGGTGGAGGATCACTCCCCCGCCGCGCTGGGCAACCCTTCGGTGATCCTCACCACGAAGAACTCCGAAGCGGTGGATCAGGCGCAGAAGCTGCTCACCGAGCTGGGTTGGGTGGGTTACGCGAACTTCGACCTGAAATTCGATCCGCGCGACGGAAAGACGAAGTTCTTCGAGCTCAATCCCCGGCTGGGTCGCTCCAGCTACTACATCACCGGGGCGGGCAACAACCCGGTGGAGTACTACGTGCGGGACTTCATCCGCGGCGAGCTCTCAGCCGATGGCGACACATCCCGCGTGGAGGATCAGCAGGAGACGGTCTACACCGTGCTGCCGGGCTGGCTGGCCGGCCGGTATGTCTCTGACCCGCAGCGACGACGCCGGGTCGCAGGGATCCTGCGCTCGGGCGGTGCGCGGAACCCGTTCTTCTACGCGGCTGATCGCAGCCCGCGCCGGGTGGCGCTCCTGCTGGCCGCGCAGGCCTCCCTGGTGCGCAAGTTCCTCCGCTTCTATCCGCCCTCACGGGTCACCGGGGAGTAGCCTCCGAGCGTCACCCGCAGATCAGGCGCAGATCAGGCGCAGATCAGGCGCAGACATAGAAGGAGCGCCCGGCGATTCGCCGGGCGCTCCTTCTATGTCTGGGATCAGTGCTGGTGGAGACCAGCGGGTTCGGCTCAGCGGGAGCGCTGGCGGATCCGCTGGATGTCCAGGATCACCACGGCGCGCGCCTCCAGGCGCAGCCAGCCGCGCTGGACGAACTCGGCCAGCGCCTTGTTCACGGTCTCGCGGGAGGCGCCGACCAGCTGGGCCAGCTCCTCCTGGGTGAGCTCGTGCGCCACCAGCACGCCGTCCGGAGCCGGGCGGCCGAAGCGGTCAGCCAGGTCCAGCAGCGCCTTGGCGACGCGTCCGGGGACGTCGGAGAAGACGAGGTCCGCGAGGGACTCGTTGGTCCGGGTCAGCCGCTTGGCCAGGGCCTGGAGCAGCTGCACCGAGACCTCTGGGTTGGTGGTGATGACGTTGCGCAGGCTGTCATGGCGCAGGCCGGCCAGTCGCGTCTCGGACACGGCAGTCGCCGTGGCGGTGCGTGGCGCGGGGTTGAACAGCGCCATCTCGCCGAAGATCTCGCCCGGGCCGAGGACTGCAAGCAGGTTCTCACGGCCGTCCGGGGTGGTGCGTCCCAGCTTGATCTTGCCGGAGATGATGAAGTACAGCTGATCACCCTGGTCACCCTCGTGGAAGACGGATGACCCGCGGGACAGGTCGACCTCGTTGAGCTCTTTGATGAGGGCGCTGAAGACGTCGTCGTCGAGCGTGGCGAACAGCGGTGCGCGGCGCAGTACTTCAAGGTCCATGGGCGATCCGTTCTTCCTGGATGTGTGAGATAAACAGAGTCTCGTTGCTTAGAAGTTACCAGTTCGCCTCGACGTGCGGAAACGTTCAGCAAGCGGCCAGGGATTCTATGTCATTCTTTGGGGACCGATTCCGTCGGCCGACAGCCAGGCCCAGCGGTCCCAGAGCAGCAGTCCCGAACCGCAGAGCCACGATCCCCCTGAACCATAAGGAGCCCGCCACCGATGGGAATCACCATACTCGACGTGATCTTGGTGGTGGTGCTTCTGGGCTTCCTCATCGCAGGCCTGCGCAGGGGCGTCTGGGCCACCCTCGGCGGTGTCTTCGGATTCCTCATCGGCGCGACCGCGGCGTTCTTCGCGATCCCGCTGGTCGCATCCTGGGTCCCTGATCCGCTCTGGCGGGTGATCGCGGTGCTCGCCGCCGCCATCGTGCTGGTGGCCGCCGGGCACGGGCTGGGATCCGCCGCCGGGGCCGAGATCCAGAGGATGTTCAAGTCCCGCGCGGTGCGCGGCCTGAGCTCGCTGGTCGGCGGTGTCGTCAACGTGGTGGTCGCCGTGTTCGTGATCGCGCTGCTCTCCTTCTCGATCTCCGCCATGGGCTTCCCCGCAGTGAACCAGGCGATGAAGCAGTCCACCGTGCTGAGCACCGTCGACTCCGCGGTGCCCGATCAGGCAGAGTCCTGGTTCGCCCAGGTCCGCTCCGCGGTGCTGGACTCCGACATCCCGGAGCTCGCACAGCTGGTGCCCGAGCCTGCGGAGCTGCCGGAGAACCAGGACCTCAATGACGCCGGCGTCGCCTCCGCCGCCTCGGTGGGGAGGATCACCGGGGTCGCGGAGCAGTGTGGGCAGTCCCAGTCGGGGTCCGGCTTCGCCGTCTCCCCCACCCGGGTGGTGACCAACGCCCATGTCATCGCCGGTGTGGCCGAGCCTGCGGTGGAGATGCCGGACGGCGAGGTGCTCACCGGCCGCGCGGTGCACTTCGATCCCGCCTCCGACCTGGCCCTGATCGCAGTGGACGGCCTCGATGTGGCGCCGCTTCAGATGAGCGAGGGGGTCGACGTCGGAGATTCGGGCTACGTGATGGGATACCCCGCGGGCGGGCCGTTCTCCGCGGGCAGCGCGGTGATCCAGGCGCGCGACGTCTCCCAGGTGAACAACATCTACGGCAGCTCGCCGAGCACCCTGGAGATCTTCCAGCTCAGCGCCGATGTCCGGCAGGGCAACTCGGGCGGGCCGTTGATCGATCGGGCCGGGGACGTGGCCGGCGTCGTGTTCGCCCGCGCCGTGGAGGGCAGCAACGTCGGCTTCGCGATCACCGCGGACCAGGCCGGGGATGTGCTGACCGATCCGGATCGCTACTCCGAGACCGTCTCCACCGGGCAGTGCACCGACCGCTGAACACAGCTCCCTGAGGTGCGCAGCCCCAGGAGCGGAATCCCAGGGTCGATGCCCCCGAGTCGGGCAGCCCCAGGGGTCAGAAGACCAGTTCGGTCCCGGTGAGGCGCTGGTAGGCGTCCAGGTAGCGCTGTCGTGTGGCGCCGATGACCTCCTGCGGAAGCGCCGGCGGTGCCTGCCCGGCGCTGCGGTCCCATCCGGACGCGGCCGAGGTCAGCCAGTCGCGGACGAACTGCTTGTCGAAGGAGGGCTGTGCCGCCCCGGGCTCCCAGCTCTCGGCGGGCCAGAAGCGTGATGAGTCAGGGGTCAGGACCTCATCGGCCACGGTGAGCGCGCCGCCGGGGTCGAAGCCGAACTCGAGCTTGGTGTCCGCCAGGATCACCCCGGCCTCGCGGCAGATCTCCTCGGCCAAGACGTAGATCCGCAGCGTCGCGTCGCGCAGCTGCGTCGCCACCTGCACGCCCACGGTCTCGGTGAGCGTCTCGAAGCTGATGTTCTCGTCGTGATCACCCTGGGCGGCCTTCGAGGACGGGGTGAAGATCGGCTCGGGCAGCGCGGAGCCGTCGGTGAGGCCCTCCGGCAGCACCAGCCCGGTCACGCCGCCGGTCTCCCGGTAATCGGCGAGCCCGGACCCGGTGAGGTAGCCGCGGGCGATGCATTCGGCCTGGATCATCTGCAGGTTCCGGCAGATCATCGCGCGCCCGGCGACAGCTTCGGGCACCTCGACCGAGACCACGTGATGCGAGATCCCGGCGGCCTCGAGCTGATCGAACCACCACAGGCTGAGCTGGGTGAGGATGATGCCCTTGTCGGGGATGGGGCTGGAGAGCACGTGGTCGTAGGCGCTGATCCGGTCGCTGGCGACCATCAGGATCACGTCCTGACCGTCCCAGGGGGATCCGGGGGCGGGCCGGTAGAGCTCGCGGACCTTCCCGGAGGACACGTGCACCCAGCCGGGCAGGTCTTCGGCTGACTGGTCGGCTGTTTCGCCGGCGGGGTGCACCGGGAGGCGCGCGGCCGACTCGCTCGGTCCCGCGTCCAGCTGGACGTCACTGCGGAGCTGGACGTCACTGCGGAGCTGGATCTCTCCGGCGAGCGCCTTCGCGGCGATGTCGGTGCGGTGCTGCTCGCCCTCCCAGGAGATCTCCTGCACCCCGGCGTAGGCGCGCTGCACGGCCTCAGCCAGCGAGTCACCGGTGCCGACGACGGCGAGCACCCGCCCGCCGTTGGTGGTCAGCCGGCCCTGGTCGTCTGCGGCGGTGCCGGCGTGCAGCACTGCCACGCCGTCGAGGTTCTCGGCCTGCGCGGTGCCGGTGATCACGTCACCCCTGCGCGGGGTCTCCGGGTAGTTCTCCGCGGCCATCACAACGTCGGCGGCGTAGCCCTGCGCCCAGTCAAGGGTGCGGGCGCGGCCGAGCGAGCCGGTGGCGCAGTCCAGCAGCAGCTGACCCAGCGGTGTGGCCAGGCGTTCGAGCACCGCCTGGGTCTCGGGGTCGCCGAAGCGGGCGTTGAACTCGATGACCCGGACCCCGCGGGAGGTGACGGCCAGCCCGCAGTAGAGCACCCCGACGAAGGGGGTGCCGCGGCGGGACATCTCGGCCAGGGTCGGGGCGGCGACGGTGTCCACCACGATCTGCACGAAGTCGCGCTGGGCGCCGGCGGCGTCGGTCTCGGTGTACCCGGTCAACCAGTCCAGCGGGGTGTAGGCGCCCATGCCGCCGGTGTTGGGGCCGGCGTCGTCGTTGAAGATGCGTTTGAAGTCCTGCGCCGGGGACAGCGGCACCAGGTTCACCCCGTCTGAGAGGACGAAGAGCGAGACCTCGGGTCCGTCGAGGAACTCCTCGATGACCACCGAGCCGCCGGCGGCGAAACAGGCCTGGGCGTGGGCCAGCGCCTCGGCGCGGTCGTCGGTGACCACCACACCCTTGCCGGCGGCGAGCCCGTCGTCCTTGACGACATAGGGCGCGCCGAACCGGTCGACGGCGTCTTGCGCCGCGGCGAGGTCGCTGACGTGCACCGCTCCGGCGGTGGGCACCTCGGCGGCGGCCATGATCTCCTTGGCGAAGGCCTTGGAGGCTTCCAGCCGCGCGGCGGAAGCGGAGGGCCCGAAGGCCGGGATCCCGGCCTCGCGGACGGCGTCGGCCACTCCTGCGGCCAGCGGCGCCTCGGGACCGATGACCACCAGGTCGAAGCCGCCGGCGACGGCGAGCGCTGCCACCGCGGCCCCGTCCTGGGCGTCGACGCTGTGGCAGCGGACCTGCGCTGCGATGCCGGCGTTGCCCGGCGCGGCCTCCACGGTGGTGACTGCTTCATCGCGCAGCAGTGCTCGGACGATGGCGTGCTCGCGGCCTCCGGGGCCGACTACAAGTACCTTCACGCCGCTCAGCCTATCGAACGGCGGACTCCCGCGGGTCCGCCTCGGCCGCGCGCGGCCCTCACTCCGTAGACTGAGCCCATGACTGATGCGCGCCTCTCTGCCGAAGCACCCTCGGTGCCGCCCCTCCCCGGATCCGCCGAACAGCAGGACCTGCACGCGGCCTCGGTGGCGGAATCGGCCGAACTGGCAGTGGTGACCCGCGCCGGCGTCGTCGAGTCCCGGCACATCGGCTCCGCCGTGGTGGTGGGACCTGACGGTGCGGTGCTGGAGTCCATCGGCGCTCCCGAGCGGCTGATGTTCCCGCGCTCCACGCTGAAGCCCTTCCAGGCCATCGCCTCGCTGCGCTCCGGCGCGCTGATCTCACCGGAGGCGGTCGCCCTGGCCTGCGGCTCCCATGTGGGCTCGCGCAAGCACCAGGAGCTCGCCGCGAGCATCCTCGCCGCCGAGGGCCTGGACGAGTCGGCGCTGAAATGCCCGTCGGCCTGGCCCTCCCGCAACCATGACCTGCGCGTGCATCTGGAGGCCGGCAAGACCGAGACGCCGCTGGCCTTCAACTGCTCCGGCAAGCATGTCGCGTTCCTCGCCGCCACCCGGACCAACGGCTGGCGGCTCAACACCTACCTCGAGCGTTCCCACCCGCTGCAGCGGGTGATCATGGACGTGATCACCGAATACTGCGGCGAGGAGCCGACCGTGGTCGGGATCGACGGCTGCGGAGCCCCCGCCCCGGCGCTCTCACTCACCGGACTGGCCCGCGGATTCTCCAAGCTGGCCGCCTCCACCTCGCGCCGCGACGCCGAGGTCCACGCGTTCACCGTGAACCAGGCGATGCTCGACTACCCCTGGGCGGTGCACGGCCGCGGCGAGGCCAACACCGTGGTGCTCGAAGAGCTGGGCCTGACCGCGAAGCTCGGCGCCGAGGGCGTCCTGGTGGTCGCGGCCCCGGACGGCACCGCCGCCGCGGTCAAGGTCCTCGACGGATCCTCCCGCGCCACGAACCTTGTCGCGCTGAGCCTGCTGGCCGCCCGCGGGGTGATCGAGCTCGACGCTCTGGGCCCGGTGCTGCGCAAGATCGTCAAGCCGATCACCGGAGGACTCGCCGCGGAGCAGGTGGGCAGCATCCGCCTGGCCCCCGCGCTGCTCGAACGCCTCTGAGGCCTCCCGTCGACTGAAGCGCACGGGTGCCAGCACCAACCGGGTTTTTATTCCACACATCGTCCCGGTTTCGCGTATTGGTGAACTACCCGGCCCAGCGCCTGATCAGCTTGTGCCGCACCGCGCAGGGTCATAGCGTCGAGGAGTCCGCCGCTTCGGCGGGCAGGTCACCGATCGACCACTGACAAGCGAGGCACAGATTTCCATGGCCGACTACAAAGTCACCAACCCTGCCACCGGTGAGGTCGAGGCGGAGTTCGCCACCCTCACCGACGATCAGCTGAGCGCGACACTCGATCACGCCGCCGAGACCTTTACCAGCTGGTCGAAGACCGAGCTCTCCGAGCGCGCCGACCTGCTGCGCCGCGCGGCGGCGATCTATGAAGAGCGCAAGGACGAGCTGGCCACGATCATCACCCGCGAGATGGGCAAGCCGATGACCCAGGCCCGCTCCGAGCTGGACATCGTGATCTCGATCTTCCATTACTACGCCGATCACGGTGCCGAGTTCCTCGCCGATGAGCCGATCACCGACTCCCCAGACGGAAGCGCCGTCATGCAGAGCCGGCCCGTCGGCGTGCTGCTGGGCATCATGCCCTGGAACTTCCCGTACTACCAGGTGGCCCGCTTCGCGGTGCCGAACCTGATGATCGGCAACACGATCATGCTCAAGCACGCCTCGCAGTGCCCCGAATCCGCGGCGGCGATGGAACAGATCTTCCGCGATGCCGGCTTCCCGCAGCACGCCTACACCAACGTGTATGCCTCCAGCGCGCAGCTCGCAGACATCGTGATCCCGGACCCCCGCGTGGCGGGCATCTCGCTGACCGGCTCCGAGCGGGCCGGCACCAAGGTCGCAGCCGTCGCCGGTGAGAACCTCAAGAAGGTCGTCCTTGAGCTGGGCGGCAATGATCCGCTGCTGGTCCTGGATCGCGAGATCCTGCCCGCAGCGGTCAAGGGCGCCGTGCAGGGCCGGATGGCCAACGCCGGACAGGCCTGCAACGCCGCCAAGCGCGTCATCGTCCCGGCAGAGTTCTACGACGATTTCCTCGAGCAGTTCCAGCAGGCGCTGTCCGAGATCAAGCTGCTCGACCCGCTCTCCGAGGAGGCCTTCATCGGCCCGATGTCCTCGGCCCAGGCCGCCGAGGATCTGCACGAGCAGGTCCAGGACGCCGTGGAGAAGGGCGCCACCCTGCACCTGGGCGGCGACTTCGACCAGCGCCGGGGCGCCTGGTACCAGCCCACCCTGCTGACCGGTATCACCCGTGAGATGCGCGCCTACGGCGAAGAGCTCTTCGGGCCGGTGGCGATGGTCTACAAGGTCGCCGATGAGGAAGAGGCCGTGAAGCTGGCCAACGACACCCAGTACGGTCTCTCCGCCTCGGTGTTCGCCACCGACGTCGAGCACGCTCAGCGGATCGGCGAGCAGATCCACACCGGCATGGTCTTCGTCAACGAGCCCGCCGGCACCTCCGCCGAGCTGCCCTTCGGCGGCGTGAAGCGCTCCGGCGTGGGCCGCGAGCTCGGCCCCTACGGCATGGCGGAGTTCGTCAACAAGCGCCTGGTCAAGATCGCCGGAAGATGAGCGGCTGAGCATGGCACGACGTCGCATCACCGCCGTCGACGGCATGGCCGCGGTCCGCGCGTGGGAGTCAGGAGACTCCGACCGCCGGACCGTGGCCACCGCTGTGCGGTATTGCCTCGAGGAGCTCGCCGAGGTGGCTCCGGGGAACTCCGTGGAGGTCCGGGTCCCGCCCTTCGGGGTGACCCAGTGCGTCGAAGGCCCCTCCCATTCCCGGGGCACTCCCCCGAACGTGGTCGAGCTCGCCCCGCAGGACTGGTTGGAGCTCGCCACCGGGGTCACCGGATGGGAGACGGCACGCGCCGCCGGGCGGATCTCCGCATCGGGCACCCGCGCCGACCTCTCGGCGCTGCTGCCACTTCGCCGGTGAACCGCGGGGCACCAGCTCCCACGTGCCCGGCACCCAGGCTGGGCCGGTAGCATGGTGGTATGTCTTCACGCGAGCAGACGGGCGAGTCGGAGCGTCGGCAGGTGACCGTTCGTCCTACCCCCAGGCTGAGCCCCTTCCTCATCGCAGGAGTGTTGGCGGCAGTTGTGGCCGCCGTCGTCGTGGTGCTGGTCACCGGCCCCGCGGACGACTATTCGCTCCGCGGTTCGCTGGGATATCTCACCGTCGCCTTCGCGATGCCAGGGTTGGCCCTGGGCGCCGTGACCTGGCTCTTCATCGACTGGCGCTCACGGAAGCGCACCCGCACTTATGACCTGCAGAAGATCGACTCTGCAGAGAGGACTTCTGCGAATGGCCCACAATGATGGTCAGCTGAACTTCAATCTCCTCGACGAGGACCCGCTGCCGCAGGACGAATGCGGAGTCTTCGGCGTCTGGGCCCCCGGGGAGGAAGTCTCCAAACTGGCCTATTACGGGCTCTACGCGCTGCAGCACCGCGGCCAGGAGTCCGCCGGGATCGCTGCCTCCGACGGCAAGAGCATCCGGGTCTATAAGGACCTCGGCCTGGTCTCCCAGGTCTTCGACGAGTCCACGCTCAACTCGCTGACCGGGCACATCGCCGTCGGACACTGCCGATACTCCACCACCGGAGCCAGCCAGTGGTCCAACGCCCAGCCGACCCTCGGGGACACCCCGCACGGGACCGTCGCGCTGGGGCACAACGGCAACCTCACGAACTCCGCGGACCTGCGCGACCGCATCATCGAACGCCACGGACGAGCCGACTTCGGCGAGCTCAACCAGGGCAACACCACCGACACCGCGCTGGTCACCGCGCTGTTGAAGGAACAGCCCGGGGACAGTCTCGAAGATCAGGCGATGGCCCTGCTGCCCACCCTGGAGGGCGCGTTCTGCCTGGTGTTCATGAATGAGAACACGCTCTATGCCGCCCGGGACCCGCATGGCGTGCGCCCGCTGGTGCTGGGCCGTCTGGCCCGCGGCTGGGTGGTCGCCTCCGAGCAGTCGGCGCTGGCCACCGTGGGGGCCTCGGTGATCCGCGAGATCGAGCCCGGGGAGCTGATCGCCATCGATTCCGACGGCGTGCGCTCCCACCGCTTCGCCGCCGCGACCCCTTCGCGCTGCGTCTTCGAATATGTCTACCTGGCCCGCCCGGATGCGAACATCAACGGCCGCTCGGTCTATGAGTCGCGGGTCGAGATGGGCCGTCAGCTGGCCCGCGAGGACACCCACGACGCCGATATCGTGATCCCGGTCCCAGAATCCGGGACCCCGGCGGCGGTGGGCTACGCCGAGGCCTCCGGGCTTCCCTTCGCGCTGGGCTTCATCAAGAACGCCTATGTGGGCCGGACCTTCATCGAGCCCTCGCAGACGCTGCGCCAGCTCGGCATCCGGCTCAAGCTCAACGTCCAGGACCACGTGGTCCGCGGCAAGCGCGTGGTGGTCGTCGATGACTCGATCGTGCGCGGCAACACCCAGCGCGCCATCGTGCGGATGCTCAAGGAGGCCGGCGCCGCCGAGATCCACGTGAAGATCTCCTCCCCGCCGGTGAAGTGGCCCTGCTTCTACGGCATCGACTTCGCCTCCCGCGCCGAGCTGATCGCCAACGGGGCCACCATGGACGAGATCACCCAGGCGGTGGGGGCAGATTCGCTGGCCTACATCTCCGAGGACGGGATGATCGCCGCCACCCAGCAGCCGCGCTCCACGCTGTGCACCGCCTGCTTCTCCGGGGTCTACCCGATCAAGCTGCCGCCGGAGAGCCGACGCGGGAAGATGCTGCTGGAACAGCCCGCCGATTCCACCCTGACTCCGGCCGGTGGCTGCGAGCCAGGACCCGATGCCGAATTCGAACTCGACGAGATCCCCCTCGCGGAGGCCAAGAAGTGACTTCTGAACACACCAGCGCGGATTCCCACTCCGGCGCTCCGATCACCTATGCCTCCGCCGGCGTCGACGTGGAGGCCGGCGACCGCGCCGTGGAGCTGATGAAGGCCCACATCGAGGCTACGCACACGCCACAGGTCATCGGCGGGGTCGGCGGGTTCGCCGGGCTCTACGACGCCAGCGAGCTCAAGCGGCTTCCCCGGCCGCTGCTGGCCACCTCCACCGACGGGGTCGGCACCAAGGTCGCCATCGCCCAGGCGATGGACATCCACGACACCATCGGCTTCGACCTGGTCGGCATGGTCGTCGACGACATCGTGGTCATGGGCGCGAAGCCGCTGTTCATGACCGACTACATCGCCACAGGCAAGGTGGAGCCCACCCGGATCGCTGCGGTGGTCTCCGGCATCGCCAAGGCCGCCGCCGAGACCGGCACCGCTCTGATCGGCGGCGAGACCGCCGAACACCCCGGACTGCTGGCAGCCGATGAGTACGACGTCGCGGGCGCGGCCACCGGCGTCGTCGACGCCTCCGCCGTGCTGGGCCCAGAGCGGGTCCGTGCTGGTGACGTGATCATCGGCATGGCCTCCTCCGGCATCCACTCGAACGGCTACTCGCTGGTCCGCCGCGTGGTCTCTTCCGCCGGCTGGGGCTATGAGCGCGAGGTCGAGGAGTTCGGCCGCACCCTGGGCCAGGAGCTGCTGGAACCGACCCGGCTCTACACCACGCCCTGTCTGGACCTGGTCACCGCACTCAACGGCGACCCCGCCGAGGCTGAGATCTCGCCCGAGGCCCCGGTGCGCGGGTTCAGCCATGTCACCGGCGGTGGTCTCGCGGCGAACCTGGCGCGTGTGCTCCCCACCGGGCTGATGGCGACCGTGGACCGCTCGACCTGGTCCTGGCCCGCGGTGTTCTCGCTGATTGCGCGGCTTGGCTCGGTCCCGCAGGCCGACCTGGAGCGCACGCTGAACCTGGGCGTGGGCATGATCGCTGTGGTCTCCGCCGAGAAGGCCGACGACACCCTGGCTCACCTGACCGCCTCGGGCCAGACCGCCTGGGTGATGGGTGAGGTCAGCGCCTACCGCCCCGAGGAGGCCCGGGTGGCCGGTGCCGGTCTGGACTTCGTCCAGGGCGCCAAGGGAGTCGACGGCGGCGGCGTGCTGCTGACCGGCCGCTACGGCTCCTGATCCATTGATCCTCTGACCTCGGCAGCGCGCCGGGACGAATGACTGGGAGCCCCGGGAGCGATCTCCCGGGGCTGTTCGTCATCTTCGGGCAGGTGCACATCGGCCACGCTGATGTTGACCTCCACGACCTCCAGCCCTGTGCCGTGCTCGACGGCGCGGATGACGTTGCGCCGGACGTTCTCGGTGACCTCCACGATGGATGCGCCGTACTCGACGATCACGGTCAGGTCGATGGCGGTCTGACGGTCACCCTTCTCCACCGAGACGCCGCCGCTGACCTGGGTGCGCGCGCCGGGGATGCGCTCGGAGATCGCGTCGAGGGTGCGCCGGGCGATGTTGCCCATCGCGTACACGCCGGGGACCTCGCGGGCGGCGATCGCGGAGAGTTTCTGCACCACGGTCTCTTCCACCGTGGTGGCGCCGAACGCGGTCAACAGCGGGCTCTGGGCTGCCGGGCTCTGGGCTGCGGAGTTCTGGCGCCCGGGGGCAGGTTCTGCCTGGTCCGTGCCATGCGTGCTGGCGGAGGTGTTCTCGGTCATTGCGCTCTCCTTCAGATCGCTGAGCGCTCAGGGAGCGCTCGGTGCAGTCAAGGATCTCGACCCTGCCGGTCGGACCTAGGCGGGACGCACCTGCCCGAGGATCCTCACGCGGATTCTCAGATCTTTCTCGAGACATCGTGGGACGCCGCGTCGGTGGGGCCGAGCTGTCCGCCGCGGGCCGCCTCCAGCTCCCGCGCCACCTGCGCAGCCTCCGCCCGCTCCCTCCGGCTCGGACGCATGGCCCGCAGCGCCCACAGGATGGAGGCGAGATCGTCCACCTCCTGCAGCCAGGCGCCGACGATGGCAGGCAGCATGCCCGCCGCGGCGATGAGCATCAGGACCACCGACATGCCGACGCCGATCCAGATCGCCTGCCAGGCGACCCGCATGGTGCGCCGCCCGATGTGCACGGCCCGAGCACTGCGTCCGAGGTCATCGACGGTGATCACGATGTCGGCGGACTCACTGGCAGCACTGGAACCGCGCGCGCCCATGGCCACTCCCACGTCAGCGACCGCCAGCACCGGCGCATCGTTGACGCCGTCGCCGACCATCATCACCGGGCGCGGGTGCGCCGCCTGCACTGCGGATACCTTGTCCTCGGGGAGCAGGTCTGCGCGCACGTCGTCGATGCCTGCCTGCTGCGCGATGTGGCGGGCCACGTGTTCACCGTCGCCGGTGAGCATCATCGTGGTGCTGACCCCGGCCCGGTGAAGCGAGGCCATCGTGGCCCGGGTCTCGACGCGCAGCTCATCGGCGAGGGCGATGTACCCCGCGTAGGTGCCGTCCACGGCCACGTGCACACCACTGTGACCCACCGGCGGAGTGTCCGGCGTCGTGGAGGTCTCCCGGCCGATGAAGCGGACGCTGCCGACGACGACGGCGCGCCCCTCGACCCTCCCGCGCACCCCGTTGGCGGGCACCTCGATCACGTCCTCGGCGCTCGGCACGCCCTGCGCGTTCGCGCTGGCAGCTTCGACCACGGCGGCTGCCAGCGGATGTGAAGAGTACTGCTCGACTGCCGCGGCGAGCGCGAGCATCCGTTCTGGTTCGAGTCCGACGGCATGGACGTGTGTCACCTCAGGCTTGCCGTGGGTGAGGGTTCCGGTCTTGTCGAAGGCTGCGGTCCTCACCCGCGCCAGCTGTTCCAGCGTGCCGCTGCTCTTGACGATGATGCCGTTGCTGGCCGCGCGGGACATTCCGGCCATGAATGCCACCGGCGCCGCGATGATCAGCGGGCAGGGAGTCGCGACGACGAGCACCTCTGCCGCGCGCGTGGGGTCGCCGGAGAACGCCCAGGCCCCCACGGCGAGTCCGAGCGCTCCCAGGGTGAAGGGCACCGCGACCCGGTCGGCGAGCCGGACGAAGGGAGCCTTCGACTCCTGTGCCTCGCGGACCAGCTCGATGATCCGCTGGTACTGGGACTCGGAGGCGTTGGCGGTGGCGCGGATCTCGATGGCCTCGCCACCGTTCACAGCCCCGGAGAGCAGCTCCTCGCCCTGAGCGCGTTCCACCGGCAGGGATTCTCCGGTGAGCGAGGACTCGTCGAATGTCGCCGAGGCGGACTCGAGCACACTGTCCACCGGCACCACCTCGAAGGGCCGCACCAGCAGCCGGTCACCGACGCTGACCTCTTCCACCGGCACATCTGCGGGGCCGCTGTCCCCGCGCAACAGGTGCGCGGTGTGCGGGGCATTCTCCAGCAGCCCGGTCAGCTCCCGCCGAGCTCGACCGGCGGCGTAGTTCTCCAGGGCTTCACCGCCGGAGAGCATCAGGCACACGACAAGCGCAGCCCAGTATTCTCCCACCGCCACCGTGGAACCGATGGCGGTGACCGCCAGCAGGTCGATGCCGTAGGTTCCGGCGCGCAGATCCGTGATCATCCGACGGGCCTGCAGCAGCGCGACGACCACGGCGAATCCGGAGATCACCCAGCGCGCCGCAGGTCCCTGACCGCTGAACTCGAGGGCCCCGCCGAGCATCCCGATGACCAGGGTCGCCAAGACCACCGGGTAGCGCGCCAAGCCGAGGACGGTCTTCCACATGCCTCATTGATACTCCGGAATCATCCGGCTGTATAGAGAGGTCCTGCTGGGCCCATTACGGTCGTCGCTCAGGAACTGACCCGCGCGGCACCCCGGGGTCCAGGTCGGGGGCTCCCCGATGCCGCGTTGCCGCATCGCGCCGTAGCCTTCAGACAGCGCTCCAGGGGTTCTCCACACCGATGTACTGGGTGCTGGTGTATTCCGCAATGCCTTCGGCTCCTCCCTCGCGACCCAGCCCAGACTGCTTCACCCCGCCGAAAGGGGCGGCCGCGTTGGAGATCACTCCGACGTTGAGACCCATCAGCCCGAACTCGATCCGGTCTCCGATGCGCAGCCCACGCGAGATGTCTTCGGTGAACACATACGAGGCCAGGCCGTATTCGGTGTCGTTGGCCAGAGCGACCGCTTCGGCTTCATCGCGGAACGTGATCACCGGGGCGACTGGACCAAAGATCTCCTCCCGCAGCACTCGAGCATCGGGGGCGATGTTGCGCAGCACTGTCGGTTCGAAGAAGTACCCGGCGCCTTCAGTGCGCTTGCCTCCGGTGACCACCTGCGCCCCACCGGCCACAGCATCAGCCACGAGTGCCTCCATCGAGTCGCGGGCCTTGGCATCGATCAGCGGCCCGACGTCGACGCCGTCCTCGACTCCGGAACCCAGCCTCAGCGCAGACATCTTCTCCGCGAGCCGAGCAGTGAAATCCTCCGCCACCGATTCATGGACCAACAGGCGGTTCGCGGCCGTGCAGGCCTCCCCCATGTTGCGCATCTTCGCGGCCATCGCTCCGGCCACGGCCTTGTCCAGATCGGCATCCTCAAACACGATCAGCGGTCCGTTGCCGCCGAGCTCCATAGAGGTGCGCAGCACGTTCTCGGCAGCCATCTTCATCAGGTGCTTGCCCACCGGTGTCGAACCGGTGAAGGATACCTTCCGCAGCCGGCGATCACCCATGATCGGCTCGGAGATCGCTGACGCGGAGCGGGTCGAGACGACGTTGAGCACTCCGTCGGGGAGCCCCGCATCGAGCATGATCTGCGCAAAATAGTGCGCGGTCAGCGGCGTCAACGCTGCAGGTTTGAGGATCATCGTGCATCCTGCCGCGAGGGCCGGCGCGACCTTGCGGGTGGCCATGGCCAGCGGGAAGTTCCACGGAGTGATCAGCAGGCAGGGGCCGACTGGTTTGCGGGTGACCAGCATGCGCAGATTACCCTCGGGGGTGGCCGCATAGCGGCCATAGTCTCGGACGGCCTCCTCGGAGAACCAGCGCAGGAACTCCCCGCCGTAGGCGACCTCTCCCCGGGACTGGGCGAGTGGTTTGCCCATCTCCAGGGTCATCAGCAGCGCCAGCTCCTCGGCCCGGTCCTGGACCAGGTCGAAGGCCCGGCGGAGGATCTCGGCCCGCTCACGCGAGGGAGTTCGCGCCCATGATTCCTGAGCATCGGCGGCGGCGTCCATGGCCGCGCGGGCATCGTCTGAGGTGGCCGAGGACATCGTCGCGATGACTTCCTGGGTGGCCGGGTTCTCCACCTCGAAGGTGGCACCGTCGGAGGACTCCCTCCATGCGCCGTCGATCAGCAGCCCCTTGGGGGTCGCGGCGAGCAATGCCTGGATGCGGTCCTGCGTGACAAGGGTCTGGTCTGGGGTGTTCATCTGTGTGACTTTCTGATCGGCACCGCGGCGCATCCGAACGGGATGGCGATGCGCGGCGCTGGACTGGAGGTGTGACCGGCAGCTTCAGGCTGCGGCCAGCGCGTCGGTGATGATGCTCAGGCCTTCTTCGAGGAGCGCATCGCTGATGGTCAGAGGTGGAAGCAGTCGAACCACGTTGCCATAGGTCCCACAGGTCATGGCGATGACCCCGGCTTGGCGCGCTGCGGTCGCGACAGCAGAGGTCAGCCCCGCGTCTGGAGCCTTCGTCTCAGGGTCCACCAGTTCGAAGGCCAGCATCGCACCGCGACCGCGGATATCCCCGATGCGGGGGTCTCGGCGCTGGACCTTCTCCAGATGGGTGCGCACCAGTTTCTCGATCCGCAGCGCCTCCTGATCCAGATGCCCCTCTTCAATGGTCTCGATGGCAGCCAAGGCGGCAGCACATGCGACGGGGTTACCGCCGTAGGTCCCCCCGAGGCCGCCAGGGTGAGCAGCGTCCATGATCTCTGCTCGCCCGGTGACCGCCGAGAGCGGCATTCCGCCTGCGATGCCCTTGGCGGTGGTGATGATGTCTGGCTGCACGTCCTCGTATTCTGAGGCGAACCAACGACCGGTGCGGGCAAAACCAGTCTGGATCTCATCGGCGATGAACACGACATCGTTCGCATTGCACCATTGAACGATCTTCTTGAGGAACCCAGGCGCTGGAACGATGAATCCGCCCTCACCCTGGATCGGTTCCATGATGACCGCCGCGAGGTTCTCGGCGCGGATCTGTGTCTCCAGCTGTTCGATGGCACGGGCCGCGGCGGTATGGCCATCGAGCTGGTCGCGGTAGGGGTACGAGCCCGATACCCGATACACCTCCGGGGCGAAGGGTCCGAAGCTGTGCTTATAGGGCATGGACTTCGCGGTCAGCGCCATCGTGAGCGTGGTGCGGCCGTGGTACGCATGATCGAAGGCAGCGACGGCCTGTTTTCCGGTGTACGCCCTGGCGATCTTGACCGCGTTCTCCACTGCCTCGGCTCCGGAGTTGAACAGAGCGGTGCGTGCCGGACCTGAGACGGGGGTGATCTCCGCGAGCTTCTCGGCCACGGCCACGTAGCCCTCATAGGGGGTCACCATGAAGCAGGTGTGGGTGAACTCAGCGACCTGCCGCTGCACCGCTTCGACCACCTTGGGTGCACTGGCGCCGACGCTGGTCACAGCGATGCCTGCTCCGAGGTCGATGAGCCTGTTCCCGTCGACATCCTCGAGGATTCCATCCTGGGCGCGGACGGCAAAGGTGGGCATCAAGGTCGAGACCCCACGGGCCACTGCGGCGTGCTGACGCTCCATGAGTGCCTGGGCCTTCGGGCCGGGCAGTTCAGTCGCGAGGTGTCGGGTCTGTTCCATGCAGGGCTCCTTGAGGCGACGCAATCAAATGATCTGTGACTCTGATACTCGTCCACCCGGAACCATACTGTCTAATGCCCGCTGCGGATACAAGGCATGCCTACAGAGCATGCCACACTGTCAGTTGTGGACCATCGACTTCTCAGGTACTTCGCCGCTGTCGCTGATGAAGGGACTGTCTCAGCGGCCGCGGAATCCCTGCACATCACGCAGCCAGCGCTCTCGCGACAGATCCGGGAGCTCGAGAGCAAGCTCCGACTCCAGCTGTTCCGCCGCACGGGCAACCGACTGATTCTCACATCAGAGGGCACAGAGTTCCTCTCGGTCACCCGCGAGGTGCTGCGCGTGCACAGCCATGCCGAGCTGATCGCCGAGACGCTCGCCTCAGGCAGCATGCGCAATGTCTCCATCGGCGCGCCGCAGACCACCTTGATCGACATCGTCGCCCCCTTCGTCGCGACCTTCTCCCAGCACGATCCAACCCCGCACGTCTCCGAGATTTCACTCAGCCCGGAACCCACCCAGAACAGCTCCGACTACGATCTGATCGTCACGCCGCAGAGACCGGCAGACGATCATGAAACGCTGTCGCTTGCCGCTCTTCCCGTCTGGGCCTACGTTCCCCAGACCCACGCATGGGCGCAGCGAGAGGCGATCGACCTGGCCTCCCTGTGTGAACACGCATTGATCCTCGTGCCAGCCGCGCAGAAGTCTCGACAGATCCTCGACGCCGCGCTGAGCCTCGCCGACCTCGCACCGCGCGGCACCATCGAAGTCTCACAGGGGCGGCTCGCGCAGGCCCTCGCCGCGGCCGGACGGGGCGTCGCCGTTCTCTCGGACGACGCCCACTTCGCATTGCACCCCTTGAGGATTCTTGACGAACGGGGTTACGCTCTCCAATTTCACCTTCATGCAGCCTGGCGTCGGGATCATCACGGAAGCGCGGAGCTGTTCAGCATGGCGCAGCGGCTGCGCGACTTCTGTCAGCTCCGATACGGCCCGACCCTGGCCTCAGCACCGGACGACGATGCGCAGCCAGAGAGTCCCACTGCTCACAGACCTGGTCATTGAAGAATCCGCCGAGCATCAGGGACCGTGGTCAGTGGCGCTCAGTCCGCGATGTAGAGAAGTCGTCTGTTGACGAACTCATCCATGCCGAGCGGTCCAAGCTCGCGGCCATAGCCCGAGTTCTTCACGCCCCCGAACGGCATCTCCGGACCCTCCGCAGCGGGCGTGTTGACACTGGCCATCCCGACCTCGAGCTGAGCGGCGACTGCCGCTGCGCGTTCGGCGTCCACGGAGAAGACCGCACCGCCGAGGCCATACTGGCTCTCGTTGGCGAGTCGGATCGCCTCCTCGTCGCTCTCGCACCGATAGACCACGGCGACTGGGCCGAAGAGCTCTTCGCTGTAGGCTCGCATCTCCGGTGTGACCCCAGTCAGCACTGCTGGAGAGTAGTAGAATCCCGAGGAGTCGGGGATCTCTCCGCCCGCATGCAGCCGCGCACCCTTCGACACAGCATCGTCGACCTGCTCCTTGAGCAGATGCACAGCACCCTCCGAGGACATCGGCGAATACGTTCCGGGAGTCGGGTCTGAGGGATCTCCAGGCCGCAGGCCCGCAGCTCGAGCAGTCAGTTGATCGACGAATGCCTCGTAGATGTCTTCGTGGACGATGATCCGCTTATTCGAGTTGCACACCTGGCCCATGTTGTAGACGCGCGTCTCCCACGCGGTGTCCGCTGCACCGGCTACATCCTCGGAATCCAGCACGATGTAGGGGTCCGATCCGCCGAGTTCCAGCACCACCTTCTTGAGGTGCGCCCCCGCCTGCCGCGCGACTGCGGATCCCGCGCGCTCAGATCCGGTGAGCGAGACGCCGCGCAGTCGTGGATCAGCGATCATCGTCGCGACCTGCTCGTGAGTGGCGAAGACATTGGCATACACGCCAACTGGCACCCCAGCGTCGTGCAGCAGCTGCTCGATAGCGAGAGCTGATCTTGGGCATGACTCCGCGTGCTTCAGAATTATCGGGTTGCCCAGAATCAGGTTGGGCGCAACGAAGCGGGCGACCTGGTAATACGGAAAGTTCCAGGGCATGATCCCCAGCAACGGACCGATCGGCAGGTGCTCGATGACGGCTCGTCCGCCGGAGTAGCTTTCGATCTCCCGATCCGCGGTGAGCTCGGCCGCCTTCTCCGCGTAGTAGGCGAAGATGGCGGAGGCGAACTCGACTTCTTCTTCGCCCTCGCTCAGCGGCTTCCCCATCTCGATGCTGATCATCCTCGCCAGCTCATCGATTCGTTCGGCGAAGAGCTCTGAGACGCGCAGGGCTGTCCTTGCTCGACTCTCCAAAGAGGTCCTTCTCCACGTGGCGAAGGCCTCTGTGGCCTTGGCCAAGGCCACCTCCACCTCCTCCGGGGTCGCAGCTGGAAAGTCTTCCAGCGTCTCCCCTGTCGCAGGATTCGTGACGTGGTAGGCGTGCGATCGTGTCATGGCTCATCTCCTAGTTTGCAGCTCGCGAAGCGGGGTATCCGTCTGTCGTGTCAGTCCGGACCGGACGCCGGTCGGACCGAGGCTCGACGCATCAGGGACGCGCCGCCATGGCAGAGATCACCTCGTAGGCGACATGCGAGCCCGCGACAGCCGTGAGCTGAGCGTGGTCATAGGGGGGCGAGACCTCGACGACGTCGGCACCGACGATCGACGTGTTCGAGAAGGCGCGCAGCATCCGCAGCAGTTCTCGACTCGTCATACCGCCGGCCTCCGGCGTGCCGGTGCCCGGAGCGTGTGCAGGATCAAGGACGTCTATGTCGATCGATAGATATACCGGCCGGTCACCGATGCGACGGTGCATCCGTTCGATGGCCATTTCGACGCCCTCGACCTCGATGTCGTGGGTCGAGATGATGGCGAATCCCAGACGCTCATCATCTCGAAGGTCCTCCTTGCCGTACAACGGACCGCGGATGCCGACATGCAGACTGGCCTCCATGTCGATGAGGCCCTCCTCCGATGCCCTCCGGAACGGAGTGCCGTGGGTGACGGGTGCACCGAAGTAGGTGTCCCAGGTGTCGAGGTGCGCGTCAAAGTGAACGACGGCGACAGGGCCGTGCGTCTTTGCCACTGAACGAAGCATCGGAAGAGCGAGTGTGTGGTCACCGCCGATCGCAAGGAGCCGCGTGCCTCCAGCCCGGAGTTCGTCAGCGGCGCGTTCTATATCGAGGACAGCCTCGTCGAGGCTGAACGGATTCACCGAGATGTCACCCGCATCGGCCACCTGCACCTGGGCGAAGGGAGAGATATCGGCGGCGGGATTGTATGGACGCAGAAGCCGGGACGCTTCGCGCACGTGCGCCGGACCGAACCGTGCGCCCGGGCGGTAACTCACCCCAGAGTCGAAGGGCACCCCCACCACCGCGATATCGACATGGTCGACCTCCTCTGCCCTGGGGAGCCGTGCGAACGTCGCGATTCCCGCGAACCTGGGCGACTTGCTCGCATCTGCGGGGCCGATGTTCCCCGAATCGAACTGCACATATTCCGTTGCTGACATGGGTACATCCGATCTCTCGCCACTTTCGGGCCAGGAATAGTTATAGAGAATATTTGTACTCTATTAGACACCTTGTATGGAAGAACCGACAGTCTCAGCGGTGATCGATCAGACGAGCCCGCTCCACGGCGCAGGCACGAGCACCCAGAGCGCCGCGCTCTCCACCGGCGCCCACCAGCTATGCGGCTCATTGCCTGGAAACGTGATGGTATCCCCGGCGTAGAGCACCTCGCTCGACGCTGCGAAGCGAATGCGCAGCTCGCCGCGGATGATGTGCAGAGACTCGACTTTGCAGTTGATCGTGTAGAGATTCTCTCCACCGTGAGCGCCGCTGGCGATCTCCGAGTGGATCACCTGCACCTGGGACTGGCCGCGCGGCGTGACCATGTGCTCCACCGCTCCAGTTCCCCCCAGGTTGATCAAGGGCGCATCGTCGAAACGCACGATTGCACTGTCCGGCTCCTCGAACAGCTGACCCAGCGACAGCCCCAGCACCTGGCAGATAGACATCAGCGACGCGACGCTCGGCGATGTGTCGTCACGCTCCACACGCGAGATGTAACCCTTGGTGAGATTCGCCTGCTTCGCCACGACGTCGAGCGTGAGGTGTTGAGCCTGTCGAGCGGCACGAAGCTTCGCACCAATAGGGGGTGGCGAGTCGCTCGCGGCGGGATTGACGTTTCGCATTCATCCTCTTTTTCGTCGAGCCGAGACTCCAGCGTATCGCGCAGCGGAACAATGTTGACTCATGTACAACTCTTGTTGCATGCTGACCTCTGTATCGAGCGTCACATCAATCGACCCACAGCGGAGTCGGGTGCCGCACTGAAGGGGTAGATCCAATGACTGAATTACTTCCACAGCACATCTCGTCGGCTGCAGAAGCGATAGTGCGGGCGTTTGAGAACAATGATGAAAATGATTACTTCAGCCGATTCTCTCCTACATGTACCTTCATATTTGCTCCCGACAATACCGTTCACGCTGACCGTGCGAGCTGGCACGCCGCGTGGGGCAAGCTCCAGGAAGCCGGCTGGCGCGTCATCGCGTGCCGCACGCTCGAATCAGGAGTCCGAGTACTCGCCGGCGGCGGCGTCTTCTGGCACGTGCTGGAGACGACCGCGCTCGTCGAGGGCGTGACCCAGACGTACCGCGAACGCGAAACCATAGTCTTTGAAAATACCCAGGAGGGGCTGCTCGCGGTCCATGAACACCTTTCCTCGGTGACCGAGGAAGGTACTTCCCTGTGAAGAACTCCCAGCAGAGCGCAACCTTGACCGCAGACCCAGACGAAGAACAGGTGCCGCTTCGAGGCACCCTCGGGGGCGGCCGAATCATGCTGATCTGGCTGGCGGCGAACCTGGTCGTCACGACGCTGCTGACCGGCACCCTGTTTGTTCCAGGCATCTCATTCGGCGACTCGCTCCTCTGGATCGTCTGCGGCACCGTTCTGGGCGCTGGCGTCCTGACCCTTGTCGCTGTCATGGGTGTTCGCACCGGCCTTTCGACCATGGCACTTACAAAGGGATCCTTCGGGCTGCGCGGTTCGATCGTTCCCTCGCTGTCGAACTTGATCATTCTGATGGGCTGGTCGTGGGTGCAGGCCATGCTCGCCGGCATCTCGGTCGACTACCTCGTTCACGCGTGGACCGGGTACTCCAACCCGATCCTGTTCGCCGCGCTGTGTCAGGCGTTCGTCGTGTTCCTGGCGATCTTTGGCCACGTCGGAATCGCGCGCATCGAACCGCTCTTCGGGCTCGTCATTGTGAGCATCATCATCTACGTCTTTGCCGTCGCCTTCTCGACCCATCCCCCTGCCGAGTACCTCGCCATCGCGATTGACCCTGCACTGGGAATGGACGGCGCGCTCGTATTCGACATCGTGTTCGCCACCGCGATCTCCTGGACGGTGCTCAGCGCCGACCTCACCCGCACGGCGCGCAGCGTCCGCGCCGGAGCAGCAGGCGCAGCCATTGGTTACACCACGTCGACGATTCTCACGATGGCACTCGGCGCCACTGCGATCTCCTACGTCCTGCTCGAGGGCAACGAGGCTGTTGCATTCGATCCGACCGTGATCATCACTGCGTTCGGAGCGCCCCTGGCCGCCGTGATGTTCCTGTCTGTCATGGCGACGAACACAATGGTCATGTACGGCATGACGCTCTCGCTTCAGCACGCGTTTCCCCGTCGCCGGCCGCTGCCGTTCCTTCCCACTGCGCTCGGGCTCGGCGTCGTGGCTGTGATCGGCTCTACCTGGCTCGGGCTGCTCGAGCAGTTCACGAACTTCCTGGCAACGATCGGCGCCCTGTTCATCCCCGTCTTCGCCGTGATGATCGTGGACTACTACTTGGCTCGTCGGCGCAGCTACAACCGCGAGATTCTGAACTATAAAGGTGGGAAGTACTGGTTCACCGGTGGGTGGAACATCGGCGCGATCGTTGTCTGGGCGACTGGCGCCGGTCTGTACACGCTCTTGACGACCGTGTGGTTCTCTCCCGTTGGAGCGGCCCTCCCGACGGTGTTGTTCTCGGGCTTGATGTACTGGCTGTGGACGAGGATCGCGAGAATCTCTGAACCCCGGGGCGTCGAATCTCGACACCTCGCGGACCAGCTCGAACTCGCGACTGAGAAGTAGGAGGCTGGAGATGTCGCGGTGGGCTGATCTGTCTCACGACCTGAGTTCTGGGATGCCGGTGTTCCCCGGCGACCCGCAGGTGTCGATCCAGCCTGCCGCGACAGTCGCCGTAGACGGATTCGAAGTGCACGCGTTGCATCTGGGAACGCATTCCGGCACCCATGTGGACGCACCAGCCCATGTCATTCCCGGCGGTCACACCGTCGACGCTATCGACGTGGAGGACCTCATCGGCGAAGCGATGGTGCTTCGCGCCGGAGAGCTGAGCGCAGGGGCCACCGTGACTCTTGAGAGTGTCGCAGATCAGCTCGCCGGCGGTCTGGGAGATGCCCGCATCGTATTGGTGGCAACTGGTTGGGACCGACACTGGAGTTCCGAACGGTATCTCGATCACCCGGTCCTCGAGCCCACCCTCGCCGAGCATCTGCTGGAGCTCGGCGCCAGGGTCATCGGCGTGGACACGCTGAATCCCGATTCCACCCGTGCGGCCGACCAAGGCCTGCCTGTGCACGACATCGTGCTCGGCAAGGGGCGGCTGATCATCGAAAACCTGAGGCAACTCACACAGCTGCCAGCCCGCGTCGAGTTCGTAGGGCTCCCGCTGCGACTGCCAGGCATGGACGGGTCACCCATCCGAGCTGTGGCGCGGCCCTTGTGAGCACTGCCGGGCGAACAGTCAGGGGACCCGTTCGGCAGGATGTGCCTGCTCCTCTGGCCCGCTGCGCGGGTCAGAGGAAGCTGGGCATCAGCGTCGCACCCCGTCTCTCGATGCTGACCCGTGCGGGCCTCGCCGAGCAGGCATGGCACTCGGTGAAGGCCGGGTAGAAGACGCCCGCACCCTGGACGGCGAGGTGGACCTGTGTGCCAGGCGTCAGGGGCACCGCGTTGAGCTGGCGCAGCCGCAGCGGGGACTCCACGCCCTCGAGCTGGACCAGCGCAGTGGTGTCATGACCGAAGTACTGGGAGCTGAGCACGGTTCCTGCCACACCCTCCTCGCTGAGTGTGATCTGTTCAGGGCGCAGCATCACCTGCCCCGTTGATCCGCTCGCCGTCCGATGAGCGATGGCCAGGTTCGGGCAGACCAGCTCCACGTTCACGCTGCCCAGCGGAGTCGACGAATCCCACACCGCCCCAGCCTGTCCGGAGAGCGGCTCTGGAAGCTGGCCGGTCAGCTGGCCGGGCAGCAGCACGGCGTCGCCGAGGAACTGGGCGGTCTCCACGTCGCAGGGCCTGGTGTAGACCTCTTCGGGGGCACCGATCTGGCGCAGCCGCCCATCCTTGAGCACCGCGACCTGATCGGCGAAGGACAGCGCCTCGTCCTGGTCGTGGGTGACCAGGATCGTCGTGGTCCCGGTGATCCGCAGGATCTCCCGGATCGCCTGCCGGGTGCTCTCGCGCAGCCCAGCGTCCAGGGCGGAGAACGGCTCGTCGAGCAGGATCATCTCCGGCTGGCGGGCCAGCGCCCGGGCCAGCGCCACCCGCTGGCGCTGACCACCCGAGAGCTGGTCCGGACGCCGGGAGGCGTGATCACCGGTGAGGCTGACCAGCTCGAGAAGCTCCGCGACCCTGCGGCGCCGCTCGCGCCGGGGAGTTCCGCGCGGCAGGCCGAACGCGATGTTGCCGGCGACGTCGAGATGCGGGAACAGCGCTCCGTCCTGGGCGACCAGTCCGATGCTGCGCCGATGGGCGGGAACCTCTGTCACATCCGCGCCGTGGAGTCGGACCTCCCCGTGTTCGGGGGCCAGGAACCCCGCGATGACGCGCAGCAGCGAGGTCTTGCCCGAGCCGGAGGGGCCGACGATCGCCGTGGTCGTCCCAGCCTTCACGCGCAGATCGATGTCGTGGAGGACCGGCTGATCGCCGAATCGCACCTCGACCCCGGAGACCTGGAGCATCGTGGTGTCAGTGTCCGTGATGCCAGTGTCCGTGGCGTCAATGTCCGTTGCAGTCATCGGACCTCCTTGAGTAGTCGCGAAATCATCATCCAGGCGGGGACCGCGGCGACGAGCACCAGCAGCGCGGCGAAGGGCGCGGCGGCCGCATAGGACTCTCCGCCGGTGTAGGTCCAGAGCCGCGTGGCGAGGGTGTCGAACCCTGTGGGTCGCAGCATCAGCGTGGCCGGAAGCTCCTTGATCGTGGTCAGGAGCACCAGCAGCGCCCCGGAGAGGATCCCGGGAAGCATCAGCGGCAGCGTCACGCGCAGGTAGCCCACGCCGGGGCTGCTGCCCAGGGACTGGGCGGCCTCCTCCAGCTCCGGGGGCGCCGAGAGCGCGGAGGCGAGCACCGGGCCCAGGGCCAGCGGCAGCATCAGCGCGCAGTAGGCCAGGGTCAGCATCCACATGGTCTGGTACAGCGCCGGCAGCACCGCGATCCCGAGCATCACCACCGAGAGTCCGATGACGACGCCGGGCAGCGAGTGCGCCAGGTAGGCGGTGCGTTCCAGCAGCCGAGCGAGCTTCGAGGGCCGCCGCGCCAGCCACAGGGCCAGCGGGATCGCGATCGCCGTGGTGGCCAGCGCCGCGAGCCCGGCGGCCCAGAGCGAGTTCAGCAGCGCCGACCCGATCTCCGCCAGTGAACCCGGGCGAGAGACCCCGCGCAGGCTCCAGACCAGCAGTGCCGAGAGCGGGACCATCAGTGCGACGAGCACCGGGGTCCAGGCCAGCGCGAGGATCGGCAGCGTCCAGCGTCCTATCTGGAAGCGGGCGGGGCGGGCTCGCCCCTCACCGGACATGGTGGAGTAGCGGGTGCCGGTGCGGCGGACCCGGCCTTCGAGGATGAGCAGGCACAGCGTGAAGACCAGCAGGATCGAGGACAGCGCGACTCCTCCGAGCCGGTCGAAGCCCATCGAGAAGCTGGTGAACACAGCGCGGGTGAAGGTGTCCACGCGCAGGATCGAGACGGCGCCGAAGTCGGCGATGACGTAGATGGCGCAGAGCAGGGTGCCGGCGGTGATCGCAGGGGCGGCCTGCCGAACGGTGACGCTGAAGAAGGTGTCGATGGGGCCGCGGCCCAGCGCCCGGGCGGCCTCTTCCTGGGCGGGATCCACCGAGACCAGCGCGGCGACCACCGGCAGGTAGATGTAGGGGTAGGTCACCGAGGTGATCACGATCGCCGCGGCCAGGAACCCCTCGAAGCTGGTGCCCGGGTTGATCAGGGCGTTCATCGACTGCCAGCCGAACGCGGCGACATAGCTTGGGACCGCCAGGGGCAGCGCCGCGGCGACGCCGAGGATCAGTCGTCCCGGGAGCTGTGTGCGGGTGACCAGGAACGCCAGGCCCACGCCGAGGACCAGGCACAGCACGGTGACCGTAAAGGTCAGCGTCAGCGAGGTGTAGGCCAGCCGGGCGCTGCGCGCGCTGAACACGGTGTCCAGGAAGTCCGGAAGCGGGAACTGGGCCAGCCGGATGACGAGGTAGAACAGCGGCAGCAGCGCCACCAGCGTGGCGAGGACAGCGGCGGCGCGCAGCCACAGCGGCACCGCCACACGCCCGTTCCCTGCGGAGCGGGAACGGGCGGCGGTGCGCGCTGGAGCTTTGGCCGGGGCGGTGATGGGTCAGCCCACCAGACCCGATTCGACGATCATCTCCACAGAGGTCTCCAGGTCATCGAGACGGTTGAGATCGATGTCCGGCGCGTCGAGCTCCTCGAGGCTCGGCATGCCCTCAGGTCCGTCCACGCCTTCGATCATCGGGTACTCCGCGGTCTCCTCAGCGAAGTAGGTCTGACCCTCGGTGCTGAGCATGAACTCGGCCAGTGTGGCGGCGGCTTCGTTCTCGGAGTTCAGCACCCCGACTCCGGCCACGTTGACCAGGGACCCGACGTCACCGCCGCTGAAGAGGTGGTTCGCCACGTTCAGCTCGGCCGGGTCCTCGCCGAGCTCCTTGGCGCGGCCGTAGAGGTAGTAGTGGTTCACCAGGCCCATCTCGATGACCCCGTTGGCGACGTCGGTGACGATCTCGCCGTTGCCCTCGCGGATCTGCGGGTCGTTCGCGGCCAGGTCGTCGAGGAAGGTCTGAGTGGCCTCTTCGCCTTCAAGCTCGCGGTGGGCGGTGACGAAGGACTGGAAGGACGCATTGGTGGGGGCCACTCCGACGCGACCAGCGTACTCGGGCGCTGTCAGCTCATCCACACTCTCGGGCAGGTCGGCCTCCTCCACCGTGTCGGTGTTATAGATCAGCGTGCGTGCTCGTCCGGAGACGCCCACCCACTGGTTCTCGGCGTCACGGTAGGCCTCCGGCACCTGCTCGAGCAGCTCGGCGTCGAGCTCCTCGAAGAGGCCCGCTTCGGCCACGGCGCCGAGGGCGCCTGCATCCTGGGCGAGGAAGACGTCGGCTGGGGAGCCTTCTCCCTCCTCCAGCAGCTGGGCGGCCAGCTCGGCGGTGTCGCCATAGCGCACCTCGACCTCGATGCCGGTCTCTTCCGAGAAGGTGTCGATGAGCGGCTGGATCAGTTCCTCGTTGCGCCCGGAATAGAGCACCAGGCTCTCCTGCTCGGCGGAGGTCTCGTCACCGTTCGACGCCGGCTCAGTGGTATCGCCACAGGAGGTCGCGGTCAGGGCGACAAGTGCGCCCAG
>NZ_JAJOYY010000007.1:0-110740 GCF_022565895.1 Nesterenkonia sp. YGD6 | reverse complement strand
CTGAATCGCTCCGAAGCAACTTTGTAAGCTTACCAACAAGCTCCCGCTTCGTCAATTCAGCGTTTCCGCCGTCCTGACCCGACTTCGAATGAATCATTCCCAGCGAATACTCGCTGCGAACGACTCGAACTCGTCGTCTGCGCGGTTCTCAACTCTACGTCGCGGTGTTCGCCTTCGTCAACTCGAGGTCAACTCTGCATGAACACCACACAAACCGTGGTCTCGAACCCCCCGGGAACACATCGCTTGAGCCGATGACCAGCCCAGAAGGCCAGCGCACCGCAACAAGGAACAGATCCTGTGTGGGGAGAAGCTATGTGGTTATCAAATCCGGGGATCTTCGCGGTCCGCCTCAGCTTCCCGCCGTGCCCCCTTGAGCACGAGATAGAACTTTACACACGCCCCGCCGAGTCCGCAAACCAAAACCAGTGCGACCTGCATCACACCCCTGGATCCCCGTGACCTGGCGGTTTTCACATCGAACCCGGACTCATCCCCGATGGACCAGCGCGAGGTTCTTCTTGCCGCGCCGGACCAGCAGGAACTTCTCGTGCAGCCACATCGAGGCGTCCACCGGCGCATCGGCATCGGTGATCTTCTCGTTGTTGACGTAGGCGCCGCCGTCGCTGATCGCCCGACGTGCCTCTCCATTGGACTTGACCAGGCCGGTGTCCACCAGCAGTCGGACTGCAGTCGCTTCCCCGGCAGGCACGTGTGCATGGGGAAGCTCGGAGGCCACCGCCTGCAGGGTGGGCTCATCGATCAGGGTCAGCTCCCCCTTGCCGAAGATCGCACCGGAAGCGTCGATCACCTTCCTTGTGGCATCTTCGCCATGCACCAGGGAGGTCACGTCCCAGGCGAGTGCTCGCTGGGCCTCTCGCTTGAAGGGTGCATCCTGCACCGAGCGCTCAAGCTCGGCGATCTCTTCCCGGGTCCGGAAGGTGAAGACCTTGAGCCTGTCGATCACATCGGCGTCGGACTGGTTGAGCCAGAACTGGTAGAAGGCATAGGGCGAGCACAGCTGCGGCTCGAGCCAGATGGCGTTGCCCTCGGACTTGCCGAACTTGGTGCCGTCGGAGTTGGTGATCAGAGGTGTGCCCAGTGCGTGCACCTGGGCACCTTCGGCGCGGCGGACCAGCTCGGTGCCGGAGGTCAGGTTGCCCCACTGATCCGAGCCGCCGAACTGCAGCGTGCAGTGGTACTGGCGGAAGAGCTGCAGGTAGTCGAAACCCTGCAGGATCTGGTAGCTGAACTCGGTGTAGGAGATGCCCTCATCGGAGTTCAGCCGCTTGGCCACGATGTCCTTCTTGATCATCGTGCCCACACGGAAGTACTTCCCGATGTCACGCAGGAACTCGATCGCGCTCACACCTTCGGTCCAGTCCAGGTTGTTCACCATGGTGGCCGCACTCTCCCCGTCGAAGGAGATGTAGTGCTTGATCTGCTGCTGCAGGGAATCCACCCAGCCGGAGACGACCTCTGGGGTGTTCAGCGTGCGTTCGCTCGACGGCCTCGGATCTCCGATCAGACCGGTGGAACCGCCCACCAGCGCCAGCGGCTTGTGCCCTGCCAGCTGGATGCGGCGCATGGTCAGAAGCTGCACCAGGTGGCCCAGGTGCAGGGAGGCCGCCGTGGGGTCGAAGCCGCAGTAATAGACGATGGGCTCACCCGAGAGCGCCTGCTCCAGCGCGTCTGCATCGGTGGAGACATGGACGAGTCCCCGCCAGTTCAGCTCCTGCCAGAGCGACTCGAAGCTGTCGTCGTTGCGCTGAGCGGCCAGCGCCGGGTTCGTGGATTCGAGGCTCATCTGGGTCACAGCAGGTACGTTACCAATCATCTCGGGCCTGGTCCGTCAGAACCCGGCAGAATCGGTCAGAACCCGGCCGGGAGTTCCCGGGCGGCCAGGACGTGCAGCGCATGGGTGGGTCGGGTGAGGGCGACGTAGAGGCTGCCCACCCGTCCGGCGGTCTCCTCAAGGATCTCTGCCGGCTCGATCAGCACCACGGCGTCGAACTCCAGGCCCTTGGCCTCGTCGGCGGAGAGCGCCAGGATGTCCTCGGTCAATGAACCGGCACCCCTACCCACGCGTGGACCGAACTCGGTCACCAGTGCGCGGCGGGCGGCGGCGAGCAGCCGCTGCGGCACGATCGCCGCGACGAGCCCCTCCCCCACTCGCTCATGTTCTGCGCGCACCGCGGCGGTGGCGGCGGTGATGAGCTGATCGGCCTGGACCTTCTCGATCACCGGCGGGTAGTCACCTTCGCGCACGGTGCGCAGCGAGGTGGTCTGGAGCCCATTGGCCTGGGCGACCCGCTCGGCGAGTTCCACGATGGTGCCGGGAGTGCGGTAGTTGACCGTGAGCTCCTCCACGCGCATCCGCTTTCCAACGAAGGGCGCCATGGCCTCCTGCCAGCTCGACGCGGCCGACGGCGAGGAGCCCTGGGCGATGTCACCGACGATGGTGAAGGACTTCAGCGGGCAGCGGCGCATCAGCACGTGCCACTGCATCGGCGAGAGCTCCTGCGCCTCATCGACCACCACGTGGCCGTAGGTCCAGCTGCGGTCCACCTGGGCGCGTTCGGCCGCGGTCAGCCGGGGGCCGGACTCGGCGTTCATGTCCACCACTGCCTGGGCGTCGAGGAACCCTTCGATGCCCATCTCCTCGAGCTGCGGGGTGGCGTTCTCCACTGCGCGCTGGGCGTTGTCCAACGAGCGCGCCGCAGCGGCCTTCTGTCGTGCGGCCTCGCGCCCGGCCGATTCATCCAGGGTGCCCAGCAGCTCTGCGGCCTCATCCAGCAGCGGAACATCTGCACTCGTGAACGGGCTGCCGGGCTGGCGCTGCAGCAGGTCCCGCTCCGCAGCGGTGAGCTCGGGCGCGACGTCGGCCAGGTACTTCGGCTTGGCGTAGAGATCTTCGAGCAGTCCCTGCGGGCTGCGCGGCATCCAGCACAGGTTCAGCAGCACCCGGACGTCGCGAGCGGTGCGGACGTCTTCGAGCAGGTAGGACCGGTCGGCGTCATTGCCCTCGGAGCGCTTCTCGATGATCCGTTCGAGCTTCTCGGCGATCTCCTTGACCAGAACCTTGACGAAGGTGGTGCGCGCCTCGTTATAAGGCTTGCCGGTGGCGCGGGCCCGCTCGAGGGCCCGATTGACCATCTTCGGGGTGACCCCGACGCGGGTGCCGTCGACGGTGACGTCGCGGACATCCGGGAGGGTGCGCTGGCGGTGGGTGACGGCGGCGTCGATGATCTGGACCCAGTCCAGGCGTCCCTTGATCTCTTCGACCCGCGAGTCCCTCTCCTCGGTGCCGCGCACCCCGGGGAAGAGCTCTGAGAGGGAGGACAGCACCACACCGGTCTCACCCAGGGAGGGCAGCACCCGGTCGATATAGGACATGAAGGTGGAGTTCGGGCCCACGATCAGCACGCCGGCGGACTTCAGCCGGTCGCGGTGGCTGTAGAGCAGGTAGGCCGCACGGTGCAGCGCCACGGCGGTCTTGCCGGTGCCGGGTCCGCCCTGGACCACCATGACGCCGGGCAGCTCGGCGCGGATGATGCGGTCCTGCTCGGACTGGATGGTCGCGACGATGTCGCCCATCTGCCCGGTGCGTCGTGCGGTCAGCGCGGCCAGCAGGGCGCCGTCGCCATGGTTGTGGCTGGCCTCCTCCAACATGGTCGCGTCGAGGATGTCGTCCTCCACCCCGTGCACCTCACGGCGCTTGAGCATCAGATGTCGACGACGGCGCACGCCTTGGCGTTCGAAGGCGGTCGCCTGGTAGAAGACGCCGGCCTCGGGGGCGCGCCAGTCCAGCATCAGCCGCTGGTGACTCGCGGAGGTCAGTCCGATGCGCCCGATATAGCGGCACTCTCCCGAGTCGTGATCGAGGCGGCCGAAGACCAGCCGATCGTCGACCGCATTGAGCTGCGCGAGCCGGTCCTCGTACATCGCGGCGAAGGCGTCGCGCTCGGAGGCGTTCTGCATGGTGCCGCTGGAGCCGACCCGGCGCACCTTGGCGAGCTGGACCTCTTTCTCCGCGCGGAGCTCATCGAGCCGGGAGTAGAGCACGCCGACGTACTCGCGCTCCTCCTCCACTCCGGCTTCGAGGCCGGGCACCGGAACGTCGTTGTCTTCAGGCATGATCTCGGCCGTGGCCGAGGACTGTGAATCACTCATCAAGCAGCGCAGCTCTCCGTCGCGAATTTGCTGACCACCAAGCATACCTCTATTCCGCTGAACCGAATCTGTCGAGATTCCAGCCGGGTCAGGGGCTGACCTCCGCAGGAACATTGCGTCCGGGGCGGTAGGCCGAGACCGTGGGGTCGGCGTCGAGCCAGTAGCGCCAGGGATAGCCGATGCTGCCGCCGGCTCCGGAGACTCCGACGCGCGCGCCGCTGCGGATCTGCTCGGGGTTCACCGGCTCGGCGGGCGGGGTCAGGGTGAACCGTGCGGGGTCAGCGCTGGCGGCGGAGTTCCTCAGGTGCACGGGCAGCGCGTCCATCGGCAGGGTGATGCCCAGTCCCTGGCCCAGCCGGCCGGGCCCTGAGAGCAGCTTCGCTCCGGTGTCGCGGCCGCCGCGGCGCTCGATCGCCAGCTCACGGCCGGCAAGGACCTCGCCGGCGCGCAGCAGCACGCCTCCCGCGGTGCCCTCGTCGGCGCAGGCGAAGTTCAGGCAGCGGTGGATCCCGTAGTTGAGGTAGACGTAGGTGTGCCGGGGAGGTCCGAAGAGCGCCGCATTGCGAGCGGTCTTGCCGTTGTAGCTGTGCGCGCCAGGATCCTCGCCCTGGTCCCCGTAGGCCTCGACCTCCGTCAGCCGCACCCGCACGGACCCGCCCTCCGTCAGCACGGTGAGCTCACAGCCCAGCAGCGCCGGAGCCAGCTCGGTGGCGTGGGCGTCGAAGAGGGCGTTCAGTCGCGCAGAGTCCATCTGCCCATGATGGCAGACCTGGTCCCGGGCTGGTGCTCGGCTCAGTCTTCGGCCTCGGTGACCGACTCCCAGACCGGGAAGGGGTCGCTGAAGGTGCGCCAGAGCTGCGGACCGTCGGTGAGCTCGACATCGGTGAGCGTGGCCTCGTCCAAGGCCGCTGTGAGTCCTTCGGCGTCGAGGTCCATCCCGATGAAGGCGATGTCCTGACCGAAGGCGAGCATCTCCTCGGGGTCCTCGAGCTGATGATCGAAGACCAGCGGAGCCAGCGAGATGATCTGCCCGATGTGCTCCCACTGCGCGGTGATGTGGCCTCGGGTGGCGAGCCGGGCGAATCCTGCGGAGCGGATCACGCGGCCGAACTCCTCGACCTCGACGCGCAGATCCAACAGCTGTTTGAGGCGGCCGGGGTGGAAGGGGCGGAGCTGTTCGTAGCGGAAGGCCGAGACGCGGGCGTGCCGATGGCGTGGCTGGAAGTCGCCGTTCAAGAGGCAGGTCCAACCGGCACGGGACTCCTCCCCCGAATAGCCGGGCACCTTCGAACGCAGAGTCCGAGCCCCAGGATCTCCGCTGAACCGCACCTGCGCGTGCGGACTCAGGTGGGCCACCAGCGCCACCAGAATGGCCAGCTCACCCGGGTCGATCAGGCGCCAGTTCACCATCATGACCGTGGAGGCATATTCGATCTGCTTGACGATGACTTCGGCGCGGCAGACGTAGGCCAGCTCCCCCGGGTGCCTCCCGTGCTGGTCAGCCTCGAGCACCACGTAGTCATCGGATGCGAGGTCGTCGAGCAGGTGAGCGGCATCCACGACACAGATGACCTCGGTGAGCTGGGGCTGCGGCCTGTGGTCACGGTCCAGACCGCTCAGCCCGTCTGACGCCGTCAGCGAGCCGATGACCTCGGTGATGGCGCTGGCCAGTGGATACTCGACCACCAGCTCGGGCCTGTCGGGCACGAGCCGCAGCAGCCGCAGCGCAGAATCCAGCGCCGTCTCATCCGTCGCGAGGCGATCAGCCTGCAGCAGCACGGCGCCGCGCCGCTGGGCCAGTGCTGCGGCGAAGTCCTTCCGCTCAGGACCGCAGGCCCCCATCACCGCGACCACCTGCACAGCTGGCACCTCGCCTGACATCGTCATCGCCGACTCCCTTCGAGTATTGTTAACGCTAATGCTACTCATTCTCACTAGGAGGTCATAATGAAGGTCCGCAATTCACTGCGTGCATTGAAGAACAAGCCGGGATCACAGGTGGTGCGACGCCGGGGGCGCACCTACGTGATCAATAAGAAGAATCCGCGGCTGAAGGCCCGTCAGGGCTGACATAGTCCTGGGCGTGGGCGGCGACGTCGTTGACGTACTCCATCGACTGGTTATAGGCGACGACGGCGTCCACCCAGCCCTCGTCACTGGTCAGGTCTTCCCCGCTCTCGCACAGGTAGACGGCGGCGGTGAGCGCGGCGTCGTCGAACTGATGCGGATCTGAGGCTCCGCTGCGTGAGCCGTCCTGGGCGTAGAGCTCCCAGGTGGCCGGGATGAACTGCATCGGCCCCACCGCCCGGTCCCACTCGGCGTCCCCGTCCAGTGCGCCGCCGTCGGTGTCGGGGATCTCGGCCAGGCCCGGGGATCCGTCCAGCGGGATGCCGATGATGGCGGGGGCGACCTGACCGTCTGGCTGAACCTGGGCGTCCGCGTAGGTGCCGTGCTGGGATTCGACCTGCCCGATGCCGGCCAGGGTGTTCCAGCCCAGTCCGCATTCGGGTCGGGTCTGCTCCACCAGCAGGGCCGCTCCGGTGTAGGCGGCGAGGGCGCGCTGCGGGATGCCGGTGCGGTCCGCCACCGCCTCGAGCCACTGCTCGTCGGCGAGCCCGGCGATGGGGGCCCATGGCTGCCCGGGCGCGGGGGCCTCGGCGGGCGCGGCCGCTTCGGGGAGCCGCTGAGCGGGGGCGCTGGGGTACTCCAGGCCCGGGGCCTGCCGAGGCTCGGCGCATCCGGTGAGCGCAAGCAGAGCCGCCCCGGCCAGGACGGCCGGGACGGCTCTGCGCCGCCTCGAAGCGGCCTGGGTCATGTGGGGTTCACTCCAGCGCCCGGTTCAGCGAACAGCTCAGCTGACGCTGTCTGGACCGACATTGCTGCCCGCGGAGCGGATGAACTCCTTGATCGGGCTCAGCTGCAGCGTGAGCTCCTCGAGCTGCTCGGCCACCGCTGACGGCGCCGTGCCGCCGCGGGAGGATCGTGAGTTCAGCGATCCGAAGGTGGTCAGCACCTCACGCACCGCCGGAGTCAGCTGGACAGAGATGCCGCTGAGCTCTTCGTCGGTGAGGTCCCAGAGTTCGACGTCGCGCGCTTCAGCCACCCGGACGGCTTCGCCGGAGAGCTCATGTGCCACTCGGAAGGGCACGCCCTGGCGGACCAGCCATTCGGCGATGTCGGTGGCGAGTGCGAAGCCGCGCGGGGCCAGCTCGGCCATCCGGTCGGTGTGGAAGACCAGGGTGGCGATCATCCCGGAGACCGCCGGAAGCAGCAGCTCCAGGGTGTCCACCGCGTCGAAGAGCGGCTCCTTGTCCTCCTGCAGGTCCCGGTTATAGGCCAGCGGCAGGCCCTTGAGCGTGGCCAGCAGCCCGGTCAGGTCACCGATGAGGCGACCGGACTTGCCGCGGGCGAGCTCGGCCACGTCGGGGTTCTTCTTCTGCGGCATGATCGAGCTGCCGGTGGAGAAGGCATCATCGAGGGTGACGAAGCCGGCCTCCTTGGTGGCCCAGAAGATGATCTCCTCGCTGATCCGGGAGAGATCCACGCCGATCATGGCGCTGACCCAGGAGAACTCCGCGTAGACATCGCGCGCCGCGGTGCCGTCGATGGAGTTCCAGGCCGCCTGGCCGAAGCCGAGCTCCTCGGCCACGCGCTGCGGGTCCAGACCCAGCGAGGATCCGGCCAGGGCGCCGGAGCCGTAGGGCGAGGTGGCCGCCCGCCGGTCCCAGTCCACGATCCGCTGCAGATCACGCAGCAGCGCCCAGGCGTGGGCCAACAGGTGGTGACTCAGCAGCACCGGCTGCGCATGCTGCAGATGCGTCCGGCCCGGCATCGGCGCATTCGGGTGGGCCTCGGCCTGAGTGATCAGCGCCTCGATGGTGCCGAGCACCCCGGCGCCGATGACCCGGGCATGATCACGCAGGAACATCCGCCCCATGGTGGCGATCTGGTCGTTGCGCGAGCGTCCGGCGCGCAGCTTCCCGCCCAGGTCCTCGCCGGCGCGGGCAAGCAGTCCGCGCTCCAGCGCCCCGTGCACGTCTTCGTCGCTCTGCGCCGGAGTGAAGTCCCCGGAGAGCACGTCGGCCTCGAGCTGGTCGAGGGCAGAAAGCATCCCGTGCAGCTCGACGTCATCAAGCAGACCGGTGCGGTGCAGCACCCTGGCGTGCGCGCGGGATCCGGCGATGTCATAGCGGGCCAGCCGGAAGTCGAAGTGCGTGGACTTGCTCAGCGCGGCCAGCGCATCTGCCGGCCCTGAGGCGAACCTTCCGCCCCAGAGCGCGCCCTCGTTGGTGCCGTGCTTGGTGCTCTCCGGGTTCATGCTCAGCGGTCCAGGTTGCCGAGGCCGGAGAAGTCCGGCTTGCCGTGGATGCGCTGCTCGCGCTGGGAGGCCACCTTGGAGGACAGGCCGAAGATGTCGATGAATCCGCGGGCGCTGGACTGATCGAAGGCGTCGCCGGCGTCGTAGGTGGCCAGGTTGAAGTCATACAGGCTGGTCTCGGAGCGGCGGCCCTGCACGGTGGCGCGGCCGCCGTGCAGCTCGAGCCGGATCTCGCCGGAGACGTACTTCTGGGTCTCGTCGATGAAGGCGTCGAGGTTGCGCTTGAGCGGGGAGAACCACTGGCCGTCATAGACCAGCTCGGTCCAGCGCTGGTCCACCGTCTTCTTGAACCGGGCCTGCTCGCGCTCCAGGGTGATGTTCTCGAGCTCGCGGTGCGCGGCGATCAGCGCCATCGCGCCGGGGGCCTCGTAGATCTCGCGGGACTTGATCCCCACCAGGCGGTCCTCGACGATGTCGATCCGGCCCACGCCCTGCGCACCGGCGCGGCGGTTGAGCTGCTCGATGGCCTCGAGCGCGGTCACGGTCTGTCCGTCGAGGGCCACCGGGACGCCCTGGTCGAAGGTGATGGTGACGACGTCGGCTGAGGGCGGGAAGGAGGGGTCCTCGGTGTACTCGTAGACGTCCTTGGTGGGTCCGTTCCAGATGTCTTCCAGGAAGCCGGTCTCCACGGCGCGGCCCCAGACGTTCTGGTCGATCGAGAAGGGGTTCTTCTTGGTGGTCTCGATCGGCAGGTTGTGCTTCTCGGCGTATTCGATGGCCAGCTCGCGGGTCAGGGCGAGGTCGCGGACCGGGGCGATGCACTTGAGCTCCGGGCCCAGGGTCTGGATGCCGACCTCGAAGCGGACCTGGTCGTTGCCCTTGCCGGTGCAGCCGTGGGCCACCGTGGTGGCGCCGAACTGCTGGGCGGCGGCGACCAGGTGCTTGGTGATCACCGGACGAGAGATCGCGGAGACCAGCGGGTAGGAGTCCATGTAGAGGCCGTTGGCCTTCAGCGTGGGCATGCAGTACTGATCGGCGAACTCGTCACGGGCGTCGGCGACATAGGCCTCCACGGCGCCGCAGTCCAGGGCGCGCTGACGCACCGTCTCCAGTGATTCACCGCCCTGGCCGACGTCGACGGCGACGGCGACGACCTCCTGGCCTGTGGCTTCGGCGATCCAGCCGATGGCCACAGAGGTGTCGAGGCCGCCGGAATAGGCGAGAACAATACGATCAGTCACAACGAATCTCCTTGGGGAACGGAACTTTGGCTCGACGACAGCCTACATAATTATTCGCAGGTCTGCATAAACGTGTCGGTGAGGTTCGGGGTCCCCGTCAGGTTATCCTCTCCGCGCCCCCAGCGGATCAGGTCGCCGGCCCTGTCTCAGATAGACTTGCGGCCATGTCACAGGACTCCCAGCACTCGGCCGATCTCCCGGCGAACCAGCAGCCTTCCACAGGCGGGGCGCCTGAGCTGACCGAGGAGCAGATGGAGTTCCTGGCCTCGATGTTCGGCGTCGCCCGGGCGGGCAAGACCGAGGAGCTGCTTGACCTCGTGGATCGCGGCCTGCCGGTGAACCTGAGCAACGAGAAGGGTGACACGCTGCTCATCCTCTCCGTCTACAACGACCACACCGAGCAGGCCGAAGGCCTCCTGGCCCGCGGCGCCGATGTGGACCGGATCAACGATCAAGGTCAGACCGCTCTGGGCTGCGCGGTGTTCCGACAGAACGTACCGGCCACGAAGGCGCTGCTCGACGCCGGCTCAGACCCCCGCCTGGGGCGGCAGAGCGCCTACGCGGTGGCCGAGATCTTCGGCCTGGACTCGATGCGCGCCATCCTGGACAGCCACCAGCGCTGAGTCGCCCCTCTCAGGCCGAGCAGCCGAGGGGCCCCTGTGCCGCCGACCGGCGCTGCGCCTCCGCCCGAGGCTGCCTCAGCTGCGGCCCTCGGCGAAGCCGGTGAAGCGCCGCGCGACCGCCGCTCCCCCGTCCGGCTCGGTGGTGACCACCATGATCGTGTCGTCTCCGGCGATGCACCCCAGGACCTCCGGGATCCCGGCGTGGTCCACCGCGCTGGCCAGGAACTGCGCCGCTCCGGGAGGGGTGCGCAGGATGACCAGGTTCGCGCTGGGCTCGGCAGAGACCAAGAGGTCCTTGCACAGCGCGATCAGCCGCGCCGTCGTCGTCGCCTCGGTCTGGTCGGCCTGCAGCTCACGGTCGTGGCCGTCGGAGGGCACCGCGTAGATCAGCCCGCCCTGGACTCCGCGCACCCGGGCGGCTCCGATCTCGACCAGGTCACGCGAGAGCGTCCCCTGCGTGACCGTGACGCCGGCGTCGGCGAGGCGTTCGGCGAGCTCGGCCTGAGAGCGGACCTGGGAGCGCGAGATCAGCTCGCGGATCTTCGCGTGCCGGGCGGTCTTGGTGGTCGGCGACATCTCAGCGCTCCCCCGCGCGGACCAGTTCCGCGGTCTGTTCGTCGGCCAGCCCGGAGCGCACCAGCAGCCAGGCCATCAGCGCCTTCTGCGCGTGCAGCCGGTTCTCCGCCTCGTCCCAGACCACCGATTGCGGCCCGTCGATGACCTCGGCGCTGATCTCCACCCCGCGGTAGGCCGGGAGACAGTGCAGGACGACGGCGCCCGGCGCGGCGTGGGCCATGGCGGCGGCGTCGACCCGGTAGTCCCCGAAGAGCTGGAGCCGCTGCTGCTTCTCCTCCTCCTGCCCCATGGAGACCCAGGTGTCGGTGGCCACCGCGTCGGCGCCGTCCAGCGCCTGGACCGGATCGGTGGTGATCAGCACCTTGCCGCCGGTCTGCGCGGCGCGGGCCTGTGCGGCGTCGATGATGTGCTGCTCGGGCAGGAAGCCTTCGGGGCCGGCGATGCGCACGTCCATGCCGGCGTTGACCCCGGCGAGCAGGTAGGAGTTCGCCATGTTGTTCGCCGCGTCTCCAAGGTAGGCCAGGGAGCGGCCCTGGGTGGTGCCGAGGTGTTCGCGCAGGGTCAGCAGATCGGCGAGCAGCTGGCAGGGATGGTAGTCGTCGGAGAGCGCGTTGATGACCGGGACCGCGCTGTGCTGGGCCATCTCCTCCAGGCCTGACTGGGCGTAGGTGCGCCAGATGATCAGGCTGACCATGCGGTCGAGCACCCGGGCGGTGTCGGCGATGGTCTCCTTGTGCCCGAGCTGGGACTCGCCGGGGTTCACCACCAGCGGGGCGCCGCCGAGCGCGGAGATCCCGGCGACGAAGGAGAAGCGGGTCCGGGTGGAGGTCTTGTCGAAGAACACCGCGGCCGTCTGCGGGCCGGCCAGTGCCTTGATCGCATAGGGGTTGGCCTTCATATGTCCGGCGAGGGTCAGCACCTGGTCCAGCTCGACGGGGCTGAGGTCCAGGTCGGTGAGGAAGTGACGGACGGTCATGAGGTGCTCCTGCGGTGGATCTCGGGAAGGGCGTCGATGAACAGCTGGATCTGCTCCGCGGTGATGATCAGCGGCGGGGCCAGGCGCAGCGTCGAAGGGCCGGTGGCGTTGATGATGAACCCGGCCTCCAGTGCCGCGGCGACCATCGCGGGGGCCAGCGGCTCACCCGGTGCGGCCGCGAGGTCGAATCCGATCAGCAGCCCGTGTGCGCGCACTTCGGTGACGAAGTCCAGCGCGGCGAGCCGGCTGGCCGTGTAGGCGCTGACCTCCCGGACATGGCGGAGCAGGTCGGTGGACTCGATGACGTGCAGGGTGGCCAGGGCGGCCGCGGTGGCGGCGGGGTTTCCGCCGAAGGTGGTGCCGTGCTGGCCGGGGTTCAGCAGCGAGCTGGGGTGTTCCCCGAAGGTGAGCATCGCCCCGATCGGGAACCCGCCGCCGAGGCCCTTGGCCAGGGTCATCGCGTCCGGGAGCACCGGGGTCGAATCTGCCGGCGCGGAGGCGAACCAGGAGCCGGTGCGGCCGATGCCGGTCTGCACCTCGTCGAAGATCAGCAGCGCCCCGGCGGCGCGGGTGATCTCGCGTGCCGCCTCCAGGTATCCGGCCGGGTGGCCGTGGACTCCGGCCTCGCCCTGGACGGGTTCGATGATCACGGCGGCCACGGTCTCATCCACCACCGCGCGCAGCGCCTCGGCGTCTCCGGCCGGGACCCATTCGACTCCGCCGGGCAGGGGCTCGAAGGGTTCGCGATAGCTGGGCTTGTGGGTCATCGCCAGCGCACCCATGGTGCGTCCGTGGAAGCCGTGCTCCAGGGCGATGATCCGGGGCCGTTCGCTGCCGCCATGGCGGCGTGCAAGCTTGAACGCGGCCTCGTTGGCCTCGGCGCCGGAGTTGGTGAAGAACGCCTTGGAGCCGGCGGGTGCCTGGGCGAGGTGCCGCAGCTTCTCGGCGAGCGCGATCTGGGTGGGGCTGGTGAAGAAGTTCGAGATGTGCCCCAGGGTGCTCAGCTGGGCGGAGACCACGCTGGTGATCAGCGGGTGGGCGTGGCCCAGGGCGTTGACCGCGATGCCGCCGAGCAGGTCGAGGTACTCCCGGCCGTCGGCGTCGAAGACGGTGGCGCCTGAGCCGCGGACCAGCACCCGCTGCGGGGTCCCGAAGACCCCGAGCAGCGACTCGGTGTACCGGGCCAGCAGCTGATCACCGTCCTCGACGGCGAGCGCGGCGCTGTTGAGGTCGGCGCTGCTGAGATCGGCGCTGCTGAGATCGGCGGTGCTGGGGTCAGCGGTGTTCGGCTCGGGCGTGTTCTGCTGGCTCATAGGGCCTCCCCGTCGGGAACGATCTGGGTGCCGACGCCCTCGGTGGTGACGATCTCCAGGAGCATCGAATGCGGCGCCCGGCCATCGACCACGTGGGCACGTGGGACGCCGGCCTCCACGGCCTTCAGCGCCGCTGTCATCTTCGGGATCATCCCCGATTCCAGGCTGGGCAGCATGGCACGCAGGTCGGTGGCGCTGAGTGAGGAGATCAGCGAGGACTTGTCCGGCCAGTTGGCGTAGAGGCCCTCCACATCGGTGAGCATCACCAGCTTGGCCGCACCGAGCGCCGAGGCGACGGCGGCCGCCGCGAGATCGGCGTTGACGTTGAGCACCTCGCCGGTGGGAGCGGCGTCGGCGGCGGTGGAGTCGAACTCAGGGGCGATGGTCGAGATCACCGGGATCCGCCCGGCGGCGAGCAGGTCGGTGATCGCATCGGGGTTGACCCCGCTGACCTCGCCGACGAGGCCGAGGTCCACGGTCTCGCCGTCGATCTCCACGGTGGTGCGGGTGGCGCGCAGCAGCGCGGCGTCCTCGCCGGAGAGGCCCACCGCGTAGGGGCCGTGGCTGTTGATCAGTCCGATGAGCTCGCGCCCGACCTGCCCGGTGAGCACCATCCGGACCACGTCCATGGCTTCGGGGGTGGTGACCCGCTGCCCGGCGCGGAACTCGGACTCGATGCCGAGGGTCTCCAGCATCGCGTTGATCTGCGGGCCTCCCCCGTGCACCACCACCGGGTTGACCCCGACGTGGCGCAGGAAGACCACGTCCTCGGCGAAGGCGCGGCGGAGCTCGTCGTTGATCATGGCGTTGCCGCCGTACTTGATCACGATGGTCTCTCCGGCGAACTTCTGGATCCAGGGCAGCGCCTCGACCAGGACGGAGGCCTTCTCACCGGCGGAGCTCAGGCTCCCGGCGTCGCGCGGTTTCATGCTGGAGGTCATCGGGGTCCTTCTTCAGCTGGAGTAGGCAGAGTTCTCATGCACATAGTCATGGGTCAGGTCGTTGGTGAGGATCGTCGCCTCGGCCGGACCGGCCTTCAGATCGATGACCACCTTCACGTGGCGGCCGCTCAGGTCCACCAGCTCCCGGTCGTCGCCGATCCCGCCGGCGCGGCAGATCCACACGCCGTTGACGCTGACGTCGATGGTGGAGGGGTCGAAGTCCACGTCGGTGGTGCCGACCGCGGAGAGGATCCGGCCCCAGTTGGGGTCCTGTCCGAAGATCGCGGTCTTGAAGAGGTTGGAGCGGGCCACGGAGCGCCCGGCGGTCTCGGCCTGTTCCTCGGTGGTGGCGTTGATCGTGGTGATCGCGATCTCGTGGTGGGCGCCCTCGGCGTCGGCGATGAGCTGGGTCGCGAGGTCCTCGCACACCTGGTTCAGCGCGGCCTGGAACTCTGCCAGGTCCACCCCGGAGGGGTCTGCCTGCGGGTGCGCGCCGGAGGCCATGGCGATCACCGTGTCATTGGTGGACATGCAGCCATCGGAGTCCGCACGGTTGAAGCTGAGCCGGACCGCTTCGCGCAGCGCCGCGTCGAGGTCCGGCTGGGCGATGACGGCGTCGGTGGTGACCACCGAGAGCATGGTGGCCATTCCGGGGGCGAGCATGCCAGCACCCTTGGCCATCCCGCCCACGGTGAAGTCCACGGCGGAAGCCGTGGAGATCTTCATGACCGAGTCGGTGGTCATGATCGCCTGCGCCGCCCGCTGCCCGGCGGAGTCGGCGGTTTCGAGCTGGGCCACCGCGGCGTCGATCCCGCCCAGCAGTGCGGGCATGTCCAGGCGCACCCCGATGAGTCCGGTGGAGCAGACCAACACGTCTCCGGCGGAGATGTCCGCCCCGGTGGCCTGGAGCTTCTCGGCCACCACCTCGGCGGTCTGGTGGGTGTCGGCGAAGCCCGGTGCCCCGGTACAGGCATTGGCGCCGCCGGAGTTCAGCACCACGGCGTCGGCGCGACCGTCGGCGATGGCCTGCTGGGACCAGAGCACCGGTGCGGCGGCCACCCGGTTGGTGGTGAACACCGCCGCGGCGTGCTTGTCCGGCCCGTGGTTGAGCACCAGCGCGACGTCGCGCGGCGGGTCGCCCTGGGCATTGACGGACTTCAGCCCGGCGGCGACGCCTGCGGCGCTGAATCCTGTCGCGGCGGTGACACTCATGGGGAGACTCCCAGCAGGTTGAGCCCGGTGGTCTCGGGGAGACCCAGGGCGATGTTCATGGACTGCACGGCGCCGCCGGCGGTGCCCTTGGTCAGGTTGTCCGCGGCCGAGACGACGACGGCGCGCCCGGCGTGTTCGTCCACCGCCAGCTGCAGCGTCACGTGGTTGGAGCCCACCACCTGTTTGGTGGCCGGCCACTGGCCCTCGGGCAGCAGGTGGACGAAGGCCTCGCCGTCGTAGTGCTCGCGGTAGGCCGCGCGCAGCGCGGCCTCGGTGGTGCCGGGGGCGAGCTTCGCGGTGGAGGTGGCCAGGATGCCGCGGGCCATCGGGGCCAGGGTGGGGGTGAAGGAGACCTGGACTTCAACACCGGCCGCGTGGCCGAGGCCCTGCTCGATCTCCGGGGTGTGCCGGTGCACCCCGCCGACACCGTAGGGGCTCATCCCGCCGATGACCTCGGCGCTGAGCAGGTGTGGTTTGAGCGCCTTGCCTGCACCGGAGCTGCCGGTGGCCGCGACGATCACGATGTCATCGGGCTGGAGAAGTCCGGCGGCCAGGGCCGGGGCGAGGCCGAGCATGATGGTGGTGGGGTAGCAGCCGGGCACCGCGATGCGCCGGGCGCCGGCGAGCTTGGCCCGCTGTCCGGGCAGCTCGGGCAGCCCGTAGGGCCAGGTCCCCTGATGGGCGGAGCCGTAGAACTTCTCCCAGGCGGCAGCCGATTCCAGCCGGTGGTCAGCGGCGGCGTCGATCACGATGGTGTCCTCGCCGAGCTGGGCGGCGATCTCCGCCGAGGCGCCGTGCGGCAGGGCCAGGAAGACGACGTCGTGTCCGGCGAGATTCTCCGCGGTGGTGTCGATGAGCACCCGGTCCGCCAGCGTGACCAGGTGCGGCTGCACCGCTCCCAGCCGCTCCCCCGCACTCGAGTGTGCGGTGACTGCGCCGATCTCCACCTCGGGGTGGCCGGCCAGCAGCCGCAGGACTTCTCCCCCGGCGTAGCCTGAGGCTCCGGAGACAGCGATCGAATAGGTCATGCCCAGCAGTCTAGGCAGATATATGCGTCATCTCCAATATTTATGCATAAGTCGGGCCCGCCGACTTCGCCGCTCCGGGCCTGCGTTGGGTACGCTTGCCGCCATGAATGAACAGAGCGTTTTCCCAGAAGATCTGCCCGACAGAGCACGAGTGGTGCATGCCGAGCAGGCAGGGGGCCCCGAGGTGCTCGTCGAGGCTCAGGTGCCGCTGCCTGAGCCTGGACCGAACCAGGTGCTGGTGGAGACTGCCGCAGCAGGGGTCAACTTCATCGAGACCTACCAGCGCAGCGGCGTGTATCCGGTGGAGTATCCCTTCACCCCTGGCACCGAAGGCGCCGGCCGTGTCCTCGCCGTCGGCGAGGGCGTGGAGTCACTCTCCGTCGGGCAGCGGATCACAACCCTGGAGGCCTCCACCGGCACCTACGCCTCGCACTTCTTGGTCGATGCAGGCAAGGCCGTGCGCGTCCCGGATGAGGTCACCGATGAGCAGGCGGCGGCTCTGCCGCTGCAGGGCATCACCGCCCACTACCTGGTCAACTCCACCTACCGGGTCTCCCCCGGGGAGACCGTGCTGACCCACGCCGGTGCCGGAGGGGTGGGCCAGATCCTGACCCAGCTGCTCAAGGCCAAGGGCGCACGGGTGATCACCACCTGCTCGACCGAGGAGAAGGCCCAGATCGCTCAGGCCGCCGGCGCGGACTACGTGATGGGCTATGAGAACTTCGCCGAGCGGGTTCGCGAGATCACCAAGGGCGAGGGTGTGGCCGCCGTCTTCGACGGCGTCGGCAAGGACACCTACCTCGGGTCCTTGGACTCCCTGGCGATCCGCGGGATGTTCGTGCTCTACGGCGGCGCCTCCGGCCAGGTGCCCCCGCTGGATCCGCAGGAGCTCAACCGCCGCGGCGGGCTCTACGTCACCCGTCCGGCCACGCACTGGTACCTGCGCAACGCCGAGGAGCGCACCTGGCGCTACGCAGAACTCTTCCGCGCACTGACCAGCGGCGATCTGAAGCTCAGCATCGGCGCCAGCTACCCGCTCGCCGAGGCGGGCCGGGCGCACGATGACCTGGAGAACCGCCGGACCACCGGCAAGCTGCTGCTGAAGCCATAAGCGGCGCTCACCGTGCTGACCCCGGGAATCCTTCGGTGACCCGGCTGCTCTTCGCCGAGGCGGCGCTGACCCCGGAGGGGTCCATCGGGCCGTACTGGCTGCGCCTGGCCGAGGGGAGAATCCTCGACGCCGGCCACGGCCACCCCCCTGCGCGCCCGGATCTGCACCTCACCGACCAGGTGCTGGCACCCGGGTTCGTCGACGTCCACGCCCACGGCGGCGGCGGCTCGGCCTTCACCGAGGGCCCTGGGGCTGCGCGGACGGTCCTGGCGGCGCACCGCCGGCGGGGCTCCACCACCGTGCTCGCCTCCCTGGTCAGTGCGCCGATCCCGACGCTGCTGGACCAGGCGGAGCAGCTGCGCCCTCTGGTGGAGGCTGACGAGCTGGCCGGGGTCCATCTGGAGGGGCCGTGGCTGAGCATCGCCCACCGTGGCGCCCATGAGGCGTCCATGCTCAGCGATCCGACGCCCGCGGCCGTCTCGGCGGTGCTTGAGCACGCTGCGGCGGATCTGATCAGATACGTGACCCTCGCGCCCGAGCTGCCCGGCGCCACCGGGGCCGCTGCCCGACTGCGGGCCGCAGGGTGGACGGTGGGAATCGGGCACACCGGAGCCGACGGCGCGCAGACCCGGGCCGCCCTGACCGCCGGGGCGAGCGCCGCGACTCATCTGTTCAACGCGATGTCGGGGCTGCATCACCGCGACCCCGGCCCGGCGCTGGCGCTGCTCGAAGACCCCACGGCCTTCCTGGAGCTTATCCACGATGGGGTGCACCTGGACCCGGAGATGGTCCGCTACGTCTGGCACTCGGCGGCCCGCAACGGCGGGTCCCGGCGGCTGGTCCTGGTGTCCGACGCGATGGCCGGCGCTGCCGCACCGGAGGGCCGCTACGGCCTGGGCGCTGCGATTGTGGACGTCGCGCGCGGCGTCGCCCGGCTCGTGGAGCCCGACGGGACGCTGGGCGCGATCGCGGGTTCCGCCGTGACACTCGCCGAGGCGGTGCGCCGCAGCATCCTGAACGCCGGGATCACCCCGGCCCAGGCGCTGATGGCCGCCACCGCCAACCCCGCAGAGATGATCGGGATCGACGACGTCGGCAGGCTGCTCCCCGGTGGACGTGCGGACCTGGTGCTGCTGGATCAGGCGTGGACGGTGCGCGAGGTGATGCACCGCGGCCAGTGGCTCGACGGACCAGGCTCGGGTGCTCCACAGCGAGATGGCCCGGCAGACTGAGCGCCTGCCGGACCATCTGCGACATCAGGAACGAACCGCCTGTGGCTGCCGCTGGACGGCGCTGCTATCTCTGAACAGCACTGTGGCGCTGCTGCGCCAGTGCGACGGCGCCGGCGCGAGCCTCGGAGGCCTCCTCGGCGGTGAGCGTGCGGTCCTCGGCGCGGAAGCGCAGTGCGAAGGCCAGCGACTTGTGTCCAGCCTCGATGTGCTCACCGGAGTACACGTCGAAGAGCTCGATGTTCTCCAGCAGCTCGCCTGCACCCTCGGTCAGGGTGGCCTCGAGCTCGGCGGCCGGAAGCGCGTGAGCCACGATCAGCGACACGTCCTGGGTGGTCGGCGGGAAGGTGGAGATCGGCTCGGCGCTGATCTGTTCCGGGGAGCCGTTGATCAGCGCGGAGAGGTCGAGCTCCATCACCGAGGTGCGGGCGGGCAGGTCCAGCTCCTCGATGACCTTCGGGTGCAGCTCACCGGCATGGCCGACGCGCTCTCCGTTGAACCGGATCTCGGCGGTGCGGCCGGGGTGGAAGGCCTGATGCTGGCCCTGCACCACCTCGAGCTGCACGCGCAGCAGGTCAGCGACCTTCTGCGCGGCGTCCACCGCGTCTGCCCAATCACGACGGCGCCCCGGCACACCAGGCAGCTCGGCCGCCTCGGCGCCGCTGAGCGCGGCCGCGATGTGCAGCGGCTGATCGGGGATGCCGGCGTCGAGCTCTGCCAGCACCTCTTCGCCCGGGTAGACCCCCAGGTCAGGGATGGCGGCGGAGCCGAGCTGGGACTTCGGGTGGAAGACCGCTCCGGCTTCGAAGAGGGCGACGTCGGTGAAGCCGCGGGAGACGTTGCGGCGCAGCGCCTCGAGCAGCCCGGGAAGCACGGTGGTGCGCAGCGCCGGGTGCTGGCTGGCGATCGGGTTCGCCAGGCGCAGCATGGGCATCGGCTTCCCGGTGTCCTCGGCCTGCCCGAAGCGGGTGTTGGCGGCCTCGGAGTAGAAGGGGTAGCTGAGCACCTCGGTGAACCCTGCGGCGGCCATCCCGGCGTAGACGCCGCGTCGGCGCTGCTGGGAGGTGGTGAGTCCGCGGCCGGCCGGCGGCACCGGAAGCCGGGAGGGGATCTGGTCATAGCCGACGAGCCTGGCGATCTCCTCCACCAGGGCGGCGGGGATGGTCAGGTCTGGTCGCCAGCTCGGCGGGGTCACCAGCAGGTGCTCCCCCTCCTGGCGGAGCTCGGCGCCGATGGCGCCGAGGGTGGAGCTGATCTGCTCCTGGGTATAGGGCACCCCGGTGAGCTTCTCCGGCAGGGCCGGGTCCAGGCGGATGGGCTGCGGCAGCTCGGGGGCGCCCGCATCGGTGACCTCACGGGTGTCGGTGCCGCCGGCGAGCTGCACCAGCAGGTCCACCACGCGCTGCGCGGCGAGCGGGGGCAGCAGCGGGTCCACGCCGCGTTCGAAGCGCTTCGACGCCTCCGAGGGCAGCTTGTGCCGGCGCTTGCTGCGGCTGATGCTGATCGGGTCGAAGTGCGCGGCTTCGACGATGACGGTGGAGGTGGTGGCGTCCACTTCGGTGCGGGCTCCGCCCATCACGCCGGCGATCCCGATGGGGCCGGACTGATCCGTGATCACCAGGTCCTCGGCGTTGAGGGTGCGGACCTTCTCGTCCAGGGTGGTGAGCTTCTCGCCGGGCGCGGCGCGGCGGACCTCGATGCCGCCGTCGAGCTTGGCCGCGTCGTAGCAGTGGTTGGGCTGTCCCAGTTCAAGCATCACGTAGTTGGAGACGTCCACGGCGATGCTGATCGACCGCATTCCGGCCAGGCGCAGCCGGGAGGCCATCCACGGCGGGGTGGGAGCCTCCGGGTTGATCCCGGTGACCTTGTGCGTGACGAAGCGGCTGCAGCCGTCCACCCCGTAGATGGGGGTGTGATCGGTGAGCGTGACCTTGTGACCGGGACGGGCGGCGTCGTCGTCGTCGGTGTTGATCTTCCCCGTGCTGATCTGGGCAGCGGGGTCGATGAACGGCGAGCCGGTGGCGTGGGAGTACTCGCGGGCGATCCCGCGCAGCGAGAAGGCGTAGCCCCGGTCGGGGGTCACGTTGATCTCCGCGGCGGAGTCGTAGAGGCCCAGCAGCTCCATGGCGTCGGTGCCCGGCTCCGGGTCGAGCCCGAGGGTGGAGAGCACCAGGATCCCGTCGTGGTCCTCGCCGATGCCGAGTTCGCGCACCGAGGCGATCATGCCGGCGGAGACGTGGCCGTAGGTCTTGCGCGCGGCGATCCGGAAATCGCCGGGGAGCACCGCTCCGGGGAGGGTCACCACGACCTTGTCGCCGACCTCGAAGTTGTGCGCGCCGCAGACGACGCCCTGGACGCCCGAGGGGTCGATGCCCTCGTGGGTCAGGGTCTGGGCGGCCCCCTCGGGGACCACGCGGACCTGGCACCAGTTGATGGTCTTGCCGTTGGACTGGGGTTCGGGGATCTTCTCCAGCACCTCGCCGACGACTATCGGGCCGCTCAGCTCATCGGTGGGACGGTGTACGTCCTCCTCCTCGAGCCCGACCTTGACCAGCTCGGCCATCAGGTCCTCGGCGGTGCCCGACGCGGGGAACCGGGTGTATTCACGTATCCAAGAAAGCGGAATGCGCATGTCTCAGACCTCCATTCCGAAGTGCTGGCTGAAGCGGATGTCGCCTTCGATCATGTCGCGCATGTCGGGGACGCCGTTGCGGAACATCAGGGTGCGCTCGATGCCCATGCCGAAGGCGAAGCCGGTGTACTCCTCCGGGTCCACCCCGGCGGCGCGCAGCACGGCGGGGTTCATCATGCCGCAGCCGCCCCATTCGACCCAGCGCGGGCCGCCCTTGGCCTGCGCGTGCCAGACGTCGAGCTCCGCGGAGGGTTCGGTGAAGGGGAAGTAGCTCGGGCGCAGCCGGATGGCGGCGTCGGGGCCGAACATCTGCCGGGCGAAGTGTTCAAGGGTGCCTTTGAGATCGGCCATGGTGAGGCCCTTGTCCACGGCGAGGCCCTCGAACTGGTGGAACACCGGGGTGTGGGTGGCATCGAGCTCGTCGGTGCGGAAGGTCTTGCCGGGGCAGAGCACGTAGACCGGCAGCTCGCGGCTCAGCAGCGACCGGATCTGCACCGGGGAGGTGTGGGTGCGCAGCACCAGGTGGGCCTCGGGGGGCTCCACGAAGAAGGTGTCCTGCATCTCTCTGGATGGGTGGTCCGGCGCGATGTTCAGCGCATCGAAGTTGAACCACTCGGATTCCACCTCGGGGCCCTCGGCGATCTCCCAGCCCATGGCGATGAAGACGTCCGAGACCCGCTCCTGCAGCACCGAGAGCGGGTGCCGGGCACCCAGGGGACGACGACGGTGAGCTGCGGTGACGTCGACGGTCTCCTCCACCAGGATCCGCTCCGCGTGCTCGACCTCGAGCACCTCGGTGCGCGCGGCGAGGGCCTTCTGCATCGTCCCGCGAGCGCCGCCGAGCAGCTTGCCCGCGGCTGCCTTCTCGGTCTTCTCCAGCGATCCGATCGCCCGGTTGGCCAGCACCAGGGGTGCCTTGTCTCCGGTGTGCGCGAGCCGAGCGGCCTTGAGCTCGTCGAGGTCGCGGGCTGCGGCGAAGGCGTCGACGGCCTGCTGCACAGCATGGTCGATGGCGGATTCATCCAGCGGATGCGGTGTTTCGGGCGTGGACATTCTGCTCCCGGGTCAGGTGGGTGGAAACAATCCCGGTCAGTTTATGCGGGTCACTGGTAGGAGACGAACCACGGTTTGGGGTCGACGTCAAAGGTCTGCTCCGAGGTGAAGGTCGGTGAGTCCTCGTCGTAGAAGTTCTTCCAGCCGAGCCAGATGTCTTCGCTGAGACCCTGCTGCAGGGTCTCGTAGGTCTCGGTCTTCATCTGAGGGGTGCCGTGGCCGTCGGCGTGGAGCAGGATGGCCAGCTCTTCGTGGGAGGTGTCGATCTCCTCGCGGCTGGAGATCATGGCGTGATTGAACTGGTGCAGCACCAGCAGCTTCTGCGGAAGCTCATGCTCCGCGGTCAGTCCGGCGAGCCAGTCGGCGACCTCGTTGATCTCCTCGGCGCTGACCGAACCGATCTGCTCCATGTGCCGCTGTCCCTCGCTGAGCCGCCATTCGGGGTCCAGGGCGAGTCCGACGTGGGGCTGGGCCAGGAACTCCTCATATCTCTGGGCCTGGTCCAGGAAGCTGGCGTGGCCGGGCTGCAGGTCGAGGACCACGTAGATGTCCTCCTCGGCGGCCAGGTCCACCCAGGGCTCGATGACCTCGGGATCCAGGGCGTTGCTGTAGTTGCCGTCCAGCCCGGGCTCGGTGGTGGCGATGGAGGTGATGATCTCGAAGGCCGGCTGGACCGGCTCCTCGGAGTGCTCCTGGTACTGCTCGGCGTAGAACTTCACCCGCTCGGCGGCGTCCTCCGGCTCCCCCTCACCCAGGACCCCGAGCGCGGGGATCCCGGGGGCGCCATAGGCGGCGAGGAAGCGCCGGTCGGGGAAGAGCGTGTCGCCCCCACCGGGGAGCTCGGCCGGCTCGGCCTCGGCCTGTGCGTTGGCCTGCGCGTCGGCCTGTGCGTCGGCTGCTGCTGAGTCTTCCTGGTCGGCTGAGTCTTCCCCGTCCGCTGGGTCTGCAGCGCCGGTCGAGTCTTCATCCGCCCCGCCTTCCGCATCCGCGTCAGCTGCCTCGGCGGCATCTCCGGCGTCATCCCCCTCGGGAGCGACATCAGACTGCTCGGAGTAGGCATCTTCCGGCACCCCGGCACTCGAGCCACAGGCCGGGAGTGTCACGGCGAGCAGCATGGCACCGAGCATGAGGCCCGGGCGACGGGTCTGGGAGGTCGGGGCGGTGGCGTCCATGACTTTCACGCTACCGGTGAAGGGCGGCGACCCTCGCATCGGGGCTGCGCAGCGGAACCGCCGCACAGAACGCAGACTCAGGGCCCACGCGTCTGTCGCACAGCGATCGAGGGATGCCCGGAGAGGTCAGTGCTCACGCAGCCAGACCGTGGTCTCCCCCGGCAGCACGTCCACAGCGAGCGGCTGGGAGCTCACCAGCACCTCCCCGTCGGGCAGCGGGACCGCCTCGACGTCGAAGTTGGTCACACAGAGCCATCCCCCGGGGCGCCGGAAGGCCAGCACCTCAGAACCGGGCAGCTCAATCCACTCCAGCGCGTCCTCGCCCTGCAGCTCGCGGCGCAGCTGCAGCGCACGCCGGTAGAGGTTCAGGGTCGAGTCCTCGACCGTGTCCTGCGCCTGCACGCTGTAGCGGGCGAACCACTCTGGCTGGGGCAGATGGGCATCGCCCTCACCGAACCCTAAGCTCCCCCCTGCACTGGACCAGGGCATCGGGACCCGGCAGCCATCGCGGCCGACGCTGAACCCGGGACTGCGGAAGAACGTCGGGTCCTGTCGGTCGGTGTCAGGGATCTCGGCGACCTCGTGCAGCCCCAGCTCCTCCCCCTGGTAGAGGTAGGCGCTGCCGGGCAGCGCAAGCTCGAACAGCGAGGCGGCCCGGGCCCGGCGCAGCCCGGCCTCGGCTTCCAGCTCCGGAGAGGTGCCGGCGGTGAGCAGCCAGTGAGTGCCGGCCTTGTCCTCCTGCGGCGCCTTGGGCGGGAGTCCGTAGCGGGTTGCGTGGCGCACCACGTCGTGGTTCGAGAGCACCCAGGTGCTGGAGGACCCGGACTTGGCCGCCAGCTCCAGGTTGAAGGTCACCGTCTCGCGGAACTGCGCAGCGTCGAAGCTGGCCTCGAGCAGGTCGAAGTTGAATGCCTGGCCCAGCCCCTCGGCGGAGGCGTACTTCGGCCGGCGGGCCGAATCGACCCAGGCCTCTGCCACGCCGATCTTCGGCGGGTCGTACTCGTTGAAGACTCCGCGCCATTCGCGGTAGATCTCGTGGACCTCGTCCCGGTCCCAGATGGGGTGGGCACCGTCCTTCGGCGTGGCGTCCAGCTCGGCCTGGCTGGGCAGGTTCGCCGGCAGGTCCTTGGACAATCCGTGTGCGACGTCGACCCGGAATCCGTCCACGCCGCGGTCGGACCAGAAGCGCAGAGTCTGCAGGAAGTCCTCGTGGACCTCGCGGTTGTGCCAGTTCAGGTCCGGCTGTTCCTTCGCGAAGCTGTGCAGGAACCACTGACCTGGGGAGCCATCGGGTTCGGTGATCCTGGTCCAGGCGGGCCCGCCGAAGATCGAGGTCCAGTCCGACGGCGGCTGCTCTCCCGCTGCGCCGGTGCCGTCGCGGAAGATGTAGCGCTCCCGGGCGGCCGATCCCGTCGGCGACTTCAGCGCCTCGAGGAACCATTCATGGCGGTCCGAGGTGTGGTTGGGCACGATGTCCACGATCAGTCGGATCCCCGCGCGGTGCAGCGCGTCGATCATGGTGTCGAAGTCTTCCAGCGTGCCGATCTTGGGGTCGACGTCACGATAGTCGTCCACGTCGTAGCCGCCGTCGGCCAGCGCCGAGGGGTAGAAGGGGCTGAGCCAGACGGCGTCGATCCCGAGGTCCTGCAGATACCCCACCCGCGAGGTGATGCCGCGCAGGTCTCCGATGCCGTTGCCGTCGGCATCGGCGAAGGAGCGCGGGTAGATCTGGTAGACCGCGGCCTGGCGCCACCACTGGGGGTCGCTGCCGAGTCCGGCGGCTGCTGTCGGCGATTCTGCGGTGGAGGCGAATGACAAGGGGTTCTCGTCCTCTCGTTGTTTCGGGTGGGTCTCGCAACCTGGATCCAGGTTGCGAGGAGATCGTTGGACGGCGCCCTGGGTGAGCCCGGAGAGCGCGCAGCCATGTGCTGTCGAACCCTGGCAACTCCAATCCCGCTTTAATATAAAGACTTAATATAAGCGATGCAATAATGTGCGGAGGATTCCTCCTCGACAAGACAGTTCGGAAGCAGGCCACCCATGAGTCAGACGCGTCCTCCTGCGCCGGCTGGTTCTTCCCAGCTGATCCGCCAGCTCAACGCGCAGCGCGTGCTGAGCTGTATGTGGGGCCGCGAGCCCAGCACCGCCACGGAGCTGATGCACGCCACCGGACTCACCCGGGCCACGATCCTGACGCTGTGCCGAGAGCTCACCGAGCAGGGCTGGCTGGAGGTGTCCGAGAACTCCCGCCAGGCCGGTCAGTACACCAAGGGCCGCCCGGCCCTGCGGTACGCCTTCCGTGAAGATGCCTGCCATGTGATCGGCGTCGACGCCGGCCTGCACCAGGTCACCGCGGCGGTGGCGAACCTGCGCGGCGTCGAGGTCGGCTGCGCCACCCGAGAGTCGAATCCACAGGGATCCGATGCCCCGCCGCAGCCGGCCCAGGAGCGACGACGCACGATCCTGGACACGGTCGACGCGGCCCTGGCGCAGGCCGGGCTCGCCCACGCCGACGTCGCGTGCCTGGTCATCGCAGTGCCCGCGCCGGTGGACTCGTCAGGGCACTCCCCCAGGGGGCTGAATCCCTTCTGGAGCCTGATGAACCCCGAGCTGATCTCCCTGGGGGCCGAGCACGGCTGGGACTGCGCGGTGGACAATGACGCCAATCTCGCCGCCCTGGCGGAGCTGGACCTGCAGTCCAGCTCCTTGCACGACTCCTTCGCCGTGATCCTCTCCGGGGAGCGCCTCGGCGCCGGGATCGTGATGGAGGGGCGTCTGCTGCACCAGCCGCGCGGCGGCATCGGCGAGCTCGGCATGCTCGATCTGGTGCACGGCGTCGAGTCCGCGAACGGGCTGGGCTGGTGGGCCCGCCACCTCGCCCGAGAGGCCCTGCAGAAGACCCCAGAGCTTGCCGGTCCGCTGGGTGAGGTGACTGCCGAGGCGGTGACCTCGGAACATGTCTTCGCTGCGGCGGCGCAGGGGGATCCGCTCGCGCGGGAGATCATCGACCAGCTCGCGGACCGGCTGGCGCGGATCTGCGTGGTGCTCTCCGGCCTGCTCGATCTGGATCGGATCCTGGTCTCCGGAGCCATCGCTCCGGCGCTGACCGACGTGGCCGCGCTCGCGAAGCAGAAGCTCGCCCAGTACCTCTATGCGCCGTGGCTGCAGATCGAAGCTTCGACGCTCGGGGCCGACGCGGTCCGGCGTGGAGCGATCCGGCTCGCGGTGGACCGGATACAGGACCAGGCGCTGAACAGCGGACCTGGGCATTGAGCGCAGAGTCCCTGCCGGTGGTGCGAATCCCGGCTAGGTTATCTGACATGGAGAAGACAGGGCGCGGCCCCGATCGACACGGGGGCCGGACGCCTGGAGCTGGGTCCTCAGCCGCCGGAGGACCTGATGCGGGCGCATCTGCGGGAGGCACCGGTCGCGGCCGGGTGGCGTGGGACGCCGTCGTCCTGATCCTCGCCCCCGGTGCCGTCGCGCTGGTGCTGGCCCTGACTCTCGCTCCGAATGCGGGGACCGCCGTGGTGATCATGGCCGTCGCGCTCATCGCCCCGGCCGTCGCGGCCGTCTCATTGCTGCGGCGCCGGCCCCGCGCGGTGACCACCGCTGACCGGGTGACCCTGCTCCGCGTGGGACTGATCGGGGTGCTCACCGCCGCGGCGGTGCTGATATTCGCCGAGGCGATCCCCGCCCGCAGCTGGGTCCTGGCGGTGGTCATCGGTGTCGCACTGCTGCTCGACGCCGTCGATGGCTGGGTGGCCCGGCACACGCGCAGCTCCAGCGCCTCGGGTGCGCGGTTGGACATGGAGGCCGATGCGGCCGCGCTCCTGGTGGTGTCGCTCATCGCGGCGGCCACCGTGGGCTGGTGGGCGGTGGCGATCGGCGCGATGCGCTACCTCTTCGCAGCCGCTGCCCGAATCCGCCCGGCGCTGCGCGGGGAGCTGCGCTACAGCCTGTTCCGCCGGACCGTGGCCGCGATCCAGGCCTCGGTGCTGTGGGTCGCGCTGCTGCCGATCACCCCTGTCCCCTTCGCCGCGGCCGTGACCGCGATCGCGCTGACCCTGCTGGTCCTCTCCTTCGCCCGGGACGCCATCGGCCTGGAACGCTTCGCCCGCACCGGGAAGACGCGCTGATGGCGCGATACGCGTTCATCGTGCCCGCCGACCTTCCCGGACCCAGCGGCGGGCTGGCCTATAACCAGCGGGTGCTCGCACAATGGCGGACTATGGGCCTCGACGTCGAAGAGGTCCCAGTCCCCGGAGCCTGGCCCCGACCCGCCCCCGCGGACCGTCGAATCCTGGCGCAGCGCCTGCGGCAGCACCGGCGGGTGCTGATCGACGGGATCATCGCCTCCGCCGCCCCGGAGGAGCTCCGCGTCGCCGCCGCTGCGGGCACGCGGGTCGCGATGCTGGTGCATCTGCCGCTGCCGGCCGAGTCGGGGCTGACCCCCGGCGAGCAGCAGCGGCTTGCCGCCGGCGAGGCCGCAGCGGTGAGCGCCGCGCACGTCGTCGTGTGCACCAGCGGGTGGGCGCACGATGACCTGCAGTCTCGTTACGGACTGGGACAGGTCTCGGTGGCGGAGCCCGGGGTCGACCCTGCTGCGCTGGCGGCGGGCAGCCTGCCGGCGCGGCTGCTCTTCCTCGGAGCGGTGACCCCGCGGAAGAACCCGCTGGGTCTGCTGCAGGCCCTCGGAGAGCTCACCGCACTGCCCTGGAGCGTGGTGATCGCCGGGCCGGAAGGTCAGGATCCCGGCTATGCGGGGCGGGTCCGCGCCGCCGCCGACGCGCTGCCCGACGGACGTGCCGCGGTGATCGGCCCCGTGTCCGGGCAGCAGCTGGAGACCCTGTGGGGTGAGACGGACCTCCTGGTGCTTCCCTCCCTGGCCGAGACCTACGGGATGGTGGTCACCGAGGCGCTCGCCCGCGGGATCCCCGCACTGGTGGGAGCCGGGACCGGTGCGCAGGACGCCCTGTGCGGTGACCCGTCGGGGCCTCGGTCCGAGCTCCCGACCCCCGGGGCCGCGCTGGATCCATACGACCCCAGCGCCTGGTCAGACCTGCTGCGCGCCTGGTCGAGCGATGTGCATCTGCGCCAGCAATGGCGCCGCGCCGCGCAGGCGCACCGGGCTAGACTTCGGACATGGTCACACGCAGCGCAGGATCTCAGAACGGCGATCGAATGGTGACGCGGCCGGTGCCCGCCGATTGGCTGGGTCAGCGCCGCCGCGCCGATCACCAGGCCCGCGAGAAGGCCGCCCCGCTGATCGAGACGCTGATCGCACGGCTGGACGAGCTGCTGCCCATCCCCACCGGCTCAGCTGCGACCGGCTCGGACACCGCCGGTTCAGATACCGACGACGCCGGCTCCGTGCCCGCCCCGGCACCCGTGCCGCCACCCTCCTCCGTGCACGTCATCGACGTCGGGGCCGGCACCGGGTCCAACCAGGCCTGGCTGGCCCCACGACTGTCCGTCGCGCAGCACTGGACGCTGCTCGACCATGACGCGGATCTCCTCGAGGTCGCCGCGGAGGACCCCTCCGCCGCCGGTCCCGGTGAGACCACCCGGGTGCTGGGCACCATCGAGGACCTCCCGCGCCTGACCCGTGGCGAGCAGGTCCAGCTGGTGACCTGCTCGGCACTGCTGGACCTGCTCAGCCCCAGCGAGGCCGAGGTGCTCGCCGACGCGATCGCCGGCCCCGCGGCCGGGGCTCACGTCTCGGCGCTGCTGAGCCTCACCGTGACCGGGAACGTGGAGATCCAGCCCGGCCACCCCAGCGACGCGGTCATCACCGACGCCTTCGACGCCCACCAGCGCCGAGACGGCCTGCTGGGGCCCGACGCCGCCCACACCGTGGCGCAGCTGCTGCGCGATCGCGGCGCAGAGGTCACACTGATCGCGACCGACTGGGCGCTGGACTCCACGGAGGCGGCGCTGATCCAGCGGTATCTCCGCGATCGCGCCGCTGTGGCTGTGGAACATGACCCGTCGCTGGCAGGCGTCGCTCAGGACTGGCTCTCGGCGCGCGAGTCGCAGCTGTCCCAGGGCGAGCTGCGGGTCAGCGTGGGACATCTCGACCTGTTGAGTCTGCCAGGCACCTCCACCCGGTGACGCGATGAGCCTCGACCAGCGCAGCCAGACCGCCCGCAGGGGACACACCTTCCTCTTCGCCGGGCTGCAGGTCGCGATCACGCTGGGCATCTTCGGCTTCCTCGCCGCCCAGTGGGGCATGACCCCGTTCATGGACGCGTTCAGGCTGCTCCCGGTGTGGATCTTCCCCGCCGCGGCGCTGCTCGGCGGGATCGGTGTGCTCACCCAGGCCCTGCGCTGGCGCGTGATCGCCCGCCACCACCGGATCAGCATCGGCGTCGGCCCCGCGATCGCACGCTGCTGGCAGGCGGCCTTCCTCAACGGGGTGCTCCCCGGGGGGCTGGCAGGGGACGCGCTGCGGGCGGCCGACGACAGCAGCGACGCCGAGGTCGAGGCTGGCGGCAGCGCGCTGCGCCGGGCGTTCGCGGCCATGGCCGCTGAGCGGCTGATGGGCACCGCGGTGGCGTTCATCGCTGCTGGACTGACCCTCCTGGTGCTGGCGCCGCTCGCGGGGCTCGCCTCGTTGGGCGTCGCGACCGCCGCCGTCGTCGTGGCCTGGCGCTGGCTGAAGCCGCTCTCTCGTGGTGACCTCATTCAGGTGGTGCTGCTCTCCGCCACCGGATGGGCGGCCTTCGCCGCACTGTTCGCGCTGACGATTCTCGTGGTGACCCCCACGATTCCGCTGGCCTGGGCCCCCGGACTGGCGGCAGTCGCGATCGCCGGAATGTCGGTCCCGCTGGGATTCGGCGGCTGGGGACCCCGTGAAGCCGCGGCCGCATGGGCATTCTCGCTCGCCGGATTCGCCCCGCACCTCGGTGTGACGGCTTCGATCAGCTATGGCCTGCTGGCGCTGGCCTCCACCCTGCCCGGGGCGATCATCCTGGCCCTGCGCGTGCTCCCCCGGCTGGAGCGGGCCCGGCGGGTCAGGGACCGGCGCGAGGGTCGAGGCTCCGCCTGAAGGACCGGCTCAGGGACCGGCTGGAGATCCGGTTGGAACACCGTCTGGAACGGCGCCCGAGACACCGGTCGGGGTGCCGGCCGGAACTCGGGACAGCGCGTTCGCATCGAACCTGCGTTCTGACAGATTTCTCACAGAAAGCGTCGATAGAACAGAACTTCGACGTTTCAACCTGGACGCTTGCCGGGCCGTAGAATAGGTGTTCTAATGGCCTTGCGCGATGGGAAGCGCGATGCGCGCAGGGGCCCTCCTCACTGCCTCTGCGCGCATCTCCCCACGCGAGATGCGGCGAAGGTCCTGCTCAGACGCCCGTCATACGTTTTTGCTCAGGAGTCTCGGTCCCTGATGATCTGTTCCACGATCGGTCGGTCCGCCGGAATCCACGGGTAGTCCAGCAGCCGCGCGGTGACCGGGACCCAGTCCACCCGGTCATGGTCTTGAAGTGGGAACGGCTCACCGGCGAGGACCTCCCCGCGGAAGAGCCGCATCGCCGTCGTATCCTTCAGCCACCAGCCGGCCTCGGCGAAGTAGGCGCCGTGCCCATTGCCGATGACTTCCGCATGCAGAGCCACGGCGACGCCGAGCTCCTCGCTCAGCTCGCGGTGCAGTCCCTGGTGCAGCGTCTCACCGGGCTCGAGCTTGCCGCCGGGAAACTCCCACATGCCCGCCACGGGCTCCGGGGCGGTTCTGCGGGCGATGAAGAGCTCGACGTCGTGACCGGGCCGCTGACGCATCAGGGCGGCGGCGACCACGGTCTTGCTGAACTGCGTGGCGGTCTCGGTGAACTGCGTGACGGTCTGGCTCTCCATGGAGCCCAAGCTTAGGCGGAGGTCTCCACCACGGTCTTCAGGCGCGCAACAGATCGGGCCAGAGTCGCGGAGCTCGTGGACCTGGCACGGGCAAGCCGCTGCTCGTCATGCAGCTGGGACCAGTCATAGGTGTGGGTGACCTCGGTGCCACCGTCCTCGGTGGCCGCCAGCGACCAGCGCCAGAGATGACCGGCTGGCGCCTCACCCAGGGTGGAGGGCTTCCAGGCGATGAGCTGCCCCTCGAGGAACTCCACCACGTGGTTCTCCCGCACCTTGCCGTTGGTGAGCTCCATGCGGAAGACATCGCCGACGCCGCGCACCCGCTGGCCGGCCTCGGCCTTCGCGAGGTTGTCATTGCCGTCGAACTCGACCTGCAGCGCGGGGTCCGCGAGGAACTCGAAGACCACCATGGGCAGCGCGCGGATGACGTCGCGCGCGCAGACCACACGTCCGCAGAACTCGGGATCATAAGAGAGATCCTCTGCGCCGTTCTCGCCGTACCGGGCCGCATGCGCAGGTGTCACAGGATCCATGGGGGTGTCCTCGATTCGCCGTTGAAGTCTTGGAGCTCCAGCTTACGCCGCCGATGCTGCGCGGCGCCTACAGATGAATGCCATACGCAACCACCCGGCCGCCGTGACGGTGCTCACTTAGCCCGTTGTTCCGCGCTGAACCGGGGTTGACCCGCTATAGGCTGACGCTCATGTCCGGATCCCAGAACGTTCCTCCCTGGCCAGAGGAGAGAACCATCCCGCATTCACCCGCCGAAGACGTCTTCGGCGTGCTGATCGGCACCTTCCTCGCGTCCCTGGGCCTCTATGTGCTCCAGCAGTCCGAGGCGGTCACCGGGGGCACCGCAGGGCTTGCGCTGCTGCTGACCTACGCGACCCCGTTGAACTTCTCCTGGCTCTTCCTGCTGGTGAATGTGCCCTTCTTCGCGCTGGCCATCTGGAAGAAGGGCTGGACCTTCACGCTCAAGACCGTTGCCGCCGTCGCGATCGTCTCGGGCTACGCGCTGCTGCACGGACCGATGCTGGCCCTGCCCGAGCTCAACCCGCTCTACGGGGTGCCGGCGGGCAATATCGTGATCGGCATGGGGCTGCTCGCGATCTTCCGCCACGGGGCGAGCCTGGGCGGGTTCAACATCGTGGCCCTCGTGGCGCAGGAGCGGCTGGGTCTGCGCGCCGGATATGTGCAGATGAGCCTGGACGTGGTGGTCATCCTGCTGGCGCTGACCGTCGTCGCCCCGCTGAATGTGCTCTACTCCGCGCTGGGCGCGGTGCTGCTGAACCTGGTGCTGGCGCTGAACCATCGCCCCGGACGCTACCGCGCCTGAGCTGCGCCCCGCGTCGGGCAGAGACACGGTGTCCTCAGAAGCTGATGAAGCTCAGAGGTTCCAGCCCTCAGGGAAGCCGGTGCCCGGCCGCGACCAGCAGCTCGTACCACTCCCGGCGCGAAAGCCTGATCTCGGACCCAGCGGCGGCCTCTTCCACCCGGCTGCCCTGGGTGGTGCCGAGCACCACCTGGATGTCGGCGGGGTGCCGGGTCAGCCAGGCTGTGGCGATCCCGGTCGGAGTGACCCCGTGCTGCTGCGCCAGCCGCTCCAGCACAGTGTTGAGCTCGGGGTAGTCCGGGTTGTCCAGGAACACCCCGCTGGGTGACTGAAACGGCGACCATGCCTGGAGCGTGATCGCGTGCCGGCGGCAGTACTCGACGATGTCGGCCCCGGCCGGGGTGACCGCGCCGGTCTGGCCCAGGGTGTTGGCCTGGGCGCCCTCGGTGAGGATCGGGGCGTGGACCAGGGATAGCTGAATCTGGTTGACCACCAGCGGCTGGGTCACCGCGGTGCGGAGCAGCTCGATCTGTCCCACCGTGTGGTTGGAGACTCCGAAGTGGCGCACCTTCCCGGCGGACTGGAGCTCGTCGAAGGCCCGGGCCACCTCGGCGGGCTCGACCAGGGGGTCGGGCCGGTGCAGGAGCAGGAGGTCGAGGTGATCGGTCTGCAGCGACCGCAGCGATTCCTCCACCTCGGTGATGATGTGCTCATAGGAGAAGTCGTAGAAGGGGCCGTCCTTGACGATGCCGACCTTGGACTGGATCAGCACCTCGTCGCGTTCGGCGCTGGTGAGCTTGACCGCCTCGGCGAAACGGCGTTCGCACTGGTGCGGGGTCTCCCCATAGATGTCGGCATGATCAAGGAAGTCCACCCCGGCCGCTCGGGCACGGTCATAGAGCTCCCGGACCTGTTGGTCGGTCTTGTCCGCGATCCGCATCAGTCCCAGCACCAGCTGGGAGGTGGAGCGTCCGGCGGCGGGCAGTTCGATGGTCCTCATCCCTGCAGACTACTGCGCTGCGGGTCGAAGAGCCCGATGGGGTGCGCGGTGTGCCCGTCCAGCGCCAGATCGGCCAGGATCTCTCCGACCACCGGCACGAATTTGAAGCCGTGGCCGGAGAAGCCGCAGGCCACCGAGACCTGGGGATGCTCAGGATGCAGGCCGATGACGAAGTGCTCGTCCGGGGTCACCGTGTACAGACAGGTCTTGGCCTGGACCACATCCCCGCTCAGGTGTGGGAACAGCTCCCGCGCGCGGGCCTGCATGCGCACGTTCTCGGCCGGGTAGATGCTGCGATCGATGGTGTTCGCAGTGGTGGGGATGCCTTCACGGAAGAAGCCGAGCTTGAAGCCCCCGTCGGGTCCGTCGGTCATCGGGAACCCGTAGATCTGCAGGTTCTCACACGTCTGCTCCACGTAGACCGGATGCTGTTCCTCGCTCCAGGCGGGGTAGGGGACGGCGTCGAAGTCGGGGGCGAACCAGTGGAAGACCATCCGCTCCACGCTCAGCGGAAGCCGCATCCCGGCGAGCAGCTCTGGCGCCCAGGCGCCGGGGGTGATCACCAGCCGCGCGGCCCGGTAGCTGCCCGCGCTGGTGCGCACGGTGACGCCCTCTCCGTCGGCGGACCACCAGCGGACCGGTTCTTCGAAGTGCAGCTCGGCGCCCTTGCGTGCGGCGACCTCGGCGTTGGCGCGGACCGTCTCTTCTGGTCGCACATAGCCGGCGTTGGCCTCATAGAGGCCCATGGCCTCGTCGTGGGGGTCCATGGTCGGGAAGCGTTCGCGGATCTGGGCGGCGGTGAGCACCTCATGGTCGAGCCCGTGTTCCAGGGCTGCCGCATGCGAGCCGGCGAAGGTCTTTGATTCCGGGTGCCCGATGTAGATGCCCCCGCAGAGCTGCATCAGGTCGCGTCCGGACTCCTCTTCCAGCTTGCGGAATCCGGCATAGGAGCTGAAGAGCAGCGGCACATAGGCGGAGTCCTCGAAATAGGACTGTCGGATGATCCGAGTCCCGCCGTGGGCGGACCCCTGGTCGTGCCCCGGCTGGTAGGTCTCCAGTCCCAGCACCCGGGCGCCCCGTTCGGCGAGCGCGTTCGCCGCGGCACCGCCCATGGATCCCAGTCCGATCACGATCACGTCATAGTCGGCTGAACCCTGCATGCTCATCCCCTCATCCTGGTGCTGCCCGGATCGAAGCGCGGCTCCGCGGCGACGACGGCGGGCAGCCGTTCCCCGAAACAGGCGATCTCCACCGGATCTCCGATGCTGCGTGCCGCACCCTGGGCCGCACCCTCCAGCCAGGCGTAGGCGATGGACTCTCCCACCGTATAGCCCTGATCCGCGCTGGTGACATAGCCCAGCGGGTCGGTCCCGCCGGGGGCGAAGACCGGTTCGTGCCCGAGGAGCACCTGCGCCGGGTCTTCCAGCACCAGACACTGCAGACGGCGCCGCGGCACATCAGCCCCGAGCGCGGCGAGCTTCTTCGCCGCCTCCCCGGTGACGGCGAAGTCCACCCCGGCCTCGACGGGGGTGTGCTCCCGGGTCATGTCAGTTCCCCAGAGTCGGAAGCCCTTCTCCAGCCGCAGGCTCTCGAACGCGCGCCGCCCCACGGGGCGGATCTGCTGCGCCTGGCCGGCGTCCATCAGCGCGTCCCAGAGGAACCTGCCGAACTCCGCCGGGGCGTAGAGCTCCCAGCCGAGCTCCCCGACGTAGCTCAGCCGCAGGGCGAGCACCGGAACCCCTGCCACCCGCAGCTGCCGGGCACGGTAGAACTTGAAGTGCTCATCGGAGAGGTCCTCCGCGACGAGCTTCTGCAGCACGGTGCGCGCCTGTGGTCCCCACAGGCCCAGGCCGCAGGCGCCGGTGCCGGCATCGGTGAGCTGCAGGGTCTCCCCTGCGGCCGGCTTATGCTCCGCGATCCGGGCGCGGAGCCAGGCGGTGTCCAGGGGGCCGTTGATGCCCAGGTGATAGCTCTGCGGCCCGGTCCGGGCCAGGGTGATGTCGGAGAGCACACGTCCTCGCTCATCGAGCAGCAACGCATAGACGATGCCGCCCACGGTCCTGCTCGGGCGCCGGCTGAGCAGCCCGCGGGCTTGCAGGTCCAGCAGGAAGGCGGTGGCGCCGTGCCCTTCTGGATCAGCGTCGGCATCGACGGCGGTGCAGGGTTGAGTGCCGTCGGTGGTGCTGGGTGGAGCACCGTCGGTGGTGCTGTGGCCTGTGCTGTGCAGCTGCAGCCGCGACAGCGAGGACATGTCCACCAGCCCCACGTGTTCGCGCAGGTGCCGGGCCTCGCGGGCCGCGATCGGGCTCCAGTGCCTGCCCGACCAGGCGTCTCGATCCGGGAGCGGCTGGTCGCCGAGCCGCGCCTCGCCCAGTCCCTGGTTGGACTCGAACCACAGCGGCCGCTCCCAGCCGGCGGCGGATTCGAAGACCGCGCCGAGCTCCTGCTGCCGCGGGTGGAAGGCCGAGGTGCGCAGCCCGCGCATCCGCAGGGTGGTGGCCTTGGGGTGGATGATGTCGTAGACCTCGTCGTAGGACTCCTCGCCCTGCTCCTGGGCCCAGCGGGAGGAGACCACCGCGGGGTCGAAGCGACCCAGGTCCAGACCGTGGGTGTCGATGCCGGGGTCTCCGGTGGTCATCCAGTCCGCCATCACCTCACCGACGCCGGCCGACTGGGTGACCCAGACCGATTGGGCCATCCACAGCCCGGCGGTGCCCGGCACGGGCCCCAGCAGGGGACCGCCGTCGGGGGTGAAGGAGAAGATCCCGTTGAAGCTGCGCGCGGCGTCCAGTCCCGCCGCACCCTCCCCGCCCCTGGCCAGCTGGGGCAGCAGGCGCTGCGCCTCGGCCCAGGTGGGGGCGAAGTCCTCGGCGGTGAAGGGGTGCACGGCCGGGTGGATCCCGGTGCGCGCGAAGTCCTCCGCGGCGGCGATCTGATCCGGGGCCACCGGCAGCGGTCGATGCTCATAGGCGCCCACGGCGATCCGATCCCCCCACTCGCGCAGGTACATCGCGCAGTCCTGATGCCGCAGCATCGGCTTCACGACCTCGGTGGCCGCGTCGACCCCGGTGGAGACGGGCAGGCTGAACCCGAATCCGTGCTCCACAGGCAGCATCGGCAGCTCCAGCCCCAGCTGATCGCGCGCCATCCCCGGTCCCCAGAGTCCGGCGCAGAGCAGGACGACGTCGGCGGGCAGGGTCTCGCTCGTGTCGACGCCGGATCCCTCGACATCGACGGGACAGATCTGGACTCCGGTCACCTGTGAGCCTGAGGTGTTCACCGCAGAGACCCGGGTCCAGGGCAGCAGCGTGGCTCCCCCGGCCTCGGCTCGCCGGGCCTGGAACTCCACCGCGCGCACACCCTTCACCACGGCGTCGGTCGGGGTGTGCAGCCCGCCGAGCAGTCCGGTGGTGTCCAGCCCGGGCCAGAGCGCGGCGATCTGCTCCGGTGGGATCAGCTGGGCCGGCACGCCCCAGGACTGCGCGAAGCCCTGTCGGCGGCGCAGCTCGCGCAGCCGCTCCTCGGTGGTGGCGAGCTCGATGCCGCCCACCCGCTTGGAGACCCACTCCCCGTTCACGCTCAAGCCGTCGAGCTTCCTCAGCGTGCGCTGAGCCAGCTGCGTCATCGCGCGGTTCGGGGAGGTCTGGAAGACGAAGCCAGGAGCATGTGAACTCGAGCCGCCGGTCTCGAACAGGGGCCCCTGCTCCACCACGGTGACGTCGGTCCAGCCGCGCAGCACCAGTTCATCGGCCACCGCCGCGCCGACGACGCCGAGGCCCACGATCACCACGCGCGGACCCCTGGAGTGCTGCGCCATGTCCCTGCTCCCTCAGCCGCCACCTACTGTTGCTTAGTTCGCAACACTATGGTGTATTACGCACCAGCCTAGGGATACCTCGAGGCCCGGACAAGGGGTCGGTCAGAATTGATCCGCCGGGGACGCGACCCCCGCAACGGAGCAGTGCCGTCAGGGGTGGTTCGGATGAGGAAGGAAGCCCAGTCGATGCTCGAGCTCCCCGGCGGCATCGCGCAGCATCGCCACATGCTCGACGAAGGCAGACTCCGGCAGCCTGAACGCCGGTGCCGTGGTGGAGAACGCCGCCACCACTCCACCCTGCGGTCCGCGGACCGGCACCGCCAAGGCGTTGATGCCCTCTTCCCACTCCGCCACCGCAGAGGCCCAGCCCCGCTGGCGCACCGCGGTCAGCTCGGCGGCCAGCACCTCGGTCGCAGTGATGGTGGAGGCGGTGAATGCCTCCAACGCTCCGCCGAGGACCCGGTCCTGCTCGCTGGCCGGGGAATGCGCCAGCAGCACCTTGCCGGTGGAGGTGGCATGCAGCGGAGCGCGCTGACCCACGTACTGCCGGGCCACGCCGACCATCCGCTGCCCCACCGTCTGCGTGATGGTCACCGCATACCCGGCGTCGAGGATCGCAACGTTGACCGTCTCGTTCAGCGAAGCCGCAGCGGCGTCGCAGCACACCTGGGCATCGCGGGAGAGGTCCACCCGGGCGCTCACCGCGCTGGCCAGGCGGAGCAGCCCGAACCCGAGCCGGTACGCTCCGCGCTGACCCTCCTGCTCGACCAGGTCATGGGACTCCAGCGTCGCCATCAGCCGGGATGCGGTGGACCGGTGGACCTGCAGGCGCCGGGAGATCTCACTGACGCTGAGCGGGGATTCGACACTGAGCAGCTGCAGGATCTGCGCCGCGCGATCCACGGACTGAACTTCACTCATGTGAGCACCCCTGACTCCTGTCGGCCTGATGTCGTGTGGTTCGGACTTCGTTTCGCTCCGATGAATTCGTCTTCAATTTCGGCCAAACCCTTGACGCACCCTCGGGGCGGCCTTGCATACTTTTGTTGTGCATCACGAACGTTGTTGCACTATATGCAACAGTATCCTTGAGTGGCGGTGAAGGCAATTGAGTTTCCGAGCCTGTTCCATCGATGACCTGGTTCCCGGCGAAGGCCTGCGAGTCACCAGCGTGAGTCCACCGATCGCCGTGTTCCTCACCGAGGAGGGCACCGTCCACGCCCTGGATGACACCTGCACCCATCAGGACGCCTCGCTGGCGGCGGGCTGGGTGGAGGACTGCCGCGTGGAGTGCCCGCTGCATGAGAGCACCTTCTCGCTGACCACCGGAGAGGTGGACCAGCCGCCCGCCAAGCGTGGAGTGCGGGCCCATCAGGTCACCGTCCGTGACGGGGAGGTCCTGGTGGAGCTCTCCACGGCGGCGCCGAAGCTGCCTCCGGGGGTGGAGGTCGCATGAGTCTCGCTGAAGAAGGTCACCTGCTCATCATCGGCGCCGGCCTCGCCGGCTATCACACGGCGCGCCAGGTGCGCGCCCAGGGTCACGCCGGTCCGATCACGATCCTCGGCGCGGAGGCCCATCCGGCCTATGACCGCCCGGCACTGAGCAAGGCCTTTCTGTGCGGAACCACGGATCTGTGCGATCTCTACCTCGATGACCCCTCCGATCCGCTGGATGCGCGCTGGGTCAGATCCGATGCGGTGACCGCGCTCTCCACGGAGCCGCTGGGGGTGCAGACCGCCTCGGGCACCTTCTACCTCGGCGACGCGGTGGTGATCGCCACCGGCGCCGAGGCGCGGCGCCTGAGCGGTCATGCGATCCGCAGCGTGGAGGACGCCGCCGCACTGCGCGCAGCTCCACTGGCCGGCGCCCGGGTTGCGGTGATCGGAGGAGGCTTCCTGGCGCTGGAGACCGCCGCGACGTGCACCACCCGCGGGGCCGGCAGCGTGACGGTCATCGCCGGTGAGGATCTGCCCGGGCTGCGCCGACTGGGTCGGCCGGTGGCGCGCGCGCTGCACAGTCTGCATGAGCAGCACGGCGTGCGCTTCACCGGCGCTGCCCGCGCGCTGGGCGTGACTCGGGCACCACCTGATCCGCAGGCGGATCAGGTGGTCACGCTCAGTGACGGCCGAGGGATCCCGGCCGACGTCGTGATCAGCGCGATCGGCGCGAGTCCAGCCACCGAGTGGCTGAGTCGCAGCGCCCTCGCCCTGGATCCCGGCACTCAGGCGGTGCTCGCCGACGACACCGGATTCACCGGGATCCCGGGGGTCTGGACCGCAGGAGACTGCGCACTGTGGTCGGCCCAACGCACCGGGCTGCGTCCAGTGGGGCACTGGCAGGAGACCGTGGATCAGGCTCAGGCGCTGGCCGCCGCGCTGCTCGGCGGGTCCCCCTCCCCCATGCAGGAGCCCTACCTCTGGTCAGACCAGCATCACGTGACCATCCAGGCCGCCGGCATGCTCGCGCTCGCCGACGAGGTCCAGGTGCTGGCTGGAAGCATCGAAGGAAACGACCTGCTGGTGAGCTACCTGCGCGGAGGCACCGAGATCGGGATCCTGGGCATGAACCGGCTGCGCGAGGTGGTGCGCTGGCGCAAGTCCCGCCGCATCCGCCCGGCCGTCCTGGCTGCCTGAGCCTTCCCGCATCTTCTTGAATCCGCTGGGCCCTCCTGACCTGGTGGACCCCCGACCTGCTGAGCCCCTCACGAAGGACGAACCGATGATCATCGACCAGCTCGACACCCCGCTGACCGGCACCTCGTTGAAACCGACCCCCGCCGGGGTCGCCTATACCGACCCGGAGATCTTCATTCGTGAGCAGGCCGAGATCTTCGAGAAGATGTGGAACGCCGTGCTCCGCGCAGACAGCCTGGCAAGCCCCGGACAGTGGCGCACGGTCACGGTGGGCCGGGAGGAGATCATCGTGGTGCGCACCCGCAAGGCCGGGATCAAGGCGTATCTGAACGTCTGCCGACACCGCGGCATGCGGGTCTGCACCACCGCGGAGGGCAGGTCCAAGACCCTGCAGTGCGGCTATCACGCCTGGACCTATGCCCTGGAGGGCGAACTCGTCGCCGCCCCGAACCTGACCTCGATGCCCGATGTCGATCGCGGAGAACATGGGCTCAAGACCGTCCACGTGCGCGAATGGCTGGGCTACATCTGGCTCTGTGTGAGCCCTGCGGCGGGGAGCTCAGCCCCGCCGTCGTTCGAGGAGACCGTGATGACGGAGGTCTCCACGCGCTTCGGAGAGGTCCAGAGCTTGGAGAACTACGGCATCGAGAAGCTTCGGGTCGGGCAGACCCGGCGCTACGAGGTCGCGGCGAACTGGAAGCTGATCATCGAGAACTTCATGGAGTGCTACCACTGCGCCACCATCCACCCCGAGCTCACCGAGGTCATCCCGGAGTTCGCGCAGGGCTGGGCCTCCCAGGCGCAGGACGAGATCCACGGCGCCTCCTTCGGCGCGCAGGTCGAGGGCTTCACCGTGGACGGCTCCGCCGGCGTCGCGGCGCTGCCGGCCATCGCAGAAGCCCAGGACCGCAAGTACTATGCGATCACCGTGCGCCCGCAGGTGTTCATCAACACCGTGCCCGATCACGTGATCTTCCACCGGATGTACCCGGTGTCAGCGGCGAAGACCATCGTGGAATGCGACTGGCTGTTCCTGCCCGAGGTCGTGGAGAAGCAGCTGGACGTCTCCCGGTCGGTGGAGCTCTTCCACCGGGTCAACCTCCAGGACTTCGAGGCCTGCGAGCAGACCCAGCCGTCGATGTCCTCGAAGGCCTACGACGACGGCGGGGCGCTGGTCCCCAGCGAGCACCACATCGCGGAGTTCCACCAGTGGTGGGCACGACAGATCGGCCCCTTCGCGAGAGGTCGGTGACGTCTCACGGAGGGGCCGAAAGGCTGATGCAGCGCAGCCGTCGCTGAGGACGACCAGCTGGGACCAGCTGGTCCCAGCTGGTCCCGCTGGGTTCAGGCGAAGCGCTCCCAGGCGCGGTGGGCGCCCATGAGCGTGAAGAGCTCGTCCGTGAGCTTCTCGGGTGTGCCCACCAGGACGCCGGGCGCCGTGGGGGAGACGCCGCTGGCGGCCAGCAACGGGGTGCCCGCGGGGAACACCACTGCCTTGCCGTGGCGATAGGCCTCGGCGGCCATCAGCGTCAGCCGCGGATCGACCTGCGGGTCACCGGTGGGGTCACCGAGCTTGTGGTCGGTGTCCGGGCTGGCCCCGGCGGCGCCGGCGGCGGTCGCGGTGAGGAAGACGATCGCATCGAACTCGATGGACCGTGCGGTGAGGTAGGTCCGCTGGGCCGGGGTGCCGTCGGACAGCGGCGCACCGGTGGGGGCGACCACCAGCGGGACCATGTCCTGGGCATCGATGGCCCTGCGGATCCTCTGGATCGCGTCGATGTCGCTGGACTCATCGACCACCACGCCGACCAGCCGACCTTCGATCGGCCAGGTGCCGCCGATCTGGGACAGCGTGGGGCTGAGCACCTCTGGCTCGACCGGAGTCTGGAGCGGCTCGGGCACCGGAAGGCCGAGGCCCTCGGCCACTCCGGCGGCGAGGTCCGCGTCGATGTGGGTCAGCTGCTGCAGCTGGCGCTCCTTGATCCTAGGCTCGTAGCACTTGGCCAGCTCGAAGGTGTACGCCTGGATCACGTGCAGCTGCTCGGTGCGGGTGAGGCTGCGGTAGAACATCGTGACCTGGGTGTAGTGGTCATCGAAGCTCTGCGGGTTCTCCCGCACCTTCACGCTGGCCGCCACGGGTTCCGGGAAGTCGATCAGCGCGCTGGGCACGCCGGACTCGGCCGAGATGTCCTTGACCGGGTATGGATTGCCGCCGTCGAAGGAGTTCGGGTGGTATGGGGCCACTCCGGCGTGGTCTGCGCTCTGATGGAAGCCGTCGCGGAGCATGTCATTGACCGCCGCGCGGGGCCGGTTGATCGGAATCTGCGCGAAGTTCGGGCCGCCCAGGCGGGTGATCTGGGTGTCCAGGTAGGAGAACAGGCGGGCCTGCAGCAGCGGGTCATTGGTGACCTCGATGCCGGGGACCAGGTGTCCCGGGTGGAAGGCCACCTGTTCGGTCTCCGCGAAGTAGTTCTGCGGGTTCTTGTTCAGGGTCATCTTGCCGAGCATCTGCACCTCGGCGAGCTCCTCGGGGATGAACTTGGTGGGGTCCAACAGATCGATGCCTTCGAACATCTGATCCTCGGTGTCGGGGAAGACCTGCACGCCGAGCTCCCATTCCGGGAAGGCGCCGGCCTCGATGGCGTCGGCGAGGTCCCGGCGGTGGAAGTCCGGGTCCACGCCGTTGGTCATCAGCGCTTCCTCCCAGGTGATGGAGTGCACGCCCAGCTTGGGCTTCCAGTGGAACTTCACCAGCGAAGATTCGCCCGCGGCGTTGATCAGCCGGAAGGTGTGGACGCCGAAGCCTTCCATCATGCGCAGCGAGCGCGGAATGCCGCGGTCGGACATGTTCCAGATGGTGTGGTGCTGCGCCTCGGTGTGCAGCGAGACGAAGTCCCAGAAGGTGTCGTGCGCGCTCTGCGCCTGTGGGATCTCCCGGTCCGGGTGGGGCTTGCCGGCGTGGATGATGTCCGGGAACTTGATCCCGTCCTGGATGAAGAACACCGGGATGTTGTTGCCCACGAGGTCATAGTTGCCCTCGTCGGTGTAGAACTTCGTGGAGAAGCCACGGGTGTCACGCACCGTGTCAGCGGAGCCTCGGCTGCCCAGCACGGTGGAGAAGCGGGTGAACACTTCGGTCGTGGCCTTCTCCGCCAGAAACTTCGCTGAGGTCAGGTGACCGGCGGTGCCGTAGGACTCGAAGACGCCGTGCGCGGCGGCGCCGCGGGCGTGGACCACGCGCTCCGGGATCCGCTCGTGATCGAAGTGCATGATCTTCTCGCGCAGGTGGTGGTCCTGCAACAGAGTCGGTCCCCGGCTGCCGGCCTTCAATGAGTGGTCGGTGTCGCGGACGCGGGCTCCCTGCGCGGTGGTCAGGTACCTGCCCTGCTGCACGCGTCCCGTGTCACTGCCCGGCACTTCGGCGCCCGTGGGGCTGACCGGTGCTGCCGCGCGCTGGTCCTGCTTGGGCGGAAGCGGCTCGCGCGGCTCGACCGGCTGGCCCTCCGTGGGAGGTTCGGCCTGTGGCGCGCCTGGAATATGGATGTCATTCATCGCAACTCTTCTCTGTGGTTTTCGACCAGAGCTGGTCTCACAGAAGAACCGGTTGGCCCTCTCCCCCTGGGATGAGACCTCGCGTGGTCAGGCTAGACCCGCTGGCTGGTGGTCGGCACGACGCGTGAGGCGCGGTGCCGACCGTCGGCGCTTCAACGGGTGGTATCGATGAGGATCTTGCCGTTGGACCCCGACTGGTTGGCCTCCATGGCCGCGGCGGATTCTGCCAGCGGGAAGACGCGATCCACGGCCACGCGCAGGTTGTCTGCGGCGACCTTCTCCAGCAGCGAGCGCAGCCGGTCTCCATCAGGGCGGACCCAGATCCAGTGGCCGCCGTGCTCCTCGACGGAGGGGTCGGCCACGGAGATGTGCCGGCCACCGTCGGCCAGCACTGCCAGCGTGTCGTCAAGGACCTCCCCGACGAAGTCCGCCACAGCGGTGACGCCCTGGGGCGCGGCTTCGCGGACCCGGTCGGCCAGGCCTTCGCCATAGGTCAGCGGTGTCACGCCGAGTTCGCGCAGCTTCGCGTGGTTGTGCTCCGACGCGGTGCCCAGCACGGTGGCCCCGCGCTCGACTGCAAGCTGAGCGGCCAGGTGGCCCACCCCGCCGGAGGCGGCATGGATCAGCAGCGTGTCCTCGGCGGTGATCTCGAGGGTCTCCAGCGAGCGCAGCGCGGTGAGGCCGGCGAGCGGCAGTCCGGCGGCGGAGTCGAAGTCCACCCCGTCGGGGACCCGTGCCACGGAGGCGGCAGGCACCGAGACGTACTCGGCGTAGGTCCCCCCGTGGGTGAAGTCCTTGCGGGCGTAGGCGGCGACGCGGTCACCGGCGGTGAACTCCGGCACGTCGGGGCCGGTGGTCTCGATGACCCCGGAGACGTCCCAGCCGGGGATCACCGGGAAGACGACGTCGATGAGCTGATCCAGCCCGCCGGACATGAGCTTCCAGTCCACCGGGTTCACCGAGGCGCGTTCGATCTTGATCAGGACGGCTCCGGGCGCCACCTTGGGCAGCGGAAGTTCGGTCAGTTCGAGGGTCTGGGGGTCGCCGTATTTGGAATAGCTCATTGCACGCATGGTCATGGCAACCCCCCGGTGAGCGGTTTCTATTCCGCGCCGCTGCAGATCCCTGCCGGCCACGCTCAGCTCCAGTCCGAGGGCGCGGGCGAGGCCACGACCGACCTCAGCGATGCCACCAGCCGCTCCGGGACGGCCTCGGCTGAGCGGGGCACCGTGAACTCTCCAGGAGAAGTCGTTCACGCACTGCGCCGGGTGTCCCAGAGTCGGAATCCGACCCCGGGCAGCTGGCAGTGCTCACCGGCTTCGCCGCGGTTCTGGGCTTCATCTCACCCGGCTCGGTGCAGGCCAGCGCCACCTCCGCAGCGTGCTGAGAGCGTAGGATCGCCGCATGATCGAGCTCAACTCAGGAACTCAGATGCCAGAGATCGGCTTCGGCACCGGCAAGGCCACCACCGAAGCGATGGTGTCCGCCCTGCATGCCGGCTACCGGCTGTTGGACACGGCGCAGATGTATGGCAATGAGGCGGAGGTCGGCGAGGCGGTCAGGCGCTCCGGGGTCGACCGAGCCGCGGTCTTTCTCACCACGAAGCTGAACAACGGGAATCACGCGCCCACCGCCGTCCGGGAGACGTTCACGGAGTCGCTGGTGACGCTGGGCTTCGACTATGTGGACCTGTTCCTCATGCACTGGCCGATGCCGATGCTGGACATCGACTATGTGGACACATGGAAGGCCATGTTAGAGCTCGCCGAGGACGGCCGAGCCCGCGCCGTCGGCGTCTCGAACTTCCAGCCCGCCCAGCTGGAGCGCCTCATCGAAGCCTCCGGTGTGGCCCCGGCGGTGAACCAGATCGAGATGCACCCCTACTTCCCCAACGACGACGCCCGCCGCTTCTGCCAGGAGCGCGGAATCGTGGTGCAGGCCTGGAGCCCGTTGGCCCGCACGGATCAGTTCGGTGATCCGGTGCTCACCCAGATCGCGCAGCGGCTCGGGGTCACTGCGGCCCAGGTGATGCTGCGCTGGCACCTGCAGCGCGGCGTCGTCGCGATCCCGAAGAGCAATTCCGCAGAGCGGATCGCGACGAACATGGACATCCACAGCTTTGAGCTCAGCGATCAGGACATGACCGCCATCGCAACGCTGGACAAGGGCGAGGACGGCCGCCGCGGCGGTCACCCGGATACCTTCACCGGATGATCCTCGCCCCTTCTGGCGGGCATGCGGCAAGGTGCGCACGCCGAGACTGACGCATGAAAAGTGGCAGGTTTCTGCCGCTGAATGGGTCTGACCTGCGACTTAGCGAGGACCACCTTCCCATAGTACTTTCGACTCTTCTGCGAGTTGAGGTTCGCAGGTACGCTCGCCTCATCAGCGGGGGCGAAGACCGGCGCGGTCAGCACGGGGGTGTGACTGTCCGCCGGTTTCGTCGCCGTACCCGAATGACTCTCGAGGGTGAGGGACCTGTCCGTGCGAACCTTTGGCGTTGAAGAAGAGCTGCTGCTGGTGGACGACTCTGAGCTGGAGCTCCTGCCGCTGGGGTGGCAGGTCGCGGAGCGGCACGGCGTCCGGACCGAGACCGGGCATGAACTGGCCTCAGAGCTGCAGCAGGAACAGCTTGAGGTGGTCCACCCGCCGCAGACCACGTTGAGTCAACAGCTGGCGACGATCCGCTCGGGCCGCGCCTGGGCGGACTCCTGTGCCGCCGACGTCGGAGGCCGTGTGGTGGCCCTGGCCACCGCTCCCGGGGCAGTGACTCCACACCTGGTCCCGCACCAGAGGTTTCAGCAGATGGCTGGATGGGCGGGCATCACGGCACTGCAGCAACTGACCGGTGGGATGCACGTCCATGTGCAGGTGCACTCCCGGGCGGAGGCTGTGGCAGTGCTGGACCGGATCCGGGTCTGGCTGCCCACGCTGCTGGCGCTCAGCAGCAACTCCCCTTTCTGGGACGACAGCGACACCGCGTTCCATAGCTACCGCTATCAGACCTGGGGCCGCTGGCCGAACACCGGGCCACCCGATCTCTTCGAGTCCATCGACGCCTACGACCGGCAGCGCGAATCCCTGCTGCGCTCCCGGGTGCCGCTGGATGACGGCATGATCTATTTCGACGCCCGAATCTGCGAACGTCATTCCACGGTGGAGGTGCGGGTCCCCGATGTCTGCCTGTTCGCCAGCCACGCCGCGGTGATCGCCACCCTGACTCGCGCCCTGGTGGAGACTGCTGCGCGAGATTGGCGCGCCGGTGTTCCCCCGCTGCCGGTGGATACCGCAGTGCTGCGGGCGTGGACCTGGCGGGCCAGTCGCTGCGGAATCGAGTCTCTGCTGGTGGATCCCTTCACCGCGATGCCAGCTCCGGCCGGGGAAGTGGTGACCCACCTGCTCGACACCGTCGCACCGGTGCTCTCGGAGTACGGAGAGGACCGCCAGGTGGATGCGCTGATCAGCGAGATTCTGCGCAACGGGACCGGTGCGTACCACCAGAGGGAGGCCTTCCGTCACGCCGGTGACCCCCGCGACGTGATCGCCGCCGCGCTGCACGCCACCCACAATGTCAGCCATCCGGGCGCCGTCAGTGAGGGACCCTTCGACCAGGGTGCGTCCGATCCAGGAGCTCTGAATCGGGATGCGTCGGCTCGAGAGTCAGCGAATCTGGCCTTGCTGAATCGGGAGTCGGTGAACGCCGGGGAGGACTGGCTGTAGCCCACCCGCACCGCTCAGATCAGGGCGGCGGTGCGGTCCCGGATGTACTCCCAGTCCACGGTGCCCGGGCAGGCGGTGGGGACCACAGACTCGTGCGGGACGATGGCGGTGCGCGGATTCAGGTTGAACTGCCGGCACAGCGTCACACAGCGTTGGATCGACATGTTCAGCGTCTGCGTGGTGGGCGCGCGCTCGGGGTCCGCGGAGTGCTCGATCCCGATGCTGCGCTGATTGAAGGCCCAGTTCCCGGAGTGCCAGGCGGTGTTGTGCACGCTGACGTACTGGTGGATGCGCCCCTCGCCGATCCCGTAGTGCGCACTGACCTGGGAGTTGGGGTTCAGGAAGGTGGCGTCACAGGCAGCCAGGTTTCCCACGATGTAGTGGATGACGATGCGGTCCACGGCGGTCCCGCCCCGACCCACGGTGGAGTTCGGGGAGGTCTTCCAGATCACGTTCTGTTTCACGGGTCAGTTCTCCATATCGTGTGAGACGGCGGTGAGCGTGTCTGCGTCCTGCGCGGAGAGCTCGAGCTGCGCTCCGGCGAGCAGGGCCGGAAGCTGTTCGGTGGTGCGGGCGCTGGCGGAGAACCATTCGCCGAGGATCGTCACAGACTCGCCGCTGCTTCCCCCGACCCAGGCCCAGCAGCGGTCCGCGGTGTCAGTGCTTCCCAGAGCGCTCCTGGAGCCGACCTGCGGGGAGGCGATCAGAATCCCCTCCCCAGCGGGCAGCCGAGGTTGTTCGAAGGGTTCTGCCGCTTCCGCGTGCGGTCATAGTCGGTGGGCTGGCGCCGCATGCGCGGGCGCGGCCGAGTGCGGAACCGTCCCGGAGCCGCCGAGGCGGGCAGTGCCGAGGCGACCGTGACTCCGGCGGCGGTGGCCCCAGCGGCGGCGGCTGTTATCAAAGTGCGACGGGAAAGATGCATTCTCGCAACCTACCGGGCGCTCAGGGGGTCCACAAAGTGAACCTTCCAGGGCGTGTTCAGGGGTGCAGCACCGATTCGCTTCACAGCAGCAGGTTCACGGGGCCCAATGACACCAGCACCAGCACGATGCTGAGGATCTGCATGATCAGCAGCACCGCGCCCGACCCGAGCAGCCCCAGCTGAGCGCCTCTGATTCGACCATCGGGCCAGCCTATAGACTCCGCGCATGGCAGCTGCGCCTGATCCCGCAGCGTCCGGAGTCCGCAGATCAACAGCAACGTGGAGGGTGAACCGTATGGCCGCATCACCAGTGAGCCAGAGCGCCATCACGGCCAGCCTGTTCTATGCGATCGGGGTGGGGCGCATTCCGAGCAGCCATTCCCCCGCACTCGCCGATGATCTGCGTGACACCGTCACTCGCATGTTGCAGGACCAGGGTGCGGGGGACAGCGTCAATGAGGTGCTCGACGCCGTGCGGGCAGGTCGCGACGCAGTGGCCGGCGACCCGTCGCTGAGCCTTTCGGCGAAGAAGTACGAGGAGCTGCGCAGTCATCTCCTCGCCGCCCAGCCGGCAGCGCCGAACAGGGCCCGGAACGTCTGGCCCATCGGCGCGAGCACGATCCTCAAGCGTGCCGACGGGTCCTGGAGCGCGGCGCTGCAAAATGTCGGGCTGGCCCCTTCGAGCCGAGCGCGGCCCTCCGGTTTCGGCACGGCCCGGTTCACTCCAGCTCAGTTCGGCGCGGCGCTGCGGGACTTCACCGGCCAAGGAGCCAGGGAGGGTTTCACCACCAGCTATCAGAGCTACGTGGACTGGCGGAAGGCCCAGCAGCAGCGTGGGCGCACCGATCTTCCCTCTGGCCCGAGCATCCGCAACACCTACGGCAGCTGGAGTGCAGCCCTGAAGCGTGAAGGGACGCAGCGCGGCGGGGCCGCTCCAGACGGCAGCTGAGTCGGCATCACCCTGGCTGTTGGAGCAGCCTGCTGGGCTGCCCGGGTTCCAGCAGGTGCTGAGCACGCTCGTGATGGGCGCGTCGCTTCTCCTGGTCCATCTTGTCCAGCAGCGAGACCACCATGCGGGCGCGCGGGTTAGCTGCGAAGATCTCGCGATGATCCCTGATGAACGTCCAGTAGAGCCCGTCCCACTCCTGCGCCCAGTCCCCCTTGGGCAGGTCCGACATCTTGCGCAGGTAGTTGCTGCCAGAGACATAGGGCTTGGTGGTGATCGCCTCTCCCGCCGCGAACTGGCTCATGGCATAGACGTTGGGCACCATCACCCAGTCGTAGGCATCGATGAAGAGCTCCATGAACCACTCGTAGACCGCGTCCGGGTGGATCCGCAGCAGCGACATGGCATTGCCCAGCACCATCAGGCGTTCGATGTGGTGGGCATACCCGGTCGCCAGGACGCGGGAGATCACCAGGTCCACCGGGGCCAGGCCGGTGCTGGCATCCCACCAGCCCGTTCCCAATGTGTTGTGGTGCTCCAGCCGATTGGCGCTGCGCAGCTGACGCCCCCGGGTGCGATAGGTGGCGCGCATGTACTCCCGCCAGCCGATGACCTGACGGATGAATCCCTCCACGGAGGCCAGCGGGGTGGACTCGTCGGCAGCCTCGAGAACCGTCTGCACCACCTCACGGGGATCCAACAGTCCGATGTTCAGCGCCGGGGTCAGCAGCCCATGAGCGATGAATGGGTGCTCCGCTGAGATCGCATCCTCATAGGGGCCGAAGTCGTTCAGACGCTCCCGGACGAACTCGCGGAGATGCTCGCGCGCCTCCTCCGCGCTGACGGGCCAGGCGAACAGCGCGGGATCCCCCGGGGCGTCGGGGAACTCGTCGCGCACCCAGGCGATGGCCCGCTGGACGTCGTCGGCCGCGCCGTCGTCATCGGCTGAAGTGCCAGACCCTTGGACTGTTTCGGCACTGACTGTACGGTCAGTACTTTCAGAACTTTTGCCGCTGTCATCATCGCGCCTCAGCGCGTCGAGATCGAACATTCCGTCCCGCTGCAGGATCGGATGACTCGCGAAGCGCCCCACCGTGGGCGGCGTGTACCCGCGCGGGAGCTTCTTGCGGTTCTCCGCATCGAAGGACCATTTCCCACCGGCAGGTTCCCCGTCGGCGTCGAGCAGGAGCTTGAACCGGCGGCGCTGCCAGACGTAGAACTCGTGCATCCGGGCACCGTGGGACCCGAACCAGTCATCGACCTGCGCGCGGCTGGTCAGGAAGTTCGGCGTCTCCAGCACATCCTGCTCACGCAGCCAGCATCCGCCCTCATCGAGCGCGGCGCGCAGATCCTGCTCCAGCCAGTCATCGACCACGTCGTAGACGGTCACCCGTGCCGGGGCCAGTTTCTGGATCAGCTCCACCAGCTGTGCGTGGGAGCTGCGGTCGGTCTGGCTGCGCAGCACCCACACCTGGTGACCGCGGGCCCGCAGGCGCCGCGCGAACTGGTCCATCGAGGCGCGGTGCAGGACCAGCTTCTGAGCGTGGAAGGAGTACTGCCGGAACAGCAGGTCATGTTCGATCAGCACGAACACCGTGTCAGGGTCGACGTCGAGGTGCTCCTTGAAGAGCTGGTGGGGCAGCACCAGACGAAGCACGGGAGGACTCGTCATGGGCTCAGCCGGCGAGCAGTCTGGTCAGCGACTGCGCGGCCTGGTCGCCGGAGACCAGCGCCCCCTGGATCGAGCCATGGTCGCGGTGATCCCCGGCGATGAGCACGCGATCCCCCAGCTGCTGGGGGCGGGCCTGAAGCAGGGGCGGGTGTTGGACCGGGAGCGTGTGCTCCACGAGGTGATGGGTGAGCAGCTCCCAGTCTGCGGTGGATCCCTGGTAGAGCCGCTCCAGATCCCGGCGCACGGCGGCCTCCTCGGCGAGGCCGTCGGGACGGTCCAACAGCGTGGTCGCCTGGATCAGGTGCTGACCCTCCGGGGCGTAGGAAGGAGCCGCCTGCGAGACCACAGCGGTGTTCCAGATCGGACCGGCGGGGCCTCCGCCGCGCCGGCTGGCGTCGAGCATCAGGAAGGGTCCGGGCTGGGGCAGCTCCGGGGCGCGGAACCACCAGGTGGTCAGACCATGGGTGGGCAGCGCCGGCTGGCCGGTGAGCTCGTGGATGTCCTGCGGTCCGACGGCGACGACGGCGGCCCGGGCGCGCAGCGGCCCGGCGTCGGTGCTGACCTGGACGCCGTCGCCGCTGTGCCGCAGGTCCCGGGCGGACGTGTTCAGCCGCACCGGTTCGTGAAGCCAGGTCTCCATCTGTTCGGGGAGCGCCTGCATCCCTCCGCGGGGCAGCCCGGGGGCGCCGAGGGCGAAGTAGCGGACCAGCAGGCGAACATAGTTCGCCGAGCTCTCCCCGGTGCTGTCGGCGAGGACGCCGGCCAGGAACGTGTCGAGCACGTCCCGTCGCAGCCGTCCGGTGAGGCCGGCCTCCTCGAAGGAGTCGTGCAGCGTCTGATCCTGCGCGGGACGTGGCCCGGTGGCGGACTGTCGCAGGGTCGGGGCGATCCAGCGGGCGAAGGCGAGCAGGTCTGAGGGCGGGGTGTGCTTGCTCCGCAGCGTGGACAGGGCATGCTGCGGGTGCCGCAGCGGATGGGCCAGCGTGGTGGTGGTCGTGGAGGTGCGGATCACGGCGCCGACCCCGAATGCTTGAAGGCCGAGCGAACCGATGTCGATCCAATCCTGCACGGCAGGGTAGGCCGGGTTCAGCACCTGGAACCCGCGGTCGCAGCGAAAGCCCTCGATCAGGTCGGTGCGCACCCGTCCTCCGACCGCGTCCCCGGCTTCGAGCACTGTGACCCGGTGTCCGTTGCGCTGCAGGCGGCGGGCGCACTGCAGCCCGGCGAGTCCTGCGCCGATGACTATGACGTCGGTGTCCATGAGTCCCCATCCCGTCGCGTGGTGGTCAGTCTAGGCCGAACGTCTGACACGCGTCGGTTCGACAGGAGGAACGGCCAGGACACGTGTGCAGAAGAAGTGCACCAGCAGATCCCAGTTCGGGATGCGCGTGTAGAGGTCAAAGACGTTGCTCCAGGCCGCGATCAGCAGAATCACCGAGATGGTGATGTCTGCCGGGGCGGGGAAGGTGCAGCACCGCCTGGACCGGCAGGTGATCCGAGGCCCACCCGCTGCGATGGCGCACCGGATTGATCGCCGCGCGGGCCACGCCCAACTCCGGTGAGGCCATGATCCAGTCGATCCTGCGGCGGTCGAGGCGCGGTTCACGGTAGTTGGCGAAGGTCCCCCATTCCTCGCTGTCGCGTTGCGCAGCCGCGGCCCAGGTGTCGGCGAGCGCCTCGCCGCGGAGAAGCTCCGCAATCGGTGCGCTGCTGGGCTGAGCGTTCATATCCGCCGTGAGCACCACCGGCAGCGTACTGGTGGTCACCCGGTGCCGGATGCTCTGCGCGGCACGAAGCCGGCAGCGGTGGGAGAGGTGGTCGAGGTGGGTGTTCATCGCGAGGAAGGCCGTGGATGTGGCACGGTCCCGGAATCTCGCCGAGACCAGGCTGCGCGGGATGAGATTTCCCCAGGTTCGGGAACCCGGGTGGTGCGGGGTGTCCGAGAGGGCGCTCTGCTCCCAGTCCAGGAGTTCGAGGCGGTCTGTGTCGTAGTAGAGCGGCGAGGCCTCCCCTCCCCCTTGAGGCCCCCGCCCGTGCCCGACGGATCGGTAGGAGCCGCCCAGCACGTCGGCGACGAACCTCACCTGATCGGCGAGGGCTTCCTGGACGCCGAGCAGAGTCGGACGTTCGGTCTGCAGCAGGCTGCGCAGTCCGGGGGCCCGGCGCTCCCATCGATCGGCTCGGCGCGGATGGAAGGCGAAGGTGCGCCGCCGGATGTTCCAGCTCATGACGTGGAGCCTTGGGGCCGGCATGGGCCCGATCAGGGCAGCGTCAGGGGCGACGGCTGGGTGGACGGCCGTCGGGCGGGGATCCGCGTGCGCGTCAGGCGCACTCATGTGCGTGCGCGTCCCGATTCCGAAGCATGACCGCGTCTGCGCAGAGACGCCCGGCGCCATCGGAAGGGCGGGAAGTCGTGTGGCCAATGCACCGTCACGGACCGGAATCCGCGCTTGATCCGGCGCTGGAAGGCTCTGGCGTCCCTGAAGGGGCGCATCGAGATGCCCATCGGCTCTCCGCCCATCGCGCCGAGACGATGACGCTCTCCGAGGTGGAAGGCCAGGTCCAGATCGTCGTGGATCTCGGGGTCGTCGCGGTGCACGGAGAGCCGTACCTGCTCCCACGCTTCGCGCCGCATGGCCATGTTGGAGCCGAACAGCGGCCGATGCCCCAGCGCGGGCCGGGAGAAGTTTCTGTAGGCGAAGAGATAGGCATGCACCAGTGGACGCCGCAGCAGCACCGGTCCGTCGATGAACTTGGCAGGACCGGTCAAGGCGGCGACGTGGGGCTGCTGCTCGAAGGCGGAGACCACATCCTGGATCCATCGCGGTTCCGGCACACAGTCAGCATCGAGCCGGAGGATCAGGTCAGAAGTGGCGGCGTCGTAGCCGGTGGCGCTCGCGGCGGGGATCCCCGGCTGCAGGCAGCTCAGCACCGTCGCGCCGGCAGCGCGGGCGGCCGCGGCGGAGTCATCGACAGAGGCGTTGTCGACCACGATGATCTCGTCCGCGGTCCGGGTCTGTGCCGCCAGCGCCGCGAGGCAGACGGTCAGTTCTGCGCTGTCGTCCTTGACCGGGATGACCACCGACACGGTGACCGGCGCGGTGTTCGGCGCTGCGCGCTCGTCGAGATTCTCGTCGTTGATGCTCATATCGGCCCCGGCCCTTACTTGATCGCAGCCCTCGCCGCCCGTCTTGAGAAGTCAGCACATTTCACTCCTGCACTACTGGATAAATCTACGCCGTATGAGTCCCGGACGCGCGGCACCGTGCCCTGAGCAGATCCACGCTGGATAAGATGCTGATGAACTGCCGCTGCTCTTTCGAGCATCGACCTCCCTGCGCCGATGATGAGGTTTCATGATGGCTTTCAACGCACTCTCTCGAGAGGCTCCACCGCTGGGCGGCCCCGCCGTGCTGAGGCAGCGGTGGAGCGAAGTGTCCTTCGTGCATTGGCGGGTCGACCCCGGCGCCGTCGCGCCGTATATGCCTGAAGGCTGTTCCCCGGACGTGCTGGATGGCAGCTCCTGGGTGGGGCTCATCGGGTTCCAGATGTCGAAGAGCTCCTTCTTCGGCGGGCCGAGCATTCCGTGGCTCGGTGACTTTCCGGAGGTCAATGTGCGGCTCTACTCCATCGACGAGCACGGTCGCCGCGGAGTGGTCTTCCGCAGCCTGGAAGCCTCCCACCTGATCCCGGTGCTGGTCGCGCGGGCGGCGTTCGGGCTGCGGTATCAGTGGGCGTCGATGAAGATCCAGGCCTCCGACGGCGAGGTCGAGTACACGACGCGCCGGCATGGCCAGCGCGACGCCGCCTCCACGCTGCGGGTTCGTCCGATTCCTGACCCCGCGGCCGACGCTGAGCTGGCTCAGGACCCGGTGGCGGAATTTCTGACCGCCCGCTGGGGCTTCCATGAGCGGCATCTGGGGCGCACCATCTATTGCAGGAACAGCCATGAGCCGTGGCCGTTGCAGCACGCGGAGCTGGTCCACCTCGAGGACGGGCTGCTGGCCGCGGCGGGCTTCCCCGGGCTCAGCGCGCGGGCACCCGATTCGGTGCTCTACGCTCCGGCGGTGACCACGGTCTTTGCTCCGCCGCAGCGGGGTCAGCGGCTGGGCTAGATCGGCCAGACCAGAGGGTGGGTGGATGCGACGCGACTGCTTCTGGCTGCCGCTGGCTCGCGCGGCGACGTCGAACCGTTCGCGGCGCTGACCAGGCGCGCCGTGAGCGCGGGCCATGAGGTGCGTTTGGTGGTTCCCGATAACTCAGGAGTCGACCTCAATGGGCTCGATGTCGTGAGCATGAGCGTGGACTACACGGCCATGATCACCCAGCAGGGGGTCTCAGCGGCCGCCGCGCTTCGCTCCTATCGTTCGATCATCCAACCGCTCATGCGGGCGGTGATCATCGAGTCCGCCAGGGCCGCCTTGGACTTCGAGCCCGATGTCCTCGTGGCGCACCCGAAGATCCTCTCTGCCGGGCTGGTCGCGGACGCACTCTCGATCCCCCACATTCGAGTCGAGATAGTGCCCGCGTTGACACCCACCAGCGCGTTCCCCGCCGCTGGAACCATCACTCGAGATCTCGGCCGGTTCAACCGCTCCACCTACCGTCTCGCCAGCGCAGGCGAGGCGATGTTCCGCAGGGATCTGAAGGACGTGTCGCGCATGGTCGGCAGCTTCACCAGGAGCCCCACACCGCCCGCCTCCACGCTGATGCCGATCAGTCCCGCGCTGCTCCACCGTCCCGCCAACTGGGACGACACGGTGCACATGACCGGGCCGTGGAAGCTGGATGGTCCAGAGATTGTGTCTCCGGAGGTGGCCGAGTTCATGGCCGAGGGCAACTTCGTCTACGCCGGATTCGGCTCGATGGCGGCCGGGAACCCACATGCTCGGGCACGGGAGGTCATCGGCGGGATCCGCGCCGCGGGATTCCGTGGGCTGTTGGCGACCGGGCTCGGCGGCCTCGAGGTACCTTCTGAGCTGCGCGACGACGACATCCTGGTCACCGATGCCGTGGCCCACGCCGCTGTGCTGCCGGAAGCCGCGGCCGCGGTGCATCACGGCGGCATCGGCACCGTCCATGCGGCGACGGCGGCCGGGGCTGTGTCGGTGCTGGTTCCGTTCATCGCCGATCAGCCGTTCTGGGCCGCGCGGCTGCGCGAGAAGGGTCTCGCAGCCGATCCGATCCCGCAGCGCAAGCTCACCGCAGATCGACTGAGCGCAGCACTGGGTGCCGCTGAAGACTTCCGCCCTAGGGTCCGCGCGGCCGCAGACACGATGGCGCACGAGGACGGCACCGGCAGCGCGCTGCGGATCATCGAAGGACTGGCCTGAGCCGACCTGCGCGTGGGCCCTCGGCCGCGGTGCGGCAGACTGGAAGGCGTGGAGAATCTGCGCGTACCCCCGGGGCCCGGGGCACCCCATGGCCTGCTCATCCCGGCAGGTGAGCTGCACGAGCAGTTCTCCCACGCCTCCGGGCCCGGCGGTCAGGGCGTCAACACCACCGACTCCCGCGTCCAGCTCAGCCTCGACCTGGCAACGACGACGTCGCTCACCGAGGTCCAGCGCAGACTTGCCCTGGATCGGCTGGCTGCCCGGCTGGCCGGCACGGTGCTCACCATCAGCGCCGCCGAGCACCGCTCCCAGCGGCGCAATCGGACCGCGGCACGTGAACGCCTCTCCGAGCTGCTCCGTGAGGCCATCGCTCCCCCGATCATCCGACGTCCCACGCGGCGCACGCGGGGGTCGCACCGGCGTCGGCTCGCAGGCAAGCGTGAACGCTCAGAGATCAAGGCGAACCGGCGCCGACCTGGTCGCGACTGAGGTCAGCAACTCGTGATCCGCTGTGGGAGATCGGCGTACAGTCGGGGAAGGAGCCGACCAGGGCTCCCTCAAGACGGGAATACCGATGTCAAGCACCACTTCCTCTTCCACCGCTGCCTCCGCCGAGACCTCGGAGGCGTCCTCCCCGAGCCGCGAATTGCTGAGTCTCGGGGTGCTCGCGAACTCTTCGATGGAGAACGAACGGCGCCTGCCGATTCACCCCCACCACCTGGACCAGATCGACCCGGACCTGCGCGCCCGGATGATCGTCGAGCGGGGCTACGGGTCTGACTTCCAGTTGGCACCCGATTACGTGGAGTCCCGCGTGGGCAGGGTCGCTGAACGTGCGGAGGTCATTGCATCTGCTGATGTCCTGCTCCTGCCCAAACCGCAGGCGGCAGACGTGGCGGCGGTTCCCGAAGGCGGCATCCTGTGGGGCTGGCCGCACTGCGTCCAGGATGCCGGATTGACGCAGACTGCGATCGACAACCGGCTCACGCTGATCGCCTTCGAGGCGATGAACCATTGGACCCCTCGGGGTGATTTCAATCTGCACGTGTTCCACAAGAACAACGAGCTTGCCGGCTACTGCTCCGTGCTTCACGCACTGAGCCTGACCGGCTCGACCGGGGACTACGGTCCCCGGCTCAGTGCGGTGGTGATCGGCTTCGGAGCCACGGCCCGAGGTGCGGTGACGGCGCTCAAGGCGCAGGGAATCCATGACATCCAGGTCCTGACCCAGCGCGGTGCGACTGCGGTCGGCTCGCCGATCCACACCGCCCAGATCACCCAGCTCAAGACGGCGTCGGGCACGTCACCTCTGAGCGAGGTCCTCACCTCAGCCGGGGATGTTCCGCTGCCCGAGTTCCTGGCATCGCATGACATCGTCGTCAACTGCACGCTCCAAGACGTCACCGCGCCGCTGACGTATCTGCGGACCCAGGACCTGGAGCTCTTCTCTGGAGGCAGCCTGATCATCGACGTGTCGTGTGACCCGGGGATGGGCTTCGAGTGGGCGCAGACCACGACGTTCGACGATCCGATGTTCACCGTTGGACGAGGGGTCAACTACTACGCCGTCGACCACAGCCCGTCATACCTGTGGAACTCAGCCACCTGGGAGGTCAGCGCGGCGATCCTGCCGTTCCTGCGCACCGTGATGGAAGGCCAGGCCACCTGGGCGACGAGTCCGATCATCTCCCGCGCGATCGAGATCAACGAGGGCGTGATCCAGAACCCGAACATCCTGAGCTTCCAGCATCGTGAGCCGGCATATCCGCACACGCGGACTGCATAGGGCCGGACCGCCTAGAGAAGGTGACCCTCAGATGACCACAGGACCAGCAGCGACGGGGACCCTCGGCGTCGGGCCTCACGGCAGGGAGCTCCAGCTTCAGCGCCGTTTCGCGGAGCCGCTCGAGACCATCTGGGCGGCGATGACGGACTCCGCGCAGCTCGTGAATTGGATCGGGCGCTGGGAGGGAGATCCCGCCAGCGGGAAGGTCACCTTCTTGATGACCGCGGAGGGCGAGGACGCTCCGCCGGAGGAGTGCGAAATCCTGGAATGCAGCCCACCGCGCAGCCTTACCGTGCAGACCAGCGTCGGACCGGCTGTCTGGCACCTGCGCTTCGAGCTGAGCCACCAGGACGGCATCACCACCCTGCTCTTCGCCCAGCGGATCGGCGATGACCCGCTGGGCAGCATCGGCCCCGGGTGGGAGTACTACCTCGACCGACTCTCGGCGGTCCTGGGTGGAGCGGATCCCGCGGGTGTGGAGTGGAATGACTACTACCCCAGGCTTTCGGCGCCTTACGAGGCACTGGAGAGCTGAGCCTTGACAGCGGATTCCCATCAATGGCCGCTGGAGCACGGGCCACAGGATGGTGAGACCATCATCTTCCTCCCCGGAAACAGCACCGGGAGCTGGATGTGGGCACCCCAGGTGGAGCGTCTCCCCGACCGCCACCTCCTCACCCCGGACCTGCCAGGCCTCGGCGAGCGCTATCGGGAGCCGTGGCCAGGGCTGGCCGGAGCCGCCGACGACGTCGCCGGGGTCATCCGCGCGCACGCACTTGATGGCCGCGCCCATGTGGTGGGACTGTCACTCGGCGGTCTCGTGGTCGTGCGCCTGCTGCATCGCCACCCGGAGCTTGTACGCAGCACCGTGGTCACCGGAGCTCCAGTCGCCGGACTGACCAGGATCGAACGCCTCCTGATCCCCCCGCAGATTCCGCTCCTGCGCAGACGCTGGTACTGGAACGCCCAGGCGATGGCCTTCGGGGTCCCGCCCGACAGCAGGGAGTTGTTCGTGGATTCCGCCGTGCGGGTCTCCGCGGAGACGAACCGGCTGACCTACCGGGAAGTCGCCGCAGGGTGCATGCCCGCAAGTCGGTTCCATTACTCAGGGCCAGTCCTGGCGATTGCCGGAGAGAAGGAACAGCGTTCGGTGCGCGATGGCTTCCCGGTTCTGCGTCAGTCGCTTCCACAGCTGCAGACGTGGATCGCTCCGAAGATGCACCACCCTTGGAACATCGAGGACCCGGATCTGTTCAGCAGGCTCATTCGCGAATTCGCCGATACGGGGACCTGGGAGCCTGCGGAACGGGTCTGACACAGGTTGAATCCCCCGCTCTGCGGCAGTCGGTCCACGGAGCCGGTTAGACGTAGGAGTCGAAGTGCTCGACGCCGAGGTCTTCGTCGGGCCAGAGGGAACCCGCGGCGTGTCCCAAGAGCAGCTTCGGATAGTAGGTCCACGCGAACCACGGGGCGACCGCCGACCTTCGCAACGCGTGATCAAGAAGCAGACCACCCACTGTGAGGATCGCCCCGAGACTCCGTCGCCGAGACGGACAGCTGCGGGTGATCGCTGTGGCTAGCATCATGTAGCCGTAGTGAGCAGACGCCCAGCTCACACCGTTGCTCCGCTCCCCGATGCGCTGATCCACGGCGCCCACGATCAACGGGTGTACATGAAGGGCAGCGAACGCGCAGTGCTCGCGTGCCCCCTGCCCGGCGCGTTCATACCAGCGGACGCACGCCCGGGTGTTGTTGACGTAGGCGCCGCCGAACAGATCCAGAGCCAGGGCGCCCAATGCCGCCTGGGAGAACCGTCCCGCGCCAGCGCGCTTCGCTGACCGGTAGGAGTAGAAGAGGCCGATGATCCCGGAACTGACCGCTAGCGTGTTGTTTGCGCGGGTGGCCTCTGGCCCGACGAATTCTGCCCAGCTGCGCCTGAGGGACTCGACCCGAGCAGTCATCTGATACCCCCATCATCGGCCAGGCTCAGGGTGACAGCAGGAGGGTTGCGGCGGCGCGGCGTGCTCGCGGCGCTGCCACAGGACCAGCAAGTGGGCTCAGGCGGCGAGGGTGCCGGCGAAGATCTGCCACGCCAGCGCGGACTTGGCCGTGAGGCTGAGCGTGATGTAGAGCCGCTCCCCCAGCAGGTAGTCGCGGAACCGTCCGACCGGGCGGTACTGGAGCCACTGCACCACGGCGAACACGTTGAAGAACAGGAACAGCGAGACGATGATCGCATAGACGAATCCGGGCGGCTCGGCCCCTGTGGTTGAGCCAGGAGCCAGGGTGTAGATCGCGATGCCGACCCAGGGCACGATCCCGGCGATGCACCCGAAGACGAACGGCAGCCATCCGCCGTCGCCGGGCTCGTGGTAGCGCTCCTGGAGCCAGCCGAAGAGGATCATCGAGGCGTTGACGCCGAACAGCGCCAGCAGCGCGACAACATCGAAGATGCCGACCAGCTGGGCGATGATCACGATCATCAGCGAGCTGGACAGCGAGTACTCCACCCAGCGGAAGTAATTGTGCCCGTTCGCCAGCCCCGCGCGGTAGCGACCGAAGAACGGCGGCGAGGCCACGATGGCGTGGAACAGAGCGGACAGGAACAAGAACGCCGCAATCGCCAAGGGAATCGGCAGGTCCCACAGGGTGACCGCCTCACCTGGAGGGGTGCCGGGTGGACCGGCGGGGTAACTGCCCGTGACCGGAAGGGTGAAGTCGGTGGCGAGCAGAACCACCGCCACGGCTTGGGCCGCGTGAACGACTGCGGCAATGATGTTGTACCTGCGCAGGCCGGTGTAGCGGCCTGCGTCGATCTCAGTCGTAGTCACGGCGCTCCGATCGTCGGCTCACTCTTCCTCCTAGAGTAGTGAGCGGCCAGGTTAGCCGTCCAGGGACTGGAAGGCAGCCCCGTCGGTCGCTGGAGACGCCGAGCCAGCGATCCTCACCGTCCAGCCCGGTCCCGCCTGCGGCGATCGCCGCTGATTCCCCCACCAGGAAGTCACACGAACAGACGTTGAAGCGGAACGATCAGGCGGGGTTTCGGCTGTTGGTGGTCACCGTTGGCCGACACCGAGGAATGCGGTCCAACCTGCGGAAACGCATTTTCGGCGCCGTTGGGCGTCATCGGCGATCGTCGGTCTCGGCCGGACTTCTTGTGACTATCTGCGGACCGCTCGCCCGCCGGCATCAAGCTCCACGACCTGGCCTGCACCCGCCAACACCGCCGGGAGACAGCCCGGAGAAGCGAGCTGCCCGGTCAAGTACGAAGAGCCTGGTTGACGGCGGTGAGCACCGCAGTGGCGCTGTGGGCGAGAGTGACGAAGCCGTGGATGCGGCCGCTGATCGTCACTACCGGTGCGAAACCCGTCGTAGCGCGAATGATGAGGCCGGCGAAGAGCAGGGTCCAGGTGATCGCTTCGGAAATGGCGACGACACGGGAGAGCTTCTTCGGTGTCATGAGTTCATGAGATCACCTCCACAGCGAGGCCTCGTGCAGCGAAGTGGGCGCGCAGAAGACGGTCGACGCGAGCGTGCAACTGGGCCCGGTCGGGCACGCGATGCTGCAGCACCGTGAGAAGGCCCGCGCCTTCGACGAGCGCCATGACGTCGCCGGCCAGCGTTCGGGCGGCGGCGGGGTTCTCGCCGGGCACGACCGACGCCAGAGATGCGGTGAGTTCGGCTTCGATGTGGTCGGCAGCGGCCTCTAGCGCAGGCTGCACGCGAGGCGCAACGGCGATGAGGAAGGCGTAGTACGAGAGTGGGGGTGCGAACTGCGCGATGCTCTCGATCGAGTCGACGTAATCGTCGACGAGCCGGTGAGTGAGGGCGACCGGGGTCGTGGGTCGAGGCTGCTGCGGGTCGGTGAGCGAGTCAGTGAAGAACCGTTCGATCACGGCCTCGAGCAGAGCCTCCTTGCTCTCGAAGTGGTGGTATAGGGCCCCCTTCTAGTAGGGCACCTCAGCGAGAATACGCGCCAGGCTCGCGCCGTCGTAGCCGTTCTCGAGAAACAACCGAAACGCTGCGTCGACGATACTCGCTCTGGCGTCTGACATCACGGCACCTCGTCGTTCTCCCCGTCGGGCGTGCCGGCCTGCGCCATGACGTGCACCTCGCACTGCGCAACGGGAACGACGCCGAGCAGGGTGAAGCCCCAGCGGGCATAGAGTTCGGCGTTGCCGGGGCTCTCAGTCTCGAGCCTGACCCCCCACGACCGGGAGTCTTGGCGCGCACGCTGCAGCGTGTGGTCGACCAGTAGTCGACCGACCCCGAGACCTCGAGCGGATTCGGTGACTCCCACGGCGACGAGCACGTGGTGGGGGTGAGGAGGCGCCAGCCTGCGCGAGGCGAGGTCGGCGTCGTTGAGGAGCGTCAAGGCCCCCGGCGCGAGGTGGCGGGCGAGCATGAGAAAGCGTGCGCCCGAGATCATCCGTGCGACCCTGGCCCGCAGTGTTCTCGCCAGGGTGCCGCTCTGCGGGTCGGCGATGAGGGCCGCGCCGATGATGGTGCCCGCGCGCTCGGCGAGAACGAGCTCGCCGCCGGCGTTCAGGGTACCGACGATGGAGGCGCGGAACACTGCCTCGCGAGCGGCCTGCGGGTGCTGCGTGGTGCTGGTCGCGGCGGCGATGAGGGGATCGTGCACGAAGGCTTGCGCCAACATGCGGGCCGCACCATCGCGATCCCGGCATTCAGCGGGGCGCAGCGTGACGTCTGCCAGGGTCACGGCCCCGTCGCCCCGCTGTGGTCGACGGCGAACGACAGCACGACCTTGATCGCGAACAGCGCCGTGATGAACAGCAGCACGGACGTCGTCTCGGCAACCAGGGCAGTCGCGCCGAGCACGATGACTATGCCCAACCCGGCCGCAGGTCGCTGCACGGGCGAGCCCTGCAGCAACACGACGGCGGTGCCTGCCGCGATCGTGAGTGCCCACCCGATGAGCGCAGGGAACAAGGGCAGCCCGAGAAGCAAGGCGACGATGGGCAGGTGTACATGCACCGCGATGAAGACCGCTCGGCGCTTGGCGCTCACCGCATAGTGGTCGTTCGTGCCTCGCGTGAAGTTGGCGACAACTCCTGCCGCGATGTCGGCGACGAGCAGCGCGGCCAGCACGGCTCGCCAGAGCTCGACGGTGAGCAAGGCCGGCAGCACGGCGAGCACGGCAATCGGCACGGCGAGCAGCACGAGCGTGATTGACGCGGCCGACTGGTGCGCGCCGAAGACATCGTGAAGCGAGGAGGGTATGCGGAGAGTACCCATGAGGCGACAGTACCGACTGGTCGGTATGGCGTCGAGAGTGCACATCTGATGGGCCGGATCGTGCGTGCGTGCCGGAGTGCGAGAGCGAGGGCTAGACGGAATGGAGTGCCCGCCCTGGTTTGGGTGATTGCAGGCCGGGGCCTCACTCACGCAATCTCGTGGTCCTGAAAGTCTGACTTGGCCCCACCGGCACTGGAACCTCCACCGCGTTACGTCGCCCGGGTGGTTAGGCTGACTGGATGGCGACAGTGATTCTCGTGCGGCACGGCCGCTCCATAGCAAATGCCACTGGGCTGCTGGCCGGCAGGGCCGTCGGCGTCAGCCTGGACCAGTTCGGGCGCGACCAAGCGGCTCACACCGGAGACCGGCTCGCGGCCGTTCCTCTGGTCGCGGTGGTGTCGAGCCCCCTTGAGCGTTGTCAACAGACCGCCCAGCACATCCTCGATCGCCAGGCGGGCACGCCATACGCGCCGGTCGACCCCGATCTCACCGAATGCGATTACGGCCAGTGGCAGGGCCGCATGCTCACCGATCTCGCGACCGAGGATCTGTGGCCGCTGGTGCAGTCGCAGCCATCCGCCGTCGTCTTTCCCGACGGTGAATCGATGGCCGCGATGCAGGCTCGGTCGGTGGCAGCGATTCGCCGCCACGATGCAGCCCTCGAAGCCGAGCATGGACCCGAGGCCGTGTGGGCAGCGGTCAGCCACGGTGACATCATCAAGTCGATCCTCGCCGACGCGCTCGGCATGCACCTTGACCTGTTCCAGCGCATCAACGTGGGCCCCGCATCCGTGTCGATCGTGCGCTACGGCGCTGGCCGACCGAGCGTCCACGCGACCAACACCGACGCGGGTGATCTTTCGTGGCTGTCGAAGGGCATCCACTCCGGGGATGCGCCGGTGGGCGGCGGCGCAGGGCACAAGACGCCGTGAATCTAGAACGCCTAGAATACTGACATGCCTACACGTGTTCACGAGTTCGACTGGCCCGATCGGGCCGTCGTCGGCACCATCGGCCCTCCGGGGGCGCGCACGTTTTACCTGCAGGTGCGCTCAGGGAAGCAGCTGGTGAGCATCGCGCTCGAGAAGCAGCAGTCGGCTCTGCTCGCGGAGAAGATCGATGAGATCCTCGACCAGCTCATCACCGTCGAGGGCAACCGCTACAGCGTTCCCACGAGCACTCCCGTTGAACTTGTCGACAACGACCAGCTCGAGGCTGTTGAGGAGGATTTCCGCACCGGTGCCATGAGCCTGGGCTGGGACCCGACCACGGCCCAGATCGTGATCGAGGCCCACCCCATCACGGACGCCGATGTTGATGGATATGGTGATTCGCCTGACCAAGACGACGCTCAGGTGACCGAGATGCTGCTGGTGCGACTGCCGGTCGGCACCGCCCGTGCATTCGCAAAGCGCACCCTCGAGGTCGTGGGCGCCGGGCGCCCGGCGTGCCCGCTCTGTGGTTACCCCGTGGACGCCGAGGGACATACCTGCACCGTTGCCGAGGGCTGATGGCGGCGACGGACCTGGTGACTGCGGAGCTGACGCTCACCGGGCGCATCAGGACGGCTTCCAATGCGACGTTCCTGGGCAGCATCGGCGACGTGACCGTGGTCTATAAGCCGATAGCCGGCGAAAGCCCGCTGTGGGACTTTCCCGACGGAACCCTGGCGCACCGGGAGATCGCCGCCTACCTCGTCTCGCAGGCCCTCGGCTGGGGCGTGGTCCCGCACACCTGGCTGCGCGATGGTCCCTTGGGCGAAGGAATGGTACAGCTCTGGCAGGAGCAAGACCCCGATCACAGCGCCGTCGATCTGGTCGCGACGGACCACGTGCCGAAGGCGGGCTGGAAACACGTTCTCGAGGGGCGAGACGAAAACGGGCGGATGATCACGCTCATTCACGAAGACTCGCCAGCGCTGCGGCACATGGCCGTGTTCGACCTGGTCGTCAACAACGCCGACCGCAAAGGCGACCACATTCTTGCGATGACGGACGGCCACCGGCACGGCGTGGACCATGGGCTCACCTTCCACCGTGACCACAAGCTGCGCACGGTCCTCTGGGGATGGCTGGGAGACGCTCTGACCGCCGAGGAGCGCGAGGGCATCGATCGGGTCAGCGAAGGACTGCACGGTGACCTGGGCCGAAACCTGGCGGACCTGCTCAGTGCCGAAGAAGTCGCAGCGCTCGCTGCGCGCTGCTCCAGGTTGCGCCTGACGGGGCGGTTTCCGGCTCCCGCCGGTGAGATGTCGGCGGTTCCCTGGCCACTGTTCTGAGGAAGTCGCCCGGCCCTCAGCAATGAACCCACTTCGGAGTCCATCCGAATCTCTGGCGCTGTATTCGTAAGGCCAGGCTCGCACTCTCGAGTCGGGCCTTTCGCATACGACGCCCAGTCTCATCATCTCGGCCGCGCCTAGAAGGCGGTGCTGGGCAGATCCTTCTCGCCATTGACGATCGCAGTGATGATCCGCGCTGCAACGCGGTCTGGATCCAGCGGCGCTCCGAATCGCGGCGCTGACCCGGCGATCGGGTGCTCGGACAGCGAGGTGCCGGTGTGGCCAGGGCGGGCATCCAGGAGTCGGATGCCCGCGCGACGATACTCGCGCGCCGCTGCGACGACGAAGGCCGCGAGCCCAGCTTTCGACGCCGAATATGCTGCCAGTCCGGCGACCGGTGTCTCAGCGACGACGCCGCTCAGTGTCACCACGAAGGGCTCCCGGCCGTCCTGTGCCGAGGCCGCGAGGTAGGACTGGCTCTGGGTGATGAGCTGGATCGCACCGGTCGTGTTCACAGCGAACAGCTCATCCACCGTGGCAGGTTCAATCTCCGAAGCGGCGCCGAAGGCGACGACCCCGGACGCAACCACCAGCCCGTCGAGGCGCCCGTGCTGTGCAATCGTGGCATCCAGCACCTCCCGAATCACCGAGAGTTCTCGCAGATCGTGCCCAGCAGACTTCGACGACCGGGAAACAATGGCGCCGTTGCTCTCCAGCCGATCGGCGATCCGCGAGCCGAGCCCGCCGGTGGCGCCGACTACCAGAACAACCGCACCCTGAAGATTCGTCATGGATAGACCCTAGATCACGTGCGGCAGGTAGCCCAGCCCTAGTCGGTTCGCTGGGGCCGTCTCGAAATTCATTGAGCTACACGTTAAACCTGAACTCCACCACGTCGCGTCACGGATAACCTCTGCGGTTAGAGGACTGGGCAGGGCACCACGCCCCGCGAACTAATGATGATCTGTGATCTGGTTCTGGGGTGACGGAGCGCTTCAGCGCTAGGAGAGGGATTCACTTTCCGGTGCCGGTGCCGGTCTGCTGTGGAAGACTGCCGGCATGGAGTCCACAACGCGCGACCACGACCTCGTCCTCTTTGGTGCGACCGGCTTTGTCGGGGAACTGGTTGCTGGATACCTTGCGCACCACGCTCCACCGGACCTGCGAGTGGGACTCGCGGGGAGGTCGAGGGCAAAGCTCGAAGCCGTACGGTCCAGACCGCCCGTCGCCGCTCATGACTGGGCCATCATTGAGGCCGATACGGGGCGCCCCGACTCGCTCGCGGCCATGGCCACGGGCACCAGAGTTCTCTTCACCACGGTGGGTCCCTACGCGAAATATGGACTGTCGGTTGTCGAGGCGTGTGCCCGCGCCGGCACCCACTACGGGGACCTGACGGGCGAGGTGTCCTTCGTCCGTGAAGCTATCGACCGTTGGGATGCCCTTGCGAGGAGTACAGGTGCACGGATCGTCCATGCGTGCGGCTATGACTCCGTCCCGTCGGACCTCGCGGTGCTCCTCCTGCACCAGGCCGCGCAGGCTGATGGCGCGGGCGGACTGACCGAGGTGCAGCTCGTCGCCCGGGCGAAGGGCGGCTTCAGCGGCGGCACCATCGAGTCCATGCGTGGTCAGCTCGACGGTATGAGGACGGACCCTGTGCTGCGATCGCTCGCGGGCGATCCCTACTCCCTCAGTCCAGACCGGACGGCGGAGCCCGCGACCCGGCAACCTCCGGATCTGGGGTGGATCAGCCGTTCGGATGACGGCCCGTGGGCCGCGCCCTTCATCATGGCGTCGGCGAATACGCGGATCGTACGTCGCAGCAATGCCCTCCAGGGTTGGGCCTACGGTCGGTCCCTGCGGTACGGCGAAGTGATGGGTATGGGGCGAGGGCCTGTCGGCGCCGTCACCGCCGGGGCGACGGCGCTTGGCCTGCGGCTGTTCGGAGCCGCACTGGCCCTACCCTTGACGAGGAAATTACTGGACCGTGTCCTTCCGTCGCCCGGTGCGGGCCCGAGCGAGGCCGCGCGGCGCTCAGGCTGGTTCCGTTCCCAGGTGACTGCTTCCACGGAGAGCGGCCAGCGCTATCGTGCCATCGCAGCCGGGCCCGGCGATCCGGGATACGCCGCCACCGCCGTGATGGCCGGAGAGACAGCGCTCTCACTTGCCCTCGACGGCGACCGTCTGCCGCCCGCCACAGGATCGCTGACCCCGGCGACCGCCCTCGGCAACATTCTGGTTGAGCGGCTGCGCGAGGCAGGTCATACCTATGAAATCACGTCCCTCACCTAACGCCGGAAGTGAGGCACTGGGCGTGCTTAACGTCTAGAGAAAAGTTGGAGGCCCGCTCAGCAGGACGGAAAGCAAGCCGTGTCCTCAGGCAGACAAGCGAATGAGCTCGAAAAGCAGGAATTTTGCGTGGACCCTGAAACCAGTCACCGGCCCCCTACTTGAACCTTCCGCTGTCCTCCAAGGGCAAGTCGCAGCTCGATGGCGTGAGTGAACTCTCTAACGACGCGGATTCAGTGGCCAAACCTGACCACGACGAGAACGATCGGAAAGAGATGAAGTCTGTGGTCAGGAGCTGATGCTAAACATTGAACCTGAACTCCACCACGTCGCCGTCCTTCATGATGTATTCCTTGCCTTCGATCCGGACCTTGCCGGCGGACTTGGCCTCCGCCATCGACCCCGCAGCCACCAGGTCATCGAAGTTCACGATCTCGGCCTTGATGAAGCCGCGCTGGAAGTCGGTGTGGATGACGCCGGCCGCCTCGGGCGCCGTCGCTCCCTTGTTGACCGTCCAGGCGCGGGTCTCTTTCGGACCGGCGGTGAGGTAGGTCTGCAGCCCGAGCGTGGCGAAGCCGACGCGTGCCAGCTGATCCATGCCGGACTCGTCCTGGCCGTTGAGCTCGAGCATCTCGCGGGCCTCCTCCTCGGAGAGCTCGACGAGGTCGGCCTCGAGCTTGGCATCGAGGAACACCGCATCGGCAGGGGCCACCAGGGCGGCGAGCTCGGCCTGCTTCTCGGCGGAGTTCAGCACGCCTTCATCGGCGTTGAACACGTAGATGAAGGGCTTGGCGGTGAGCAGGTTCAGCTGGGCCAGGTGCTCCATCTCCAGCTTGTCCTTGGTGATGGAGCTGAAGATGGTGTCGCCACGCTCCAGGGTCTTCTGCGCAACCAGGTAGGCATCCAGGGTGGCCTGCTCGGCCTTGCGCCCCTTGACCTGCTTCTCCAGCTTCGGGATCGCGTTCTCCATGGTCTGGAGATCTGCGAGGATCAGCTCGGTGTTGATCGTCTCCATATCTGAGGTGGGATCCACCTTGCCGTCCACGTGGATGACGTTCTCGTCCTCGAACACCCGGACCACCTGGGCGATCGCATGGGCCTCACGAATCGTGGCGAGGAACTGGTTGCCCAGCCCCTCCCCCTCGGAGGCGCCCTTGACGATCCCGGCGATGTCGACGAAGGAGACGGTCGCGGGAAGGATCTTCTGCGAACCGAAGATCTTCGCCAGCGCGTCCAGCCGCTCGTCAGGCAGATTCACGATGCCCACATTGGGCTCGATGGTGGCGAACGGATAGTTCGCCGCCAAGATCGACTGACGAGTCAGCGCGTTGAACAGGGTCGACTTGCCCACATTGGGTAGTCCTACGATTCCGATAGTCAAAGCCACGGTCACCTAACCTACCGTCCGGACAGCCCCTGCGGCGACTTCCAGGGCCTTCCCGGCTCCGACCAGCGCGCCATAGACTGAGACTCCGTTCACTATGTGGACCGAGTCTCGACAGATTCAGGAGATTCGGGTCACATCCACCGCCCCCTGGTGCCCCGGACGCGACTCACCCGTGTCTAAGATGCCTGAGGCTCAATCACTCGAACCTACTGATACACAAGCGCACTGACTCAGCACTGGAAGGAACATAATTTCATGGCATCGGCCACGCAAGACGTCCCGAGTGACGTCCCGAGCGATGTCCAGGGGGACGGCTCGAAAGGTGCTCCTGCACACTCGAAAGTAAATCTGCCGGTCTTCCTCGGCTCAGCGGCGATCATCATCGCCTTCACCTTGTGGGCCTGGCTCGCACCAGGCGCCGCCTACACCACGCTCGAATCCGTCTTCCTCTGGATCGGCGCGAACCTCGGCTGGTACTACATCCTCACCGCAGGCATCGTGGTGGTCTTCGTCCTCATCGTCGCCTTCTCCCGCGTGGGCCGGACCAAGATGGGACCCGACCACTCCACACCGAAGTACAACCTCTTCACCTGGACAGCGATGCTCTTCGCTGCCGGCATCGGCGTGGACCTGATGTTCTTCGCGATCTCCGGACCTGCCACGAACCTCACCACAGCCCCCGGCGTGGAGGTGGGCTCCTCCGCGGCCACCGAGATGGCCGTGCTGTGGACGCTGTTCCACTACGGCATCCCCGGCTGGGCGATGTACGCGCTGATGGGCATGGCCTTCGGTCTCTTCGCCTACCGCTACCACCTGCCGCTGAGCATCCGCAGCGCGCTCTACCCGATCATCGGCAAGCGCGCCCAGGGCGTCACCGGCGACGGCATCGAGATCGCGGCCGTCGTGGGCACCATCTTCGGCATCGCCACCAGCCTCGGCATCGGCGTGGTCTTCTTGAACTACGGCCTCGAGTGGCTGTTCGGCATCGAGCAGGGCACCGGTGCGCAGATCGGGTTGATCGTCCTCTCGGTCATCGTCGTGATCTTCTCCAGCGTCTCCGGCGTGGATCGCGGCATCCGCCGGCTCTCCGAGCTCAATGTCATCTTCGCCGTCATCCTGCTGATCTACGTGCTGATCGCGGGTCAGACCACCTACCTGCTCAACGCCCTGGTGAAGAACATCGGCGACTTCGCCGCGTTCTTCCCCTCGATGCTGCTGAACACCTTCGCCTATGACCCGCCGGAAGGTGAGTGGCTCGAATGGTGGACGCTGTTCTTCTGGGCATGGTGGATCGCCTGGGCCCCCTTCGTCGGGCTCTTCCTGGCCCGCATCTCCCGCGGCCGCACCCTGCGCCAGTTCATCATCGGCACCCTGATCATCCCGTTCGGGTTCATCCTGCTGTGGATCTCGATCTTCGGCAACGGCGCGATCTGGGAGTTCCTCAGCGGCAACACCGAGTTCATCACCGCCGCCGTCGAGGCCCCCGAGTCCAGCTACTACCTGCTCCTGGAGCAGTACCCCGGCGCGACCTTCACCATCGGTCTCTCGGTGATCACCGGTCTGCTGTTCTACATCACCTCCGCCGACTCCGGCGCCCTGGTGATGGCGAACTTCACCTCGAAACCGCTGAGCCACTCCGACGACGGCGCCCCGTGGCTCCGCGTGTTCTGGGCTCTGGCCACCGGTGCCCTGACTCTGGCGGTGCTGATGCTCGACGGGGTCTACACCTTGCAGATGGCCACGGTGATCATCGGGCTGCCGTTCTCGGTGGTCATGTATGTGCTGATGATGGGCATCTGGCGAGCGCTGCAGATGGAGCGCTACAACCGTGAATCGCGTGAGGCCACCCTGCCCTGGATGGTCTCGGAGCGCAGCCAGGACGCCGGCGAGCGCAGCGGCCTGAGCTGGCGCCGTCGTCTCGCCCGGGGGATGCACTTCCCCACCGCGAAGCAGGCCACCGAGTTCATCGACACCGTGGCCGCCCCGGCGGTGGAAGACGTCGCCGAGGAGCTGCGCGACCAGGGCGCAGACATCAGCTGCGAACGGGGCCTGGTTCCGGAAACCCAGATTCCGCACATCGATCTGCACGTCTACTTCGGCGAGCAGACCGAGTTCAAGTACCAGGTCTACCCGATCGCCTACTCGGTGCCGAGCTTCGCGCGCAGCGTGCGCCCGACCGAGGAGACCTACTACCGCGTGGAGACGTTCTCTGCCACGGGCTCGGAAGGCCATGACCTGATGGGATACACCCGGGACCAGGTCATCGCCGATGTCCTGGACTCCTACGAGCGCCACCTCGCCTTCCTGACCATGAGCGAAGAAGGCGGGCAGTCCTCATCGCTGCACACCGGCAGCAACATCCCAGATGACTGGGACCACGACCGCACCACCGGAAGCTGAGGAACACATATGAGTAGAGCAGAGCAGGTCTCAACGTTGTTCATCGACGGGCAATGGGTTCCGGCCCAGTCCGGCGAGACGCGCACCATCCACTGCCCCGCAGACGGCTCCGAAGTGGGTGTCGTCTCCGAAGCTGGTGAGGCCGACACCCTCGCCGCGATCGCCGCAGCCCGCAAGGCCTTCGACTCCCACGTCTGGGCCGACACCCCCGCCGCCGAGCGCGGCGCCTTCGTCCTGGCCGTGGCAGACGCCATCGAGGCGCGCAAGGACGAGTTCGCTCGCGCCGAGGCGCTGGACACCGGCAAGCGGTTCGTCGAGGCGCAGATCGACATGGACGACATCATCGCCTGCTACCGGCACTTCGGGAAGCTCGCCGATGCCGAGTCAGGTCGCCTGGTCGACGCCGGGGACCCGACGGTGCTCTCCCGGGTCGTCTACGAGCCGGTCGGAGTCTGCGCGATGATCACCCCGTGGAACTACCCGCTGCTGCAGGCCGCCTGGAAGATGGCGCCCGCCCTGGCCGCGGGCAACAGCTTCATCCTCAAGCCCGCGGAGCTGACCCCGCACACCGGCATGCTGATCATGGACGTCTATGACTCCCTCGGTCTGCCCGCCGGTGTGGCGAACCTGATCACCGGGGCCGGCGCCACCGCCGGTGCGCCGCTGGCCTCCCACCCTGATGTGGACATGGTCTCCTTCACCGGAGGTGTGGTCACCGGACGCAAGATCGCCGCGACTGCTGCGGAGACGGTGAAGAAGGTCGCCCTGGAGCTGGGCGGGAAGAACCCCAATGTGGTCTTCGCCGACGCCGACTTCGACGCCGCGGTGGACAACGCGCTCAACGCCGGCTTCGTGGACTCCGGCCTGGTCTGCTCCGCAGGCACCCGGCTGATCATCGAGGAGTCGATCAAGGAAAAGTTCGTCACCGAGCTGGTCCGCCGCGCCGAGAACATCCGGATGGGCGGGCCCTTCGAAGAGACCGCCGAGACCGGACCGCTGATCTCCGCCGAGCACCGCCAGAAGGTGTACGACTACACCCAGCGCGGCATCGAAGAGGGCGCCACGCTGCGCACCGGACACCACTTCGGCGGCGAGGAGCACCGCAACGGGTACTTCTACGCCCCCACCGTGCTCGACGACGTCAAGCGCGGCATGTCCGTCGTGAAAGAGGAGGGCTTCGGCCCGGTCATCACCGTGGAGACCTTCACCACCGAGGCCGAGGCCATCGAGACCGCCAACGACACCATCTACGGCCTCGCCGGAGCGGTCTGGACATCCGACCGCGGCACCGCCCACCGGGTGTCCTCACGGCTGCGCCACGGCACCATCTGGATCAACGACTACCACCCCTACCTGCCGCAGGCGGAGTGGGGCGGCTTCAAACAGTCCGGCGTCGGCCGCGAGCTGGGTCATATGGGCCTGGACGAGTACCGCGAGTCCAAGCACATCTACGAGAACACCGAGCCCGCCGTCACCGGCTGGTTCAGCATGCCGGAGAACTAAGGAGACCCTGTGGAGAACACCACTTTCGACTACGTCGTGATCGGCGGCGGATCCGGCGGCGCCGCCGTCGCCGCCCGCCTGTCCGAGGACCCGAACGTCACGGTGGCCCTGCTGGAGGCAGGCCCCACCGATGCAGATAAGCCAGAGATCCTGCAGCTCAACCGCTGGATGGAGCTGTTGGAATCAGGCTTCGACTGGGACTACCCCATCGAGGCCCAGGAGAACGGCAACTCCTTCATGCGCCACGCCCGCGCCAAGGTGCTCGGCGGCTGCTCCTCGCACAACTCCTGCATCGCCTTCTGGGCGCTGCGCGAGGACATGGACGAATGGGAGGCGATGGGGGCCACCGGCTGGAACGCCGAGTCCACCTACCCGCTGTTCAAGCGGCTGGAGACCAATGACGCCCCCGGCGACCACCACGGCCGCAGCGGCCCCGTGAATCTGATGACCATCCCGCCGAATGACCCCTGTGGCGTGGCGCTGCTGGACGCCTGTGAGGAACAGGGCATCCCGCGGGTACAGTTCAACTCCGGGGAGACCGTGCTCAAGGGTGCGAACTTCTTCCAGGTGAACCGACGCCAGGACGGGACCCGGGCGTCGTCGTCGGTCTCCTACCTGCACCCGATCCTGGAGCGGGCGAACTTGAGCGTGCTGACCGACACCTGGGTGCGCGAGATCGTCTTCGAGGGCGACCGTGCGGTCGGCGTGGACGCGGTCAACAACGCGTTCGGCCGGGCGCACCGGATCAGCGCGACCAAGGAGATCGTGCTCTCCGCGGGCGCGATCGACTCGCCGAAGCTGCTGATGCTCTCCGGGATCGGCCCGGCGCAGCACCTGGCCGAATTCGGCATCAACCCCCGCGTGGACTCCCCCGGCGTGGGCGAGCACCTGCAGGACCACCCCGAGGCGGTCATCGCCTGGGAGGCCAGGCAGCCCATGGTGGAGGACTCCTACCAGTGGTGGGAGATCGGGATCTTCGCGCCCACCCGTGAGGGTCTGGACCGCCCGGACCTGATGATGCACTACGGCTCGGTGCCCTTCGACATGCACACTCTGCGCCAGGGCTACCCGACCGCGGACAACACCTTCTGCCTGACCCCGAACGTCACCCACGCGAAATCGCGCGGGACGGTGCGGCTGCGCTCCAAGGACTATCGGGACAAGCCCAAGGTGGATCCGCGCTACTTCACCGACGCCGAGGGCCATGACATGCGCGTGGCGGTGGAGGGCATCAAGCTGGCCCGCCAGATCGCCGCGCAGCCCGCCATGGCGGACTGGGCCGGGCAGGAGCTCTTCCCGGGTCCTGACACGCAGACCGACGAGGAGCTGGCGGACTATGTGACCCGCACGCACAACACCGTCTATCATCCGGCCGGATCCGTGCGGATGGGCGCCGATGACGATGCGATGTCACCGGTGGACTCTCAGCTGCGGGTCAAGGGCGTGCAGGGTCTGCGCGTGGCCGATGCCTCGGTGATGCCGGAGCTGACCACGGTGAACCCGAACATCACCACCATGATGATCGGTGAGCGCTGCGCGGACCTGATCAAGGCGGCCAACGTCTAGGTCTTGCACCGGCCCGGCCTCCCGGGACACCCCGCATCGAGTGGGCGATCTGAGTGAGTCTTCCTGCCTTCAGGGGCGAAAGAATCCCTCAGATCGCCCACTCGTCTGTGTCAGGCGGTGTTGCCGCTCAGATCGCGGTCGTCTTCTCACCCGGGTTCAGCAGCTCCGGGGAGAGGTTGATCAGCCGCAGCCTGGCGTGATCGGCGATCTGGGCGTCGGTGAGCGCCCGGATCGCGCGGGCCTCGGCGTCGTCGTCGTGGTCCTCATCGAGACCCGAGTTCGGCAGCGAGGAGGAGACCGGGCCCTTGGTGAGCGGGATGTCGAGCACCGTGACCGAGGCCGGGGTCAGCGGGATGAACTGGGTCCGGTCGATGAGCCCCAGGCCTTCGAAGAGCACCCGCAGCGCAGCACCATGGGAGACGAGGACGGCGGTGCGCACCTCAAAGCTCAGATCCGCCGAGGACGTGGGTGCGGTCTCCGCGGTGGCGCGCACGATGTCCGCGAACGCTCCGGTCATCCGGGTCTGCAGCGCCTGGTGGGTCTCCCCATCGGCGGGGGTGTAGCTGCCGGCGCGCCAGCCCTCGAAGTTCTCCGGCTCGGCGTCCCGGATCTGCGCGGCATAGGCGCCCTCCCACTCGCCCAGGTTCTGCTCGCGCAGCTCGTCCCAGATGCGCGGGGTCAGATCCAGGCCGAACTCGGCGAAGGTCTGCTGGGTGCGGACCAGGCTGGAGACATGAGCCTGTGCGGGGTGCTGCGCGCGGATGAAGGCGCCGGTGGTGCGCGCCTGCAGCGCCCCGGAGTCGGACAGCTCGATGTCCGAATGGCCCTGCAGCCGGTGCGCCTTGTTCCACTCGGTCTCGCCATGGCGGACCAGCAGGATGCGAATCATGGATCTCCTCGGGCTTTCTCGCGTCTGGGTTATCGCGTTCGGATTCTCGGGGGAGGTTCAACCTCAGGCTCTCTCGCGCCACACTATGTCAGTGCCCGGTGACATGCTGGGTGTCATGACCAATCTGTACTTCTTCGCCGCTGTCCTGCTCGGTGTTCTGCTCGGCGTCCTGGGCAGCTGGCTGGTGCTCTATCTGCTGCGCCGCGGCACCGAGGACGCCGCCGCGCTGCGCGGTCAGCTGCACGGCGCACAGACGGACCTCGTCGACGCCCAGGCCCAGCTCGTGTCGGCGCAGCAGGAGCTGGCCACCGCAGAAGGCCGGCTCTGGGAGCTCGAGCGGCGGCGCGAGGAGGATTCCGAGGCGGCCAGGGAGCGCGAGACGCTGGTGGAGATGCTGCACCCGGTGCGTCAGGGCGTCACCGAGATGCACCGCCGGGTCCAGGAGCTCGAGACCGAGCGGGCCGCCCAGCACTCCCGACTCTCCCAGCAGCTGACCTCCGCCGCAGAGACCGATGCGCGGATCATCGAATCCACCCAGGCGCTGCTCGGGAGCCTGCATTCGACCTCGGCGCGCGGACACTGGGGCGAGGTGCAGCTGCGCCGGGTGGTGGAGTCCGCCGGGATGCTCCCCCATGTGGACTTCACCGAGCAGCACAGCGGACGCGGGACCGACGGGCAGCTGCTGATCCCAGACATGGTGGTGCACCTGCCCGGTGGACGCCAGCTGGTCCTGGACGCGAAGGCCCCCTTGAACGCCACGGACCCCAAGGCGCAGGCCAAGGCGCTGCGTGCCCGGGTGGATGAGCTGGCGAAGAAGCGCTACTGGGAGGCGGTGGACCTCTCCCCCGATGTGGTCTTCTGCTTCGTCCCTGCCGAGTCTCTGCTCTCGGCGGCGATGGAGGCGGACCCGATGCTGCTCGATGACGCGCTCTCCAAGGGCGTCACCCTGGTCTCCCCGGCCTCGCTGCTGGCCTCGCTCAAGGCCGTCTCCGCGGCCTGGCGGCAGGAGCGGCTGGCGCAGAACATCCGCGAGGTCGTGGATCATTCCCGCGACCTCTACCGCCGGCTGGCCAAGATGAGCGAACATCTGGCCCGCACCGGGGACCGGCTGCGCCAGGCGGTGACGGCGTACAACTCGCTGATCGGCAACATCGAGCGTCAGGTGCTGCCCAAGGTGGAGGCGATGAGCCGGCTGGAGGTCGGTGAGCCCACCGCCACCTCCGCGGAGGGTCTGCTGGAGGACCTCGGCGAGACGCTGAGCACCACCACGGTGAGCACCGAGGTCAACCCGCTGGGTCCCCGGCTGGAGTCTGAGCGCAATCAGGGGCAGTGAAAAGTCAAGGACAGTGAAGAGTCAGGGGCAGCGATCCGCGCTGACGCTGCGGTTCACTGCCCCTGACTTCGCTGTTGTGAAGTGCCCTGCTCCTCGAGAGGACGGGCATGTGGGAGCTCCTCGGTGCTACAGGGTCAGGCCGAAGACCCAGACCAGGATGGTCATGCAGACCGCGGTGATGATGACGACGCCGGCCACGTTGAGCCAGACGCCGCCCTTGATCATCTGCCCGATGGTCACATAGCCGGAGCCGTAGGCGATCGCGTTCGGAGGTGTGGCCACCGGCAGCATGAAGGCGCAGGTCGCGGCCAGCGCCACCGGGGCTGCGAGGATCAACGGGTCGACACCGGTGCCCATCGCCACGCCGGAGGCGACCGGAAGGAAGGTGGCCGCCGTCGCCGTGTTCGAGGTCATCTCGGTGAGCACCAGGATGCCCAAGGCCGCGACCAGGACCAGGACCCAGACCGGGATCCCGGCGAGGCCCTCGACCTGCGTGCCGAGCCAGACGGAGAGCCCGGAGTTGCCGAACTGAGCCGAGAGGGCCAGGCCTCCGCCGAAGAGCAGCAGCACGCCCCAGGGCAGCTTCGCGGCGTACTCCCAGTCCAGCAGGCGCACACCCTTGGCGGCGCCGCCGGGGAGCAGGAACAGCAGCAGACCCACGACCATGGCGATGCCCGCATCGGAGATGAACGGATCCTCCATGCCGAGCAGGTTGGTGGAGATCAGCGGGATGAAGACCCAGGAGGCCGCGGCGAGCACGAAGATGACCAGCACGCGCACCTCGGCGGCGGACATCGGACCGAGCTTGCGCAGCTCGTCACGGATCAGGTCACCGCCGCCGGGGATGTCGTCGATCTCGGGGCGGAAGAGCACCCGGGTCAGCAGGACCCAGGCGATGACCAGCATGATGATCGAGATCGGCACACCCACGAGCATCCACTGGCCGAAGCCGATGGTCAGGTCGTGGTTGGCCGACATGTGACCGGCCAGCAGCGCGTTGGGCGGGGTGCCGATGATGGTGCCCAGGGAGCCGATGGATGCGGCGTAGGCGATGCCGAGCATCAGGGCGGTGCCGAAGTTCGACTTCAGCGCCTGGTTCGTCTCTTCCTCGTCGGCGTGCTTGGCCGTGGCCGGGTCCTCGCCCTTCATGATCTTGCTGACCAGCATCAGCACCGAGACGCCGATGGGCAGCATCATCACCGCGGTGGCGGTGTTGGAGACCCACATGGAGAGGAAGCCGGTGGCGATCATGAATCCGGCGATCAGGTTCACCGGCTTGGAGCCCATGGCGCGCAGGGTCATCAGCGCGATCCTGCGGTGCAGGTTCCAGCGCTGCATGGCCAGGGCGAGCATGAAGCCGCCCATGAACAGGAAGATGATGTTGTTTCCGTAGCTGGCGCCCACGTCGTCGACGGAGACCCCGCCCACCGCCTCCTCGGCGCTGCCGAAGTCCCCCGCGGGGACCAGCAGCGGGAAGATGATCAGCGGCAGCAGCGCCGTGGCCGGGATCGGGATGGCCTCGGTCATCCACCACACTGCCATCAGCACCGCGGTGGCGGCGGTCAGCCGGGGCCAGACCTCCATGTCCCCGGGCATCACGGTGTAGACCAGGAGCGCCAGGACGACGCCGCCGATGAGGCCGATCATCCGGCGCAGCAGAGCCGGGCGTTCGAGGCCCTCGGCGCGAGCACCGACTGAGAGCTCTTCGGACTCGGCCTCCGACTGCGTGCGGGGGTCGTATTTCTTCAGGTGGTCGCCTGAGACACGTGAACGCGGAGGCGTCGTCATTGCCGGTACTCCTGCTGGTGGGGTGCTGGGGTGCGCTCTATCTGGTGACAGGGCTCACAGAGTCTACGGGGACTCAGGATAAGTTGCGACCTTGAACCGAAATGATGACGAGCGAGCTGTGGTCACCCTGCTCGAACTGGGCGCCGTGGTGTGCCTGGGCGCCCAGGTGTGGGGCGCTCAGGTGTGGGGCGCTCAGTCCCTGGGCAGGACCACGACGGCCAGCACGGTCGCGAGCCCGGCGAGTCCGAGCACCATCAGGACCGTCCCGGACCAGCCCGCGGCGTTCAGCGCGGTTCCGCCGAGGTAGCCGAAGATCGAGGAGCCGCCGTAGTAGCCCAGGTTATACAGCGAGGCCGACTGGGCACGACCGGCCGTGGCGGCCGCACCGACCCAGCCCGAGGCGACGGCGTGGGCGGCGAAGAACCCTGCGGTGAGCACCACGGTGCCCAGGATGATCACCGCCAGATGCGGCACCAGGGTCAGTCCGACGCCCAGGATCATGATCAGGTTCCCTGCGATCAGCACCGGTTTGCGCGAGTATCGCGCGGCCAGCCGTCCGGCCCGCGGGGAGGACCAGGTGCCGGCCAGGTAGGCGAGGAAGACGAAGGAGACGATCCACAACGGGATCGAATACGGCGGAGCGGAGAGGTGGAAGCCCAGGAAGTTGTACATGGCCACGAAGCCGCCCATGGTGAGGAAGCCCTGCAGGTACAGGGTCCAGAGGGTGGCTGAGCGCAGGTTCCCGGTCAGCGCCGGCACGATCTCGCGCAGCCGGACCCGGCGCGGGGTGAAGTTCTGCGCGATGGGCGCCAGCCGCAGGAACACCACCACGCAGGCCACGGCGATCAGCGTCACGGTGAGCATCCCGATCTTCCAGCCGAGCTGCTCCCCCACTGGGGCCGCCACGATGCGACCGGTCAGACCGCCCAGCGAGGTCCCCGAGATATACGTGCCCGCCGCGGCCACCGCGATCTTGGGACTGACCTCCTCGTTGAGGTACGCCACGGCCAGTGCCGGCACCCCGCCGAGCATGAACCCCTCGATGAAGCGCATCAGCAGGGTGAGCTCGAAGCCCTGGCTCACGAAGAGGACGGGCATGAGCACCGCAAGGATCCCGAAGAAGCAGGCGAGGCTGATCGCCCAGATCATGGCCTTCTTCCGCCCGTGGGCGTCCCCGATATAGGACCAGGGGATCACGCCGAGGGCGAGCCCGAGGGTGGCGGTGGAGATCATCAGCGCCGCTCGGTCGGCGGAGACCTCCTGCTCCGTCGCGATCAGCGGCAGCAGGCCCTGGGGCGAGTAGAGCTGGGCGAAGGTCGCCACCCCGATGAAGAACAGCGCGATGAGCAGTCGGCGGCTGTGTGCGCTCTGCGCGGTCATGGGAGCGCCCCTGTGGTGTGCGCACCCGTCATGCCAGGACGTCCATGGTGCCGCGGATGATCGCGCCCGCTCCTCCGAGTCCGGCCAGCGTCATCGCGAGCGTCCGCGCGGTGGGAATGGACACGCGTTTGGCCAGCTGCGTGCCGAGCAGGATTCCCACGATCACGGTCACCACGATCACCGGGAACAGCCATCCCAGCGGAGGCCCGGCCTGACCGTTGACCTCCACCGAGCCCATCAGCAGCTTCGTGATCACCGAGACCGCACCCATGGTCATGAAGATCGGTTGCAACGTGGCCGCGAAGCTGCGATGGTCCCAGCGCGAGACCCGGGAGTAGATGACCATCACCGGCCCGGCGACGCCAGAGGTGGTGTTGAAGAATCCGCCCAGCAGCCCTGCGAAGAGTCCGGCGCCGCGGCCGGGCAGATGCGGCAGCTTCGGCAGCGCGAAGGTCACCAGCAGCGCGAAGACCACGATGGCGCCGACGATGATCGACAGCCAGCCTGCGCTGAGCTGCCCGACGACCCAGGCCCCGGGAATCGCGCCCAGCACCGAGGCGGGCATGATCAGCCAGAAGCGCCGCCAGCTGACATGGGACCAGACCGCGATCATGATCAGGCCGCCGGAGACGAAGGTGGTCATATTGGTCACCAGCACCCCGAAGGCGGGGCCGAGAAGGATGGAGAGCACCGGGGCGACCACCAGGCCCACACCGGTGCCGGAGACCCGTTGGAGGATGGTGCCGATCAACACCGCGGCCGCGATCACCGCAGTCATGCCCAGCACCGTCATCTCCTCATCGTATGTCAGCCCAGGTCATGCCCGGACCGGGCGCACCGCTCCCCCACGAACAGGGCCCAGAACTGGAACTCGGAGGCTCTTGGGGGCTCAGGAGGTGGAGCAGGCGCTGCGCTTGCGGCCACCGGTGCCGACGTCGTCGTGGCCGGCCTGGGTGAGCGCCTTGCGGATCTCCTTGGGCAGCGAGAACACGATGTCCTCTTCGGCGGTGATGACCTCTTCGACCTTGCCGTAGCCGTAGTCGGCGAGCAGCCGAAGGACGTCGTCGACCAGGACCTCGGGGACCGAGGCTCCGGAGGTCACCCCGATCGTCGCGGCCTCCTGGAACCAGGCCTCATCGACCTGGTTGGCGTAGTCCACGCGCTCGGCGCGGGCGGCGCCGTACTCCTTGGCGACCTCTTTGAGCCGCACGGAGTTCGAGGAGTTCTCGGAGCCCACCACGATCACCAGATCCGACTGCGGAGCGACCTTCTTGATCGCGGCCTGTCGGTTGGAGGTGGCGTAGCAGATGTCGTCTGAGGGCGGATCCTGCAGCTTCGGGAAGCGCTCGCGCAGCTTCTGCACGGTCTCCATGGTCTCGTCCACCGAGAGCGTGGTCTGTGAGAGCCAGATCAGCTGATCAGGGTTGCGCACCTGGAGGTCATCGACCTCCCAGGGACCGTTGACGATCGTGGTGTTGTCCGGCGCCTCGCCGTAGGTGCCCTCGACCTCTTCGTGGCCCTCGTGGCCGATCAGCAGGATCTCGTAGTCGTCCCTGGCGAAGCGCACGGCCTCGCGGTGAACCTTGGTGACCAGCGGGCAGGTCGCGTCGATGGTCTGCAGATTCCGACTGTCGGCCAGGTCTTTGACCGCCGGGGAGACTCCGTGGGCCGAGAAGACGAGCAGCGCACCCTCGGGGACCTCATCGGCCTCCTCGACGAAGATGACGCCCTTCTCCTGCAGGGTCTCCACGACGTGTCGGTTGTGCACGATCTCTTTGCGCACGTAGACCGGAGCACCGTAGGTCTCCAGCGCCTTCTCCACGGCGACGACGGCGCGGTCAACCCCGGCGCAATAGCCGCGCGGCGCCGCGAGCAGCACCTTGCGCGGACCGGTGAAGGTGGACTCTGCGGCCACTTCCTCGGGGCTGCGGCGCCGGCGGGGCACCATCGGCATGGGGACAGCGATGTGCTGTCGCCGGGCCGAAGCGTCGGGAGCGGTGGCGGTGGAAGTCATGGGGCTGAGTCTACCGGCGGGTGGCTGGGGCCGTCACACCATGTCCCTGGTTGAAGTCACCGGGTGAAGCCCCAGTTCGGGTCACCGGATCAAGCCGCCGGCCAAGGTCACCGATCGAGGCCTCGCGGCGAGGTCACCCTTCGGCTGCTCCGCGCGGCCACACTGCCGAGCAGTCCGACGACGACGGCGGCGCCCGCCGCGCCGCTGAAGACCCACCAGGCCGGCTGGGCCCATGCGGTGATCTGCACCTCGAGGTGGTCCACCAGGGACTGGGTGGCCGCATCGGTCACTGCGCCGAACTCCGCTGCCGCGACGGTGAGCGCGATCCCGAGCCCCAGGCCCACCCCGAGCAGGCCGCCGAGGGCCAGCGCCACCCATCGGCTGCGGCCCGGTCCCAGCAGAAGGCCCACCGCGACCATCACCCCGGCCAGGACCGCGAGCACCAGCCAATGTCTGCTGACCTCGGCCAGCAGCGCCCAGGTGTAGGGATCGGCGCCCTCTCCGGTGGTGGCTTCGATGTCCACCACCACCTCGGGGGCGAGGAACTCGAAGCTGGCGGTGTCCAGGAAAGGCAGCCAGCCCAGGGCCGAGTCCAGACCCTCGCGCAGCGGCCCGGTCATGGCCTCCGCCATCGGGCTCAGATCCACGGCGAGGTCCAGGTCGCTGGACTGCCCTGTGGTGCCCTGATCGAACATGGTCTCCAGCTGCGCGGCGTAGTCCACCCGGGTGCCCTGCAGGGTCTCGTCCCAGGCGGCGTCGATCTCCTCGTTCTCCAGCATGGAGGCCACGATGGAGTCCACGGCGGAGTCTGCCCGGTCACCGAGCAGATTCGCCAGCCCTCCGGGCAGCTCAGACTCCATCTGATCCAGCAGCGTCTCGGAGACCAGCTCGCTGAACCCCTCCTGCTGCGGGAGCTCGCCGGCGATCTGCCGAATGGGCTCGTCCTCGCGCAGGAGCTGGTTGGCCTGGAACCCCGCCAGCGCCGAGCCGGCCAGCACCGCGGCCAGCAGCAGCGAGATGACACTGAGCACCTGGCGCATGTGGATAACTCCTTCAACCATGTCAAGGGGGTGGCATAGGCTGTAAGCACCATAGCGAACCTTCCGGGGAGACCGTCGATGATCGAAGGCAGAACATGAGCGAGCCGGCACAGGCGCAGGACACCTCGGCGGAGACGCCGTGGGCGCTGAGCACCTATTCCGGCAAGCTCAAGGCCCATATCGAGGCGGCACCGCCGACCTGGGTCGAAGGCCAGCTGGTGGAGTTCAACCTGCGCAACGGCAACGCCTGGATGACCCTGCGGGACCTGGAGCAGGAGGTCTCGTTCTCCACGGTGGCCTGGCGCACCGTCGCCGGCAACCTCAGCGGGACCGTCCAGCCCGGCTCTCGGGTGGTGGCCCTGGTCAAGCCGAACCTCTATGAGAAGTCCGGGCGGCTCTCGCTGGTGGCCCAGCAGATGAAGCCGGTGGGACTGGGTGACCTGCTGGCCCGGATCGAGCAGCTCAGGCAGCGCCTCGCCGCCGAGGGCCTCTTCCGGTTGGATCGGAAGAAGCCGCTGCCGGTGCTGCCGCTGCGGATCGGGCTGATCACCGGCCGGAACTCCGACGCGAAGAAGGACATCCTGCGCAACACCCACGCCCGCTGGGCCGCCGCGCAGTTCGAGATCCGTGAGGTCGCGACCCAGGGACCCGGCGCGCCCCAGGAGGTCGCGGCGGCCCTGGCCGAACTCGACGCCGACCCAGCGGTGGAGGTGATCGTGATCGCCCGCGGCGGCGGCGCCCTGGAGGAGGTGGTGCTGCCCTTCTCCGACGAACGCCTGATCCGCGCCGTGGCGGCGGCCCACACACCGGTCGTCTCCGCCATCGGACACGAGGCGGACCGCCCGCTGCTCGATGAGGTCGCCGATATGCGCGCCTCCACCCCCACCGGCGCCGCGAAGCTGCTGGTGGTCGATGAGGCCCAGGAGCGCGATCAGCTCACCCACGCCCGCGAACGCATGTCAGCCGGCGTCCAACGGCTCATCGGTCGCGAGACCGAATGGCTTCAGGCGCTGCGATCCCGGCCGGTGCTCGCCCAGCCCCAGGACATGATCACCGGGCGCGCCCAAGAGCTGCTGATGCTGCGGCGTCGCTCGCTCTTCGGCATGGAGACCGCGTTGCGCCGCGACACCGACTGGGTCGCACAGACCCGGGCTCGGGTCCGGTCGCTCTCCCCGCAGTCCACCCTTGACCGCGGCTACGCCGTGGTGCAGACCCAGGGCGGCGCAGGCTGGGACGTCCTGCGCGACGCCGGCACCGTGGCCGTCGGGGATCGGCTGAGCATCATGGTCGCCTCCGGCGAACTCACCGCCCGCGCCGAGGAGATCTTCCCCAGAGACCGCAGGGCCGCTCAGGCCGAACACGATGCACAGATCCAGAACCGAGAGGCAGCGCAATGACCGACGACGGCAGCACCACAGGAGCACCGACCTCGAAGTCCACCGAGTTCAGCACCGCGCAGACCGAGGACATCGAGACTATGAGCTACGAGCGCGCCCGGGAGGAGCTCATCTCTGTGGTGACCAAGCTCGAGACCGGCGGCGCTCCGCTGGAGGAGTCACTGGCGCTGTGGCAGCGCGGTGAAGCCCTGGCCGACCGGTGCGAGCGCTGGCTCGACGGCGCCAGGACCCGTCTGGAGGAAGTCCGCGCGGAGCTGACCGAGGACAGCTGAGCTCCGGGGCGGCCGGTGAGGGCCTGGCCGGTCACCATGGACCGCAGCCCAGCCGGCGCAGGCCTCCGCCGGCACCGTCTCACCGTCTCACCGTCCAACGAGGCCGGCCCGAGGCGACTGCTCAGGCCCGGACGGCGGCGTCGCGGTAGTCCGCGAGGAACTCCGCGATCCCGGCGATGGCGTGCTCGAGGTCTTCGACCCCGGGCAGGGTCACCAGTCGGAAGTGGTTGTCATCGATCCAGTTGAAGGCGCGTCCGTGGGAGACCAGGATCTTCTGCTGACGCAGCAGCTCGATGACGAACTTCTCGTCGTTCTCGATCGGATAGATCTCCGGGTCCAGCCGCGGGAAGAGGTACAGCGCGCCGTCGGCCTGGTGCACCTGCACCCCCTCGATCTCACGCAGCAGCCGGAACGCGGTCTCGCGCTGCTCGAAGAGCCGCCCGCCCGGGTCGATCAGGTCCTTGATGGACTGATGCCCGCCCAGAGCCGCCTGGATCGCGTGCTGTGCCGGCACATTGGCGCACATGCGCATGTTCATCAGGAGGGTCAGCCCCTCCATGTAGTTCTTCGCACGGTGGGTCGGGCCGGAGACATAGATCCAGCCCGAGCGGAAGCCCGCGACCCGCCAGGTCTTCGAGAGTCCGGAGAAGGTGATCGTGAAGACGTCGTCGGAGAGCGTGCAGGCGTTGATCATCTCGGCGTCGTCGAAGGTGATGTTCTCGTAGATCTCGTCCGAGAGCAGCATCAGGTTGTGCCGCCGGGCGATGTCCACCATGGCTTCGAGGATCTCGCGCGGGTAGACCGCTCCGGTCGGGTTGTTCGGGTTGATGATGACCAGGGCCTTGGTGCGGGCGGTGACCTTGGACTCGATCTCCTCCGGGTCCGGCCACCAGCTGTTGTCCTCGTCGCAGATGTAGTGCACAGCCCGGCCGCCGGCCAGCGTCGTGGCGCCGGTCCACAGCGGGTAGTCCGGAGCTGGGATGAGCACCTCGTCACCGGGGGCGAGCAGCGCCTGGAGCACCATCGAGATCAGCTCGGAGACCCCGTTGCCCAGGTAGATGGCTGAGGGATCGGCCTCGGTCATCCCGCGCGCCTGGTAGTACTGCGCCACCGCGATCCGGGCCGAGTAGATGCCCTGGGAGTCGGAGTAGCCCTGCGCGTCGTGGAGGTTGCTGATCATCGCCATCCGGATCGAGTCCGGCGCCTCGAAGCCGAAGGGCGCGGGGTTGCCGATGTTCAGCCGGGTGATCGCATGCCCTTCGCGCTCCAGCCGGGCGGCCTCCTGCGCGATGGGTCCGCGCACGTCGTACCGGACGTCCTGAAGCTTGGGCGACTGGGTGAAGTCTTCGAATTCCTGCATCCTGGAGTTGCGCACTGTCCTATCCTGCACCTTCCGGGGCGAAAGAGCCCCCCTGTTTCACATGCTGAGCGTGTCACCGGCTCAGCTCGTCACCTGCTCGATTCTTCGCGGCGGGCCGCTCAGGTGCGGGCGAACGCGTCTCGGTAGGAGGCCAGGAAGTCCGCAATCCCGGCGATGGCCTCTTCCAGCTCCTCCACCGGAGGCAGCGACACCAGCCTGAAGTGGTTGTCATCGATCCAGTTGAACGCCCGACCGTGGGAGACCAGGATCTTCTGCTGGCGCAGCAGCTCCATCACGAAGGTCTCATCGTTCTGGATCGGATAGATCTCGGGGTCCAGCCGCGGGAAGAGGTAGAGCGCGCCGTCGGCCTGGTGGACGTCGACGCCTTCGATCTCTGCGAGCAGCTTGTGCGCGACATTGCGCTGCTCGTAGAGCCTGCCGCCGGGACGGATGAACTCCTCCACGGACTGGTAGCCGCCGAGCGCGGTCTGGATCGCGTGCTGGGCCGGGACGTTGGGGCACATGCGCAGGTTCGACATCAGGTTCAGGCCCTCGATGTAGTTCTTGGCCCGGTGCTTGGGTCCCGACATGTAGAGCCAGCCCGAGCGGAATCCTGCCACGCGCCAGGTCTTGGACAGCCCGGAGAAGGTGATCGTGAAGACATCGTCGGCCAGGGTGCAGGCGTTGATCATCTCCGCGTCGTCGAAGGTGATCTTCTCGTAGATCTCATCGGAGAGCAGCAGGAGATTGTGCCGCCGGGCGATGTCCACCATGGCTTCGAGGATCTCGCGCGGGTAGACCGCCCCGGTCGGATTGTTCGGGTTGATCAGCACCAGGGCCTTGGTCCGGTCGGTGACCTTGGACTCGACCTCTTCCGGGTCCGGCCACCAGTGGTTCTCCTCGTCGCAGACGTAGTGGACGGCGCGTCCGCTGCACAAGGTGGTGATCGCGGTCCACAGCGGGTAGTCCGGCGCTGGGATGAGGACCTCGTCGCCGGGGTTGAGCAGCGCCTGCAGCACCATCGTGATCAGCTCGGAGACCCCGTTGCCCAGGATCACGTCCGACACCTCGGCATCGCGCATGCCGCGGGACTGGTAGTACTGGGCCACCGCGGTGCGGGCCGAGTAGATGCCCTGGGACTCGGAGTAGCCCTGGGAGCTGGGAAGGTTCTTGATCATGTCCACCAGGATCGAGTCCGGCGCGTCAAAGCCGAAGGGCGCCATATTGCCGATGTTCAGCTTGGTGATCCGGTGGCCCGCGCGCTCTAGTCGCGCGGCTTCCACTGCGATGGGTCCGCGCACGTCGTACCGCACGTTGCGGAGCTTCTGGGCCTGAGTGAAGTCCTCGAATTCCTCCATGAACAGATTGTGCCCTATGACACGGTCCGCGTCGGGACGTTACAAGCCTCGACCCGTTCGGCGAGTTGCGCACAGCTGCGCGAACCCAGCGGTCTGCCCTCAGCTACGAGCCTCGTCAGCCCCAGTCCTCGGGCTCCGCGACGAAGCCCTCCTGGACCAACCAGTACTCCGCGGCCTCCTGCGGGGTCAGCCCCTGATCCCCGTCGATGAGTCGGCGCAGCGTGACCAGGGCGTCCTCGTTCAACGCCTGAGCCAGCTCCACCGCCACCCCGGGGACCTCCTCGGCGATCTCCGCGGAGACCACCGGAACGTACTGCTCCTGCGGGAAGGCGCGCTCAGCATCGGTGAGCGCGATGAGCCCCTGCTCCTGGATGTCGGGGTGCGAGGTCGTGACGATCGCGGCGTCGAGCTCGGCGGTGATCACCGCGTTGAGCAGTTCGTTCTCCCCCGCGACGACGATCTCGGCGGGATCGCAGTCATAGACCTCGGCCAGAAGAGGCTCCGGGGCGGGCAGGTCCGGACGCACCCCGATGCGCAGCTCGTCACAGGCATCGGCGAAGGCGGGATCATCCACCTCCCCCTCGGTGGCGATGTCATTGAGCTCGGCGGTGATCGAGGTGATCACCAGGGAGCTGCCGAGCACCGCAGCGATCGGGTCCAGCAGCTGGGCCTGATCATCGAGGCTGTCTTCGATCACGCCGAGCAGCTCGGCCGAGCTCGGCTGCTCCAGCTCGGCGAACGCCTCGGGATCGAGCTGCCGGGCTAAGGTCAGGGATCGCCCGAGGACCAGATCGGTCTCACCTTCGGCGACCACATCAGCGGGGCGGCGATCGGAGGTCTCCACCACGGCGGGAGTGTCCCGGGAGTTCAGCGCCAGAGCGTAGACATTGGCGATGGTCTGATCCAGCGGGTGATCCCCGACTGCGATGGTCCAGGCCCCCTCGGCGGCGCGGCCGGTGGGCTCCTCCGTGGGGGGCGGCGACGAACAGCTCGTCAGAGCCATGACCCCAGCGGCGGTGATCGCGGTGAACCCCGTGACGCGGCGGACACGCCGAGGCGCCGGAGGGGAAGAAGTCATGGGCGCCATTCTACGACGGCACTCGATCGGCGTTACTCTGGTGCAGATGACGAGTCCGCTGATTCCGCGTCTGACGGCACTCCTCGAGGCCGCCGGTGGGACGACTGTGCCCGCCGACGACGCCGCGGGTTGGCTCGACCTTGCATACGAGGGTGCCTACGGTGAGCGGTTCCGCTCGGCCGCTGAGGCCGCTGAGGCCGGACTGCGCTCTCCCGGCGGCGAGGATCCCGAGAACCGGCTGATGCTGCTGCGCATCCTGGCTGGGGTCCATGAGATGCGCGGGGACTCCGCCGCTTCAGCTCCCTTCATCGCCCAGCGGCTGAGCCTGCTGCGCGAGCTGGGCCGCTTCCGGCAGGCCCGGGTCGAAGACGACCTCGGCGCGATGTTGCTGCGCGAACCTGACCGGGTGGAGGGTGAGATCCTGTCCCGGGTCGCCGAAGATCTGCGCGCGGAGGACCAGGCGTCCGGGAATGTCACCGTGGAGCTCGCTGATGTGCTCTCCTCCCTGGCCGTGCGCAGGCTCCAGGACGAAGGACCCGAACCCACCCTGCCGCTGGTGCAGGAGGCCTGTGCGATCCTCACCGCTCTCGACCGGCCCGAGGCGCTGGCCGGCGCCAGAATGTTCCTGGCGCACACCCTGCTGCTCTCCGGTGAGATCGCCGAGGCGCTCACCACAGCTGGGCTGGTCCTCGCCGCGCCGGCGAATCGTGCAGTGCACGGCGCCATGGCGATGCTGCAGGCCACGATCCACCATCACGAAGACCGCAATCTCGAAGCCATCGAGTCAGCGCTGCGCTCCGTGGAGCTCTACGCCGCGGCCAGGGTGCGCAAGGGCGCCGCCTCAGCTGCCGCGCTGCTGGCTGGGCTCACCGGAGAAGAAGACGACGGTGAGGCTTCGGTCCTGGCCTGGCGGGTCGCGGTGCAGCAGGCCGAGCTCGGAGAGTTCCGTGAATCGCGACTGCTGAGCCTGGCGCTGGGCCAGCAGCTCCTGGAACTGGACGACTATCCCGAGGCGGAGAAGGTGCTCGATGCCCTCTCCGTGCGGCTGGGCGGCTCCGCGGAGGACCGGTCCACCCGGGCCCGGGCGCTGATGGGGCTCGGCCACGCGGTGACCCATCTGAAGCGGCCGCTGGAGGCGATGTCGCATTGGAACGAGGCCGCAGAGCTCTTCAGCGAGGTCCAGGAGACCGATGAGGCAGCGCGCGCCCATCTTGCCGCGGGGGCGCTGGCCGCCTCCCTGGACCGCCTCGAGGTGGCCCGCGGCCACTACGAACGTGGACTCGAGCTGGTCGAGCACAGCGAGGACCTGGACCCGCTGGTGCTGCTGCAGGCGCTCCACTCTCTGGGGCACCTGCTCACCCGCGCCGAGGACCAGACTGGAATCGATCATCTGGATCGCGCGCTGGCTCTGGCGAGAGAACACGGGACCACCTGGCAGCGCGCGGACATCACCGATTCACTGGCACGCGGATGGACGGCGCTGGGTGAAGGAACCAAGGCGGTGGCCGCCGGCTTGGAAGCCGCTGACCTGTTCGCCGAGGCCGGAGACGAGGATGCGGCCGGGGACGCAGAGGTCTTCGCGGCCAAGGTGCTGCTGGAGATGGGGCGGGCCGATGAGGCCGAGACGATCTTCCGGATGTCCACCGACGAGCGCGAGGCCAGCCCTGCGCTGATGGCCGATGCCCTGGAGGGTCAGATCGAGGCGCTGATGCGGCAGGGCAAGGCCGAGGCCGCGGCGGACCTGCGCCGCAAGCTCACCCGGTTGAAGCGCAGGATGCGCAGCTGATCTGCTCGGCCGTCGGATCCTGGGCAGGGACTTTCGGCTCTACCCGTGGCGCGTCTCCCCGACGAGCATCTCCCTATGACAGACATCAGACTCACCCAGCTCTCCGAGAAGCACACCGCCGGCATCAGGGAGCGGGTGCCGATGACGGGACTGACCGACTTCTTCTCTCGGGCGTTTGAAGAGACGATGCGAGTGCTGCAAGCCCAGGGCGTCAGCCCCACGGGTGCCCCGTTCGGCAGATATCACGGTCGCCCGGGAGACACGGTGGATGTCGAGGCAGGATTTCCCGTCGACTCGCCCATCACACCGGACGGACCCGTCGCTCCGGGCAGTCTCCCCGGTGGCCGTGTGGTCGAAGCGATCCACATCGGGTCATACGACACGTTGGAGCGCACGTACTCCGAGCTGGAACGCTACTTCGTCGACGCCGACGTCACGCCCGGCGACATGATGTGGGAGAGCTACCTCACGGATCCAGGGGCCGAGCCTGATCCTGAGAAGTGGCACACCCAGATCTGCTGGCCGACGGCGTGATCGTTCAGTTCTAGAGCCTCGGCCACTCCGGCAGCGCCGGGCCCGCGGGGCGCAGACCGACCACGGCCTCCGCACAGCTGAGCCGATGCTCGGCCTGCGCCTGCCACTGCCGCCGACGGGTGTCGCGCGCACCGGCCACCAGGGACAGCGCCACGGAGGCGGTGCGCACCCGAAGCCCCTGCGCATCGACGGTGGCGGCGAATCCGGAAGCGAAGCGCTCGAACGCGGCAGGGACGTGGACATAGCGCGGGTCCACGGCGGGCAGCACCGCAAGGTGGCCCAGGAAACAGGCGAGATCATCCACCCGGTGACCCGGCCCCAGAGAATCCACGTCCAACAGCGCCGAGACCTCTCCGCCGCCCATCAGCAGATTGGCCTCATAGAAGTCACCGTGGGTGGGCACCACCGGGCCACGATCGGTCAGCGGGAGCGCAGCGCTGATGTGTTCCACCAGTGCGCGGATCCGGTCCTCCGCCTCGGGCAGAGCCGAGGAGGCCGCCGAGGCGTATGCCGAGAGCCGATCGGTCCAGGCCTCTCGTGCCGGAAGCGTCATGACCTCCGCGGGCAGCTTCTCGAGCAGATCGATGAACTGCTCCGGCGCGGCGGCGGCGGCGCCGTCGGCGAGGAAATACTCTGCCAGGGACTCCCCCGAGCCTTCCTGCAGGGCGACGACGTCGAGCACCGGCTCACGCACCGGCACGGCGGCGGGGATCCCGGCGTCGAGCAGCAGCTGGTGCCGGGTGTGCAGATGATGGGCGCGACGCTCACGCAGGACCTTCAGGAACAGCCGGGTGCCGTCGTCGAACTCCGCCGCGATCACGGCCCGACGCAGCGGCCGATAGCTGATGGTCTCCAGGCTGACCAGGTCCCGTCCTGCCCCCCAGACATTGCGGACCGAGTCTGGGTCGGTCGCGATGCGCAGCCCTGGCAGCGAGGGGTCCAGCGGGTGCTGCCAGATCGAGAGCCGGCCATAGGGGCTGTGTGACTGGACGACACCGTCAGCGTCAGCGGGCACCGGCTCGGTGGTCATGCCCACATAGAGCTCGTCCACGTGGTCAGAGGTCTCGGTATAGGCCCCCGCAGGTCCGCCGCGCGGCATCACGGGGCGTCCGGTCGCCACCCGGTAGACCCCGGTCACCCCCGCTCCCGGGCGGTGCTGCAACGATTCCAGGTGCACGCTGGTGGCGTAGACGCCGGTGTGCTGAATCGCCTCCGCGATCGGCGGGTGCGCGTCGAAGGACTCCATGAATGCCAGCTGCCTGGCCTCCAGCTCTGCTGGGGTCATGCCTCGCGACATCAGGCGCGCCGGCGCTTGAGTACTTCGTCGAGGTTCATCGAATCATGCTTCGGGGCCTTGATCTGGTCCACCGGGGGGTTCTGCTCTGTGGAGCTCTGCTGGGCCGCCGGGGTCTGCTCAGCGGGGGCCGACGTGTCCAGGAAGCGGCGCTGGGTGAGCTTGACGTCGCTGCGCGGCACGGGGGTCTGCACCGCGAGCGCCTCCGGCTCGATCCGCTCGGCCTTGTCCAGGTCCAGGTATTTCGGTCGCGGCACGGAACGCGGCTGCCAGGGGCCGACCGGCTCAGCGGCATCGCCCAGGACCGGGCCCGCGGTCTGCACCTCAGCCCCGAAGGTGCGTTCCAGTCCCACGGGAAGTCCGTCCTCGTCGATCTGCTGCAAGGAGTTCGGGCCCCCGGCGCCACGGTCGTCGGCGCTCAGCGCGTCGAAGAGCCCGGCGTCGGCCGGATTCACCCAGGGGCTGGACTGCAGCGGATTCATCGCTTCTTCGATGGCGGACTGCACGCGCGCTCGACGCCGGCTGCGTCGGCGCAGCACCGCCATGGTCCTCATGGCCACCAGTGCGAGCAGGAACACGCCAGCGGCGCTGAGCGGCAGCGCTGCGGGCACCGCGGTGAGCGGCGCGAGGATCCCGGTGACGACGGCGGTGAGCAGAGCGAGCACTCCGAGGAGCGCCACCAGGGTGCGACCCCAGTGCAGCTGGAACCCGGAGGCCGAGCGTGAAGACTCGGTGGTGGAAGACTCGGTGGTGGAAGACGCGGTGGCTGAGGACTCAGTGGTGGAAGACATTGTCGCCCCTCGGTGGGTGTCGGGGTGGGCGGTGGTGCTGGTCATCGGCTCGGTGGAGGCCGGCAGCGTCCGCAGGGAGGTTTCCCGAGTGATCGTCGGGCCGTCCTGAACCGTGGGCGCGGCCTCGGTGAAGCTGCTGGCCTGGCGCCGTCCGCGCAGGACCAGGGCGCCCAGGAAGAGCACGGCGATCAGGGCGATGAGCGCGGAGGAGGGGATGGGCAGGCCCTGCACAGCGGAGAGGAAACCGCTCTCGGTGTGTTCCATGCCCAGCATCTCTGGCCCCCTTGCCCTTCATGAAGTACAGGGTGAGCCTATCCGACACCGGATTGTGATCCGCGGCAACGCGCCACAAGACCGTCGCCGATCTCTTCCCGGGTCAGCGCGAAGCACCTGTGGTCGCGCCAGGCCCCGTGGATGTGCAGGAACCGCAGGCGCATTCCTTCCTCCCGGAATCCCAGCTTCTCCACCACCCGCAGACTCGCTGCGTTCTCTGGACGAACGGCGATCTCCACCCGGTGCAGTCCGCGTTCGAAGAAGAGGTGGTCGACCGCGAGCGCCACGGCCATCGGGGTGATCCCCCGCCCGGCATGTCCCTCGTCGAGCCAGTAGCCCAGGGAGGTGGTCTGCGCGGAGCCGGCGATGATCGGGCCCACCGTCAGCTGACCGACCAGCCGGGGCGCTCCGCCGTCGGCGGTGAACCAGATCAGCCAGGGCAGGTGCGTGCCGGTCCGGGCGCTGCGGGTCAGGTGGCGAGCCATCTGCCGGAAGCTGGCGGCGGAATCGCGGGGATCGGGATTCTCGGGGGTGGTGGCGTCCCAGGGCTGCAGCCACTCGCTGTTGAGCACGCGCAGCGCCATGAAGCGATGCTCATCCTCGGGCCGCAGGGGGCGCAGCTCCACCCGCCCGGCGGAGGTCTGCACCGCAGGGCTCACCGGCCAGTCACGGTTCCGGCCGGGGCGCAGTCTCATGGCCGCATCGCGAATCGCATCGTGTCCAGCCCGATCATGCCGAGTCCCAGCAGCTCGGTGTGGAAGGCACGCAGGTCGAATGGCTCCTCGGCTGCCCGGGCGACCGCCTCACGCTCGGCGCGGATCTGCTCGAAGACACGCTGTCCGACCTTGTACGACGGCGCCTGACCGGGCCAGCCGAGATAGCGGGTGAACTCGAAGTCCAGCTGCGCCGGCGAGATCGGAAGGTGGGCGCGCAGAAACTCCTTGCCCTGCTCAGGGGTCCAGGGCTTCCCGCCCCATTCTGCTGGGGCGTCGAAGCCGCAGTGAACCCCGATGTCGAAGACCACGCGGGCCGCGCGCATCCGCTGCATGTCATACATCCCCATCAGGTCTCCGGGGTCTGCGAGGAATCCCAGTTCGGCCATGAGCTGCTCTGCGTAGAGCGCCCACCCCTCGGCGAAGCCGGAGACGAAGCTGCCGTGGCGCCGCCACGAGTTCAGCCGGTCCTTCACCAGGGTGGCGGTGGCGATCTGCAGATGATGCCCCGGGACCCCCTCGTGGTAGACGGTGGTGGTCTCCGCCCAGGTGGTGAAGCGCTCGTCCGCTTCAGGCACCGACCACCACATCCGGCCCGGCCGGGAGAAGTCGTCACTGGGTCCGGTGTAGTAGACCCCGCCGTCCTGGGTCGGCGCGATCATGCATTCCAGGGCGTCCATGGGGGACGGAATGTCGAAGTGCACGTCCTTCAGGGCCGCCATCGCCTCGTCCGAGAGCCGCTGCATCCATTCCTGCAGCGCAGCCGTCCCGGAGAGCTGTCGGGTGGGATCCGCGTCAAGGATCGCCTTGGCGTCCTCCACGGAGGCGCCGGGGCTGATCTGCTGGGCGACCTCCTCCTGAGCGGCGACGAGCCGGGCGAGCTCCTCCAGGCCCCACCGGTAGGTCTCCTGGAGGTCCAGCGCGGTGCCGGTGAAGTACCGGCTGGCCAGCCGGTACGTCTCGATCCCCACCGCGTCGGCCGCCGGAGCCTGGGGCAGCAGCTTTTCCTCGAGGCGCCGCGCCAGCAGCCGGTAGGCCTGCTGCGCGGCGGCGGTGCCGGCGGCCAGGGCGTCCTGCGTGGTCGCGCTGACCTGGGCCTGCTGGCCGCTGTGCAGGTAGCCGGCGAGCGCGCCGTCGTCGCGGGCGTAGCTGCGGCACTGCTGCGCCACCGCCTGGACCTGGCGTACGGCGGGGACCTGGCCTCGCTCGGCGGAGGCTTGGAGCGAGGCCCAGTAGCCTTCGAGCGCGGCAGGCAGGTTGTGCAGCCGCCCGGCGATGTGGAGGAAGTCCTGCTCGGTCTGCGCGGGCATCAGCTCAAGGACCATCCGCACTCCCTGCGGTGCCGATGCCAGGTTGTTCAGCTCGGTCCGCCCGGAATCGTGCAGCGCGACGTCAAGCCCGATCCGCTCGGCCATCGCATGCAGGGTCACCTCGTCGATGCGGTCCGCTGGCGTCAGCCCGGCCAGCCGGGTCAGCGTCTCGCGCTGCAGCTGCGCGACTTCTTCGCGTCCGGCCGGGGAGTAGTCGGCGTACTCGGTCTCCACGCCGGGGCGACCCAGCACCGTGGCCTCCTCCGGGTCCAGGGCGAGCAGCCGCTCGAAGTAGTCCTCGGCGAAGGCATCCACCGCGGTCGGGGTGCGCGGCGTCGCGCTTCCCGGCTTCACCGGTTCGGGGGGCGTGGGGCTGCTCATGCGGGTCAGTCCTCCGGGTCGGTGACGTGAAGGTGGAGTCGGCGGGCGGCTTCGGAGATCGAGCCGGTCAGCGAGGGGTAGACGGTGAAGGTGGTGGCGACGTCGTCGACGTGCAGCTTGTGCGTCACGGCCAGAGCAAGCGGGAAGATCAGCTCGGAGGCGCGCGGGGCGACGACGACGGCACCGATCACGGTGCCGGAGCCCTTGCGCGAGAAGATCTTCACGAAGCCTTCACGGATGTTCATCATCTTGGCCCGGGCGTTGGTGGCCAGGTCGAGCTTGATCACATCGGCCTGGTACTTTCCGGAGTCGACCTGTTCCTGGGTGACCCCGACCGTGGCGATCTCCGGGGAGGTGAACACGTTTGAGGCGACCTGGTGGAGCTTCAGCGGCTTCACGCTCTCGCCCTGCATATGGGCCACGGCCACACGGCCCTGCATCGCCGCGACGGAGGCCAGCGGCATCACCCCGGTGCAGTCCCCTGCGGCGTAGATGTTGTTGGCCGTGGTGCGCGAGACGGTGTCCACCTGGACGTGGCCGGATTCGGAGATCTCGACCCCGGCCTCCTCGAGCCCGAGGTCGGCGGTGTTCGGGATCCCGCCCACCGCCATCAGGCAGTGCGAGCCGTGCAGCACCTCACCGCTGGTGAGCCGGACATCGACCCCGTCCTCGGTGCGCTCCACGGACTCGGCGCGGGTCCGTGACGCGACGTGGACTCCGACGCGTTTGAAGGAGTTCTCCAGCACCGTGGCGGCGTCGGCGTCCTCCCCGGGCAGGACCTGGTCGCGGGAGGAGACCAGCGTGACCTCGGCGCCGAGCCGACGGTAGGCCGAGGCGAACTCGGCGCCGGTGACGCCGGAGCCGACGACGATCATGTGTTCCGGGACCTCGGTGAGGTTGTAGGCCTGGGTCCAGTTGAGGATCCGTTCGCCGTCCGGCTTTGCGGAGCCGAGTTCGCGCGGGTGAGCTCCGGTCGCCACGATGATCGCGTCGGCGACGACCACGTCACCGGCATGTTCCCCAGAGGTGACCTCGATGCTGTGCGGCGGCACGAGCTTGCCGCGCCCGATGATCACCCTCACCCCATAGGACTCCAGAGTGGCGTGGATGTCGCGGGACTGGCTGTGCGCGAGCTTGAGCAGGCGCTCGTTGACCTTGGAGAAGTCGGCCCAGGCCTCTGCCTCTTTGGCCTCGTCGCCGGCCGCACCCTCGGTGCCGCTGGCATGTTCACCGAAGCGCACGCCGAAGGCGGTGGAGATGTTGACCCGGCGCATCGCGTCGGCGGTGGCGATCAGCGTCTTGGACGGAACCACGTCGGTGAGCACCGCGGAGCCGCCGAGGCCCTTCTCCTCGATGATGGTGACCTCCGCGCCGGCGTCGGCGGCGACCATAGCGGCTTCATAGCCTCCCGGGCCTCCGCCGAGGATGGCGATGCGGTCAGGGGCGAAGCGTCGTTGCATATTAGTTGGAGTCACCGCCCCATTCTGCCCAGTTGAGACAGCAATGTCATACGCCACACAGGGATGTGACATCGCAAGCTCGAAGACTCGACCTGACCGGTCCGTCAGCTCGCGGCGATTCGAGAGCCGCTGCGGCGCGCCGGTGGAGCCAGATCCGTCGCGTCAGCCTGCCGCTGTGTCCCACCCAGACTGTAGATTGACCCATGTGAGCCACGACAGAGTCCAGACCCAGCACAGTGCCCCCACCAGCGCCCCGCTCGGCGCGCCTGCGGAGCTGACCTCAACCGATGACCCGACCGCCCCGGTGAACCTGCGCGCCGAAGAGGCCGCGCGAGAGCTGCTGCACCAGGCCGGCGTCGACTCGATCGACCTGGCCTGCACCCTGGGCTCTGGATGGGGTGAGGCCGCCGCCAGGCTTGGTGAGCTCATCGCGGAGGTCGACGCCGAACAGGTTCCCGGCTTCCATGCCTCGGGCGTCTCCGGGCACAGCGGCACGCTGAAGGTCCTGCGCACCCCCTCGGGCGCGCATGTGCTCGTGATCGGCGCGCGCACCCATTACTACGAGGGCCGCGGAGTCGACGCCGTCGCCCACGGGGTGCGCACCGCCGCCGCTGCGGGTGCGGCGACCATGGTGCTGACCAACGGGTGCGGCGGGCTGAACCCGCAGTGGAAGCCCGGCACCCCGGTGCTGATCTCCGATCACCTCAACCTCACCGGCACCTCCTCCCTGCGCGGCGCGCACTTCGTGGACATGACCGACCTCTATTCCAGCCGGCTGCGTGCAGCGGCTCGGGAAGTCGATCCCGATCTGCCCGAGGGTGTCTACGCGCAGTTCCCCGGCCCGCACTACGAGACTCCCGCCGAGGTCAGGATGGCCGGAACACTGGGCGCCGATCTGGTGGGGATGTCCACCGCGCTGGAGGCGATCGCCGCCCGCGCCGCCGGCATGGAGGTCTTCGGCATCTCCCTGGTCACCAACCAGGCCGCCGGCATCTCCCCGGAGCCGCTGAGCCACAGCGAGGTCCTCGACGCCGGACGCCAGGCCGCCCCGCGGATATCCGCCCTGCTGGCAGAGGTCATCGGGCGCATCCTGGCGCCCTGATCAGCGTGACCTCTGACGAGCCTCACGCGCCGAGCCCGTCGCTCTCCACTTCTGTCCTGCACCGATGACCGACCGACCCAGACCCGATACCCCGACCGAGATGAGGGAGCAGACCGCCATGACCGAGAAGCTGATCTTTGCCGTTCGCCGCTGGATCGACCAGGACCCGGACGCCGGCACCCGGTCCAAGCTGCAGCAGCTGCTGCAGCGCGCCGAGGACTCGGACGCCTTGGCGACCGCAGAGCTTCAACGGCTCTTCGCCGGTCGGCTCGCCTTCGGCACCGCCGGGCTGCGCGCGGAGCTGGGTCCGGGACCGCTGCGGATGAACCGCCTGGTGGTCCGCCAGACGGCGGCGGGGATGCTCAGCTACGCCGAGGAGCAGCTGGCCAAGGCCCAGCAGCAGGCGGACAACCCGCAGGACCTGATGCGCAGCGGGGCGCGCAAGATCGTGATCGGCTACGACGCCCGCCACCAGTCCGACGAGTTCGCCGCCGACACCGCCGAGATCTTCTCCGCCGCCGGCTGGGAGGTCCACCTCTTCACCCGCCCGGGACCCACCCCGCTGCTGGCCCGCCAGGTGCTGGTGCTCGACGCCGAGATCGGTGTGATGGTCACCGCGAGCCACAATCCGCCCCAGGACAACGGGTACAAGGTCTACCTCGGCGGGGAGCTCTCCCGCTTCCTGGAACCCCACGGCCATGGGGTCGGTGCGCAGATCGTGCCACCGGTGGATCAGGACATCGCGGCAAGGATCGCCGAACTGGCGGACACACCCGCACCCGCCGCGGAGGTCGGCGCTGGGGCCGCTGACGGCGCCGGCGCCTCCGCCGGCGACGCTGAGCCGCACCCCGTCACCGATGAGGCCCGCAGCAGCTACGAGCGCGAGGCCCTGGAGCTGCTGGATCCGGAGACCTACCCGCAGCGCGACCTGCACGTGGTCTACACCGCGATGCACGGCGTCGGCGGGGAGATGGTCACCTCGCTGCTGCGTGCCGGCGGGTTCACCGTGACCCCGGTGGCCGAGCAGTTCGAACCGGATCCCGACTTCCCCACGGCCGACTTCCCCAATCCTGAGGAGCCCGGCGCCCTGGACCTCGCACTGAAGGCCGCCGAGGCCGAGCAGGCAGACCTGGTGCTGGCCAATGACCCCGACGCTGATCGGCTCTCCGCGGCGGTCTATGACGAGTCGGCCGGCGCCTGGCGCCAGCTCTCCGGTGATGAGATCGGGGCCCTGCTGGGCCGCCACCTGCTCGAACGCGGACCGCTGCGCCCCCAGGCCGACGGCAGCGCCCCGGTGCTGGCGAACTCGATCGTCTCCTCCCGGCTGCTCGCGCGGCTGTGCGAGGTCCGCGGCGTCGAACATGCCGCGACGCTGACCGGGTTCAAATGGCTGGCCCGGGTCCAGCACATGAGCTTCGGCTACGAGGAGGCCATCGGCTTCAACGTGGACCCCGAACACGTCAAGGACAAGGACGGCGTCTCTGCCGCGCTGATCTTCGCGGAGATGACCGCTTCGCTGAAGGCCCGCGGCACCAGCCTGATCGCCGCCCTGGACGAGATCGCCGCCGAGGCCGGAGTCTTCGTCACCGGCCAGGTCACCATCCGGGTCAACGACCTCTCCGAGCTGGGCAAGGTCACCGCGGCGCTGCGCGCACAGGCTCCAGTGGAGATCGCCGGCTCCCCCGTGGTCGAGTCCCTGGACCTGACCCGGGATCCGCTGCCCGGCACGGAGCTGAGCGAGGCGACCAAGACCGATGCTCTGATCTACCTCACCGAGGCTGGGGACCGGGTGATCGTCCGGCCCTCCGGCACCGAGCCGAAGGTCAAGTGCTACCTCGAAGCCGTGGCGGACACCCCCGGAATCAACGCCGACCCCGAGGCCATCGGCGCGGCCCGCGCCCAGGCGGCCAAGCGCCTGGAACAGCTGCGCACCTCGATGGAGTCCCTGCTGGGCTGACCAGCCCGCCGTCCAGCCCCACCTGCCCCTCCCACTGACCCTCCAGGAGCACGCCCATGTCACATACCCCCACCCCCGCCGAGATGGCACCGCTGATCGATCACACCGCCCTGAAGCCTGACACCGATGAGGCCACCATCCGGCGGATCGTCACCGAGGCGCGCACCCATTCCTTCGCCGCGGTCTGCATCAACCCGCGCTGGGTGCCGCTGGTCGCCGCGGAGCTCACCGGCACCGAGGTCAAGACCTGCACCGTGGTCGGCTTCCCGCTGGGAGCCTCGACCACCGCGTCGAAGCTGGCGGAGACCGTGGAGGCGGTTCAGCTCGGCGCCCAGGAGGTGGACATGGTGGTGGACATCGCCGCCGCGAATGCCGGTGACCACAGCTACGTCGAGGCGCAGATCCGTGCGCTGGCCGACGCCGCCCACGCAGGCGGCGCGATCCTCAAGGTGATCCTGGAAACGGTGCTGCTCGGCGAGTCAGCGAAGGAGCTGGTATGCCGAGCCGCGGAAGCGGCCGGGGCTGACTTCGTGAAGACCTCCACCGGGTTCGCCGGCGGCGGAGCCACCCTCGCCGACATCACCCTGATGCACTCCCTGGTCGGTGGCCGGCTGGGCATCAAGGCCTCCGGCGGAGTGCGCAGCTATGACGACGCCGTCGCGATGGTGTCCGCCGGCGCCACACGCATCGGAGCGAGCTCCTCTCTTGATATCGTGGAGCCTAGAGATTCCAGCACATCGGGTGCTGCCGGGAGCTACTGAGATGGGCGTCCAGCAGACCGCACCGCATCCTAAGGGGAGCACATGATCAGCAACGGTAAGGTCAAGGCCTATTCGGGCCAGGGCAATTTTGTAGGGAACTTCGTCGCGTTCCTCTTCGTCTTCTTCATGCTCGTCGGCTCGATCGTCGCGTTGTACTTCTGGGATCTGGATCAGGTCTGGCTGCCCGGGATGATCTTCATCGTCCTGTACTGCGGCTCGTTCCTCGTCGCCAAGGAGGTCATCGGCCGCTCGGACTCCCTGGAGCAGCAGGACCTCCACGGTGAGCACGGTGAGCCGCTCGACGCCATGGCCTCCCGCGCCAGCTCTTCGCGAGAGTCGGCGGCGGAGCCACACGTCCGCTGACCTCGCTTCGACCTTCAGCTGACATGACCGCTCCGGCGCCGCGACCTGTGCGCGCCCGGAATCTCGGCATCGACCTGCTGCGGGTCATCTCGGTGGCCGCCGTGGTCCTCGGCCACGCCTGGGCCGGGATGCCGGGGGCGGAGTACCTGCAGATCTGGCGGATGCCGCTGTTCTTCTTCCTGGCCGGGTTCTTCTTCTCCACCTCGCGGACCGTGCGTGAGGAGTTCCTCGCGCGCAGCCGCAGCCTGGCCCTGCCCTATCTGGTCTGGTTCGTGCTGCTCAGCGTCGCGGTGCTGGCGATGGTCCCCACCCCGTGGCCGTTCGACCCGATGACCGTTCCCCAGGCGCTCTTCGGCGGCGCCATGACGAACATGCCCTTCCTGGTCTTCTGGTTCATCTCCGTGCTCTTCTTCGCCGCGCTGCTGCTGCGCGCGGTGCTCAGCCAGCCCTGGTGGGTCGGCGTCGCGGTGGCGGTCGGCGGCCTCGCGGTGGCGCAGATCCCAGGATCTGTCATGGGCTATACCCCCTTGGGGATCGGTCTGGCACCGGCCTGCATGGCGTTCATGCTGGCCGGGCACTGGTTCGGCCGCTTCATGCGCTCCCCGCGCGGACTGAGCCTGCCGGCCAGGCCGTGGCTCGGGCTGCTCTGCTTGAGTGTCGGCTTCGGCGCCGTGGCCGCTGGCGTCCGGACGATGAACATCAAGTACTCAGGCTTCGGGACGTTCCTGCTCTCGCCGGCCGTCTCGGTGCTGATCAGCATCGGCCTGGTGCTGGTCTTCTCCAGCGCCGTCAACGCGCTGCTCGGCGGGCCGCGCCCGCAACGGACCAGCACGAGCTCTGCGGACGGTGACGATTCGACCGTGCTGACCCAGCCGCGGCGCGGGCGGATCCTCGGCGTCGTCATCTCGGAACTGGTGCAGACCGCGACCTTCGTGGTCTTCGCCCACGCGATCATCCTGTACCTGTTGCTGCGCCTCTTCGCGCTGGAGAACCCGCCGCTGCGCACCCTGGCGGCCCTGCTGCTGTGCTGGGGCCTGGGCATGCTCGTGAACCGCAGCCCGCTGTCGCTGCCGCTGAACGGGCTGCCCCGTTCCGCGCTGCGCCGACCGGCGGCGGATCAGACCGGCGGGAAGATCGCCTCGAACACCTGATTGAGCCAGGCCAGCAGCTCTGAATCGGTGAGCTCCACCCCGGTGACGCCGCGGGTCTTCGGCTTCGGGATCAGCACCTGCTTCATGGTGACCTTGTGCTGGCTGCCCGGGTACATCCGTTCCAGGCGCATCGCCTTGGACTCCGCCAGCTCGGTCACCGGGCCGAACCTGATGAACTGACCCTGGGTGCCGACGTCGTGGATCCCCGCTGCCCGGGCGCGGTTGCGGAACCGGGCCACCTCCACGATGTTGGTCACCGGGTCGGGCAGGTCCCCGTAGCGGTCCTGCCATTCGGTGATGACCTCGGCGATCTTCTCCTGGGTGTCCGCGGCGGCGAGCTTGCGGTAGCCCTCCAGGCGCAGCCGCTCCCCCGGGACGTAGTCATGCGGGAGGTGGGCGTTGATCGGCAGCTCGATCTTGACCTCGGTGAAGGTCTCCTCGGTGTCCCCGCGGTAATCGGCCACAGCCTCGCCGACCAGGCGCAGGTACAGGTCGAAGCCGACCCCTGCGATGTGCCCGGACTGCTCCCCGCCGAGCATGTTGCCGGCGCCGCGGATCTCCAGATCCTTCATGGCCAGCTGCAGGCCGGCGCCGAGCTCGTTGTTCGCCGCCACCGCGCGCAGCCGCTCCAGGGCGACCTCGCCCAGCGGCTTCTCGGCCGGGTAGAGGAAGTAGGCGTAGGCGCGCTCCCGGGAACGTCCCACGCGTCCGCGCAGCTGATGCAGCTGGGAGAGCCCGTAGGTCGAGGCCCGATCCACGATCAGGGTGTTGGCGTTGGAGATGTCCAGCCCGGTCTCGATGATCGTGGTGGAGACCAGCACGTCGAAGCGCTTCTCCCAGAAGTCCTGGATGATCTGCTCGAGCCGGGTCTCGCTCATCTGCCCGTGGGCGACCTCCACCCGCGCCTCGGGGACCAGCTCCCGGATCCGGGCGGCGGTCGCGTCGATCGAGGAGACCCGGTTGTGCACGAAGAACACCTGTCCCTCGCGCATCAGCTCGCGGCGGATCGCGGCGGAGACCTGCTTATCGGTGTAGGGGCCCACGTAGGTGAGCACCGGGTGCCGCTCCTCCGGCGGTGTGGCCAGCGTGGAGGTCTCCCGGATCCCGGCCATGGACATCTCCAGGGTGCGCGGGATAGGGGTGGCGGACATGGCGAGCACGTCCACATTGGTGCGCATCTTCTTGAGCTGTTCCTTGTGCTCGACGCCGAAGCGCTGCTCCTCATCGATGATCACCAGGCCCAGGTCGTGGAAGTCGACCTCCTTGGACAGCAGCCGGTGGGTCCCGATGACGATGTCCACACTGCCCTCGCGCAGACCGGCCATCGTCTCCTTGGACTCCTTGGCGGTCTGGAACCGTGAGAGCGGCGCCACCCGCACCGGGAACCCGGCGTAGCGCTCGGTGAAGGTCTCATAGTGCTGGGAGACCAGCAGCGTGGTGGGCACCAGCACGGCGACCTGCTTGCCGTCCTGCACGGCCTTGAAGGCGGCGCGGATGGCGATCTCGGTCTTGCCGTAGCCGACGTCTCCGGAGATCAGCCGGTCCATCGGGATCTCGCGCTGCATGTCCGCCTTGACCTCATCGGTGGCGGTGAGCTGGTCCGGGGTCTCGGCGTAGGGGAAGGCGTCCTCGAGCTCCCCCTGCCACGGAGTGTCGGGGCCGAAGGAGAACCCGCGCGAAGCCATGCGTGCCGCATAGAGCCTGATCAGCTCCCCGGCGATCTCCTTCACCGCCTTCTTGGCCTTGCGCTTGGTCTGGGACCAGTCACTGCCGCCCATCTTCGACAGCGACGGCGCCTCGCCGCCCACGTACTGGGAGACCTGATCCAGCTGGTCGGTGGGAACCATCAGCCGGTCCTTCGCGCCGCCGCGCTTGGAGGCGGCGTACTCCAGGACCAGGTACTCCCGGATGCCCGCGGTGCCGGCCTTGATGGCCTGCGGGGAGCCGACCTTGCGCTGGATCAGCTCCACGAACTGGCCGATGCCGTGCTGCTCGTGGACCACATAGTCCCCCGGCTTCAGCGCCAGCGGGTCCACCACATGGCGACGACGCCGGGCCGGCACCTTCCGTGCGGAGCCGGAGTCCTGCCGGATGGCGCGGCCGAGCATCTCGGACTCGGTCAGCAGCGCCAGCTGCAGCGGGTCCACTGCGAAGCCCTCAGAGACGTTGGCGGTGGAGATCGTGATCGTGCCCGGGGCAGGGGTCTCCTCGAGGGTGTCCACCCGGACGCAGGGAACGTCGTGTTCGGTGAGCAGCTCATGGACCCGCTGGGCGGAGCCGGAGGCGGCGGTGGTGACCACCACGGACCAGTTCGCCTTGGCGCGCTCGGCGAGGAAGGTCATCACGTCTTCGACGCTGCCGCGGTAGCCGATCGGCTCACGGGAGGCGATCGAGACGATGTCGGCGTCCTGCTCCAGCTCCTCATCGAGGCCCAGGGAGGTCATCGACCACCAGCCGGCGCCGTGGGCGATGGAGGCTTCGCGGGTCTCGGCGAGGCTGGCGAAGCCGCCTGCGGACAGGCCCTGCTGTTCGCTGCCGATCTGCGCTCCGCTGATGTCCAGCGGTGCGGCCGCGCCGTCTGGGGCGGCGGACCAGGCGGCAGCGAGGAACTCCTCGTTGGTGGCGGCCAGGTCGTGGGCGCGCCCACGGGTCTTCTCCGGCTCGATCACCACGGTGAGCGAGCCGGCGGGCAGCTGGTCCACGAAGGGCACCATCTCGGGCACCAGGACCGGGGCCAGGGACTCCATGCCCTCGGCGGCGATGCCTTCGGCGAGCTTGGTGAGCAGATCCGCCGCGTGCGGCATCTGAATGATCAGCTCCTTGGCGCGGGCCATCACGGCGTCGGTGATCAGCAGCTCGCGGCAGGGCGCGGCGTCGAGCACCTCCGGGTGTTCGGTGGACTCGGTGTCGAGCGAACGCTGATCGGACACGGCGAACCAGCGCATCTGCTCGACCTCGTCGCCGAAGAACTCGATGCGCACCGGGTGCGGCTCGGTGGGCGGGAAGATGTCGAGGATGCCGCCGCGCACGGCGAACTCGCCGCGCCGGGTGACCATGTCCACCCGGGAATAGGCGGCATCGGCGAGCTGCGCGACGGTCTGGTCGAAGTCGGCGAACTCGCCGACCTTCAGCCGCACCGGTGCGAGATCCCCCAGCCCGGCGACCAGCGGCTGCACCACGGCCCGGACCGGAGCGACGACGACGTCGAGCACGCCTCCGGCCTCGTCCGGGTGGGCGAGTCGGCGCAGCACCCCGAGCCGACGTCCCACAGTGTCCGAGCGTGGAGAGAGCCGCTCATGCGGCAGGGTCTCCCAGGAGGGGAAGTGCGCCACCGCGGCCTCCGGGGCGTATGCGGCGAGCGAGGTGGCCAGCTCGTCGGCCTCGCGGTCGGTGGCGGTCACGGCCAGCAGCGTGCCGGTGGGGCTCGTGCCGCGCAGCTGGGTCGCGATCTCTGCGATCAGCGCAGGTCGAAGTCCGGTGGTCGAGGAGATCTGCAGCTCGTCGGTGCGTTCCCCCGCGGGATGGGCGGCGGCCGAGGCGACGCGCCGATAGGAGGGGTTCGCCGTGAGCGCTGTGCGCAGACCTGACAGAGCCATGGGAGAGTGACGCCTCGTTTCGCATACAGATCGATGCCGGAGATCCGCGGTGGTGTTTCGGCGCGGTGGGAGAATCGTGAGTTTCGGGCCTCACACAGGATACTCGCTGATCCGGCTATGACGCCCCGGCCCGGGCCGCCCGGCGGGTGCGCAGCACCCCGACCTCGTATCCGACCAGAGCCGCGATCCAGAGCGCGGTGATCGGCAGCACGAACCAGAGCATCGCCGAGCTGAAGGGCTGCAGCGCTGAATGTCCAGCCGCGTAGAGCACCAGATAGACGACATAGGCGCTGTAGAGCGCCACCAGCACCAGTCCCTCCCAGCGTCCGATTGCTTGGGCGGTGAACGCCAGCGGGAGCAGGACCAGGGCGACCGCGATCATCACCGGCAGGTCGAAGTTGACGGCGGCCGAGGCGACCTCGACGCCGTCCGGGGCGATGATCGCGGTGATCCCGAGGACCGCGCCGATGTTGAAGATGTTGCTGCCCACCAGGTTGCCCACCGCCATGTCCCGCTCGCCGCGCAGGGCGGCGATGATGCTGGTGGCGAGTTCCGGCAGCGAGGTGCCGATGGCCACGATGGTCAGACCGATGATCAGATCACTGACCCCGAGCACCATCGCAATGGTGGTGGACGCGGTGACCAGCATCTGAGCACCGACGACCAGCAGCGCCACCCCGCCGAGCACCAGGAGCACGTCGATCAGCACGGCTCGCAGCTTCGAGGTGCGCAGACCCTTGGTCAGTCGCACCGAGCCGCCGGCGAGAACCGTGTCCACATCGAGCCGTTCCGCCTCCTCACGGGCTTCCCGGCGCGTCTGCCGACGGGCCATCACGAGGGTGACCACCAGGTAGGCCAGCAGCAGACCCAGCAGCACGATGCCGTCGAGGAGGCTGTAGCCGCCGTCAAGCGCCATCAGCAGGGCGAGCACCGAGAGTCCGATCATGATCGGGATGTCGGCCTTGATCAGCTGGATCTTCACGAACAGCGCGCCGAAGATCGCGGTGAGGCCCATGACGAAGAGGATGTTGGCGATGTTGCTGCCCACCACATTGCCCACCGCCAGGCCGGGTGAGCCGCTCAGCGCGGCGCCGGTGCTGACGGCCAGCTCCGGGGCTGAGGTCGCGAAGGACACCACGGTGAGTCCGATGATCAGCGAGGACAGGCCCACCGTGCGACCCAGGGAGGCGGCGCCTCGGACCAGTGCCTCGCCGCCGCCGACGAGCAGGACGAAACCGCCGAGAAGCAGGAGAAGAGTCATGATGGTCACTGGGACAACTTTACAATGGGTAGGTTCCGTGACCGCCGTCGCAGAATGCCTTCACCAAGACATCAACGAGGAGACCATCAGTGGCACTTGAAACAGAGCTCATGATTCCGCACAGCGCGCAGGACATCATCGAGGCCTACGCGGACCGAGAATTCAATGAGCACCTGTCCAAGAAGGTCGGCGCGAAGCTGCTGAGCTTCGAGGTCCTCGGCCCGCTGGACGGTCCCTTCGAGATCGTCACCGAGCAGTCCATGCCCGCGGACAAGCTCCCGGAGATCGCCAAGAAGGTCATCAAGGGTGAGGTCACCGTGCACGTCACCCATTCCTGGGGCGCACCCGACGGGGCCGGGTCACGCCGCGCGGACACCGCGGTGAAGATCGCCTCGGCTCCGGTCTCGGCGCAGTCCGCGCAGAACCTGCACGTGCGCGGGGCCACCGAGACGCTCTCCACGGTCCGGGGCGACGTCAACGTCAACATTCCGATCATCGGCAAGAAGATCAAGGCGGCCGCCGAGCCCTATATGCGCAAGTTCGTGGATCTGCAGGCCCGCGAGGTCAGCGCCTGGATCTCCAGCCGCGGATGACACCCGTGCGCACCATTCGGCGAGGGCCGGGTGGCCCTGGGGGACGATCCGGAGCTCACGCGGCCTTCTTCGTGTCACTCTCACCCACGGGCCCGGGCACCGCACCGTCCGAGCGGGCAAACCTCGACGAGGCCCCAGGACGAGCCCTAGGTGCCCGAGCCCTGGGTGTCCGCGTGACGAAGTAGATCATCACGATGAAGACTGGAACGAAGACGAGCGAGAGCAGCGTGAAGAAGGACCAGATGAGGTTCCAGAAATAGAGCCAGTCGAACATCACGCCCCCTTGTCTTTGCAGACTCCGGTCTTGCCGGAGTCAGTTGTTCGAGTGTCCGTTGTCGATCGGTATCCACTTGAGCGTGGTCGATTCCTCCAGCGGAACGGACACCGTCAGAACCCCGTGGTCGAAGACCGCCCTGATCTGCCGGTCCTTCGCCTGCTCCGGTAGATCGACGCTGCGCCGAAAGCTGCTGGTGCTCTCGCGGAGCAGGTACCGCTTGCCCTTGTCCTCCTCGCGTTCGCGCCGCTCCGCCTGGATCACGAGCGTTCGATCGTCGACGCTGACGGTGATGTCGGTGTCCGCGAAATTCGACAGATGCGCCTCCACGACCAGTTCCTTCTCATCCCTGGTGTAGACGTCGGTGCTCGGCGTTCCGCGCATCCCTTCGTCGAACAAGTTGTGGCGAAGACTCACCAACCCTGCCAGCGAATCGAAGCGAGAAACATGATCTGTCATGGTCCCTTCCTCTCGTGGGACTGGTGATTCAGGTCGGGTGGACTTCGAAGCAACGTCGAGCTGGGCCCAGCGCATCACGGGACCGGAAGTGTGCTTCGATCAGTGCGTGCGCCTCAGTAGGGGCGCACGTCGAGGCGATTGTCGAGCGTGGTGACGTCAGGTGAGGACCAGGCAGCCTCACCTGCCTGGGTCTTCTCCATCAGCGACTTCACGTATCCAGTGAGGACCGCAGTGTTGCCCACGACTGAGACGCTGATGCGGCCGGCGTCGACCTGGGGATCGCGGAACAGGGCACTCCTGATCCGTTCGGCGGCTTCCTCGGAGACGGGGCGGGGGATCAGCGTGACCTCGTTGCGCACCGTGTGCACTCCCCGGATGTTCTCCACCGCCCGCTCGGCCGCTTCCCGCTGAAAGTGCCAGTCGACCTGCCCGGTGAGCGTCACGCACCCGCCCTCGACCCGCGACCGCACCGTCCCTGGGATGTTCGCGGACCAGGTCAGGACACGTTCCGCGACGCGGCCGATGTCCGTGTCGGTGACCCATCTCGCCGAGCGAGGAAGCACGGTCAGCCGATTCAGAACCCCAGCGATGCCGTGCACGCGTCGCATGGCACGCGAGGCGGCGAGGTATTCGAAATAGTCCCCCACTTCACCCGACAAGGTGACGACTCCGGCTTCGACCTCGACCTCGACCTCTGAGGCGTCGATCTCCGGCGTCCACTCGAGTTCGGCGAGGACCAGAGAGTGGATCTTGTTGTCTGATCGGGTTCTTGTCGCGATGATCACAGGTGGATTCCCTTCTCCCTGCCCGCAGTCCTGCGAGCTGGGTCCAGCCTCTCGCATCAGGGTCGGGCCCATGTAGGGCCATAGGTCCTACCAGAGGCGTCGGGTGGGCGCCAGACAGGTGCGTCAGCTGTGGATATCACTGTCTTGGGTGGCGGCGCCGTAGGCGGCTACCTGAGTCCTGCGCTCCATGCCGAGCTTGGCCAGCAGCCCGGAGACGTAGTTCTTCACGGTCTTCTCCGCGAGACCCAGCCGCTGCCCGATCTGCCGGTTCGTCAGTCCCTCGGTGATCAGCTTCAGCACCTGCTGCTCGCGCAGCGTGAGGCTCACGCGGGGCCGCCGGGCGTGAAGCGCCTGGGCAGAGAGGTCCCTGTGCACTCGCTCCGCCAGATTCTCGGGGATCAGACTCTCACCCCGGGCGATCCGCAGGATGGCCTCGACCAGACGTCCTGCGCGGATGCTCTTGAGCACATGTCCCGAGGCGCCGGCGATGACCGCGGCGACGCGGGCGCTCTCGTCATCATCGGCGGTCAGGATCAGGCAGCGGATCGCCGGGTGCGCGGAACGGATGCTGCGACACAGATCGATCCCGGTCCCGTCGGGCAGGTGCAGATCCAGCACGACCACATCGGGATGCGTGACCTGAATCCGGTCGAGCGTCCCGCGCACCGTCGCGGACTCGCCCACGACCTCCAGCTCTGGTTCGACGTCGACGAGCCGCGCAATGCCGCGTCGGACGATCTCATGATCATCAACGAGGAAGACCCTGATCATGGGACGTCCTGACCATGGACCGGGACGTGCCAGCGCGCCCGCACCCCGCCGTTCTCCCCCGGGGTCAGCCCAAAGGCACCACCCCGAGCACGCGCCCTGGCCCGCAGGTTCGCCGTGCCGCTCGCGGTCTTGTCACCGGCAGCCAGGCCGACCCCGTCGTCACCGACCGTGACTGTGACTCCGGCGGAGTCTGCCTGGACCTCGATCGAGACCGCAGTCGCCTTGGCATGGCGGGTCACGTTGGTGACCGTCTCACGCAGGACCGCGACGACATCATCTGCGAGCTCACCCTTGATGAACGCATCGATCTGACCCGTGAAGGTCACCTTCGGAGCCATGCCAAGCCCGGCCGAGAGCTCGG
>NZ_JAJOYY010000006.1:0-211277 GCF_022565895.1 Nesterenkonia sp. YGD6 | reverse complement strand
TTCTGAGCGCTCTCCGCCGCGGAATCACGAACCCGCTGCACAGATTCCTGCGCAGGCTCCTTGAGCTCCTCAGCCATCGACTGGACCTGACCCTTCGCGTCATCGACCAGCGGCTGAGCCTGATCCTCAAGCTTCGCCGCCGCCTTCTTCTCCGACTCCGAAGCCGGAAGGACCGAAGCCACCAGCCAACCGGCACCCAGCGCGATCAGCCCCGCCGCCAACGGGTTGCCCCGAGTCTTGCGCTTGGCCTCAGAAGGCGCATGCTTCACACCTTCCGCAGCACTGTGGGCCTGGTCCGAGACCTGACTCGAGGCATCCTCGGCCGACCCCATCACCTGGTCCTTCCACCCACCCACGGCGCTGCGGACCTTCTCGGTCTGGCGCGCAGCGACCTTCGACGGGGAGACCTTGTCCGCGACCGCGTCCACGTCAAGGGAAAGACTGCTGCGGGTCCGCTCGATATCAGCGCGGATCTCTTCTGGACTCTGCTGTGTCATCGGGTCTCCTTCGTGGGGGTGAGAGCATCAGGAACTTCTTTAAGGGTCTCCGCAGTCTGCGGGGCACCCTGAACCTCATCAAGGGTCTTCTTACCGAGCACCGCCAACACCGCAGCGACGATCGCCCAGACCACAGCCACGATGACCGCAGACCATGCATGACCCAGATCAGTGGCACCGATCCCGGACCACAGAGCGATCGAGAGGAACAACAACACGAAGTGCCCCGCGATCCCGGCGCCGCCGAACATGCCAGCACCCTTCCCTGACTTCTTCGCGGTCTCGGAGAGCTCCGCCTTCGCCAGCGCGGTCTCCTGCCGGATCAAGGTCGAGAGGTCATCGCTGACCTGAGACATCAGCGAACCCAGAGACTCCTGCTCGGCCTTGCGCTCGGGTTCGGTGGGGAAGTTGGAGCTGCTCATCGGTCACCACCCCCGGCATAGGGATCGGTACCGGCCGGGTAACCGGGCGTCGTAGCCCCGGGACCGGCATCATAGGCCGGGACACCGGTCCCCGGGCCGCCGGCGGTCACCGGTGTGGTGTCTGGCATGGTCCCCGGGACGGCCTCCGGTGTGACCCCAGGTGTGGTCCCCGGTGTGGTCCTCGAGGCAGAGCGGGACTCGGTGTGGGACTCGGTGCGCGGGGTGGAGGTGCCCTGCTTGTCGTCATCGGCGTGATGCTGCGAGATGCCCCGGGTCAGCCGGCCAGCGGCGAACCCGACACCAGCGGCGATCGCGAGAAACGCGACCGGCCGACGGCGCGCGAAGCTCTGGACCTCCTGGAGGACCTCCTTGGGATCATGATCCTCGAGCCAGCTCGCGGTGGTCTCGGCGCGGGAGTTCAGCTGGTCCACGAGGTCTTTCGCGACCCCGGGCTCAGGCTTCTCACCACGCGCGATGCGCCCGACGTCATCGCTGAAGGTGCGCACCGTGACTGCCGCCCGATCCAGCTGCTCAGCGGCCTGGGACTCCAGCATCGTGCTCGCCTCACCGCCGAGGCGCTTGGCCTCACGCACGGCGTCGTCCTTGACCCCAGCGGCCTCCTGCGCCGCGGTGTCCTTCACGGCCCGGCCGGCGTCCTTGGCATCACCGGCCACGTCCTGGGCCGCACTCTTGGCCTGATCTGACGTCGCCTGATCTGACCTGCCCTGCTCGGATGAGCCCTGATCTGATGTGCCCTGGTCTGATGTGCTCTGGCCAGTGCTGGGCCGGCTCGCGCTGGCCGGACCGGACCGGGACTGGTCGGTCGTGCCCGGAGAACCTGTCTCGGAGGCATGCCGGGCGGAGTAGCCCGGTTCACCGGTCACCGGCTCCAGACCCGAGGGGGCGGCATGGACCGCGGGCACAGGTCCGGTCGCATCTGAGTCTGGTGAGGATGTCCGGGGTTCAGCTGCGGACGGGGTCTTGCTCGCGGCATCCTCTGGATTGGAAGGACGCGGGGATGTGTTGATGGGGTCAGTCATGGTTGCCTTTCGTCAGGGGCGACGGCATCGACACGATCTACGATGCCGTTCACTCCTGACGCTAGGAGCGGTGACTGTCGTTTCACTGACGACAACGTGTGCGTTTCCCCCACGTCCCAGATCAGTGCGCCACCCCGTCGGCGATCGGGTTTTGTGCCGGGCACGCCCGGCCCGGGGGATGTGGACGTGGAGTTCATGCGCCCTGTCACGGGCCCCGGTACCCGGGCCCGGGCTCCGTGGCGGTCCGCGTCCGCCGCCACCAGTCGCGACGTCACTGTCTGCACGGCTCCAAGTCCTGGATGCCACCGTCGTTTCGGCCGTGCGTCTTGTCCGACTCGCCCTGCGCGGGGCATCGCCCTCGGCAGTCACCCCCGTCGAGGGAGCGCACCGACGCATCGACGCGTCGAACAGCCGACCCTCGGGGATCCATGAGCTGCCGGCCTCGGGGTCTTCACGCCGCAGCGCGGGGCGCGGAGGTGCTGTGAGTCATGCTCAGTCTGACGAACGCGGTCAGCGGCGACGCTCCATTGCTCTCAGTCCGGACCGGCCGCCCTCAAGCTCCTCCGCGCAGCGTATTCGCCTTCGTCACGACATGGTTTGCGAGCAGCACCGCAGGATCAACGAGCGGTCGCGGGGACTCCTCGGTGGTCATCGCCAGGGGGATCTCGGTGCAGGCCGCGACGATCACGTCGGCGCCCTGGGCGACCAGGGATTGGGCCACCCTGACCAGGGCGGCGCGCAGCTCGGGGCCGAGGTTGCCGCCCTTGACCGCGTAGATCGCCTCCATCACCGTGTGCTGATCGGCGGCCTCGGGAACGATCGGCTCCACCCCGTAGGCGGCCAGGCTGTCCTGGTAGAGCCCTGCGGTGAGGGTCGCATCGGTGGCCAGCAGACCGGCGGCCTTCACGTAGGGCAGGGCACTGAGGTGCTCGGCGGTCACGTCGATCATGGAGACGTACTCCAGGTCCACCTGCTCACGAACCCGCGGCAGGAAGGCGTGAGAGCCGTTGCAGGCGGCCACGTAGAACGCGGCGCCGGCGTCTTTGAGCTGCTGGGCGCCCTCCGACAGCTTCGGCGTCGGGTCCTCTCCGTGGCCCACGATCGCCTGCGAGCGGTCCGGGACGGTCGGATCGGCCCAGATCATGACGCGGAGGTGCTGCTGATCCGTGGCGGCGGGAGTGGCCGCGATCAGCTTCGAATAGAAATCGACGGTGGCGGCAGGACCCATGCCGCCCAGGATCCCTACTAGGGGGCCCTGGGCGGCTGGGGCTGCGGCGGTGTTGTCACTGGTCATCAGCGAAGAGTGTACCCGGGACGCCCGCTGAGCAGGGGCCGTCGAACACTGCGGACTCAGCCCACCGAGGTGGTCTGATCCCGCTCTCAGTCGAGGTTGCGGTCACGCTTGCGACCACGAGCGGGGGTGTGGGTCGAGCTCTCGCTGTAATCCCCGTTGCCCTTGTTCAGCTCCTCGACCAGCTTGACCTTGCGACGCTCGTGCACCTCGGCCAGGCGTGCTGCCCGGCGCGCACGCCGACGGCGGGTGGGCCAGGTCGCGATCAGCAGGATCAGGGCGAACAGCACCGCGAGCGCGACTACGGCGACACCGGCGTCGATCCAGAACTGCTCGGGGTAGAGCTGGATCAGCGTGGAGTCGGTCGGGAAGGTCCAGGTGCCGTCGGCGAAGAAGATCCGGTGGAACTCGGCGAAGAAGAGCTGCCAGTCGATGATCGCCAGGACTGCGACGGCGATGATGAGGCCTAAGGTCACCCAGGCGCCGGCGAAGAGCCCGCGGGCCACTCCCCCTGGACGCCAGGCGCGAAGCAGAAGCGCCAGGATCAAGGTGATCACCAGCAGGAGGACGCCGATGAGCATGGCCCAGAGGACCACGAACTTGACGTCGACCATGTGCGCGACCTCACCCTCGGTGAACAGCTGTTCTCCACCGGGCGCGAGCTCTGACAGGTAGCGCGAGTTTGCAAGGTTGGTCAGGAAGTCTGTGCCATAGGAGCCGTAGACCAGCCGGTCATCAGCGTCCATGCTGTAGGCGCCATCCGGAATCCATGGACGGTTGTAGGCCACCCAGAGGAAGAGCGGGGAGGCGACCAGGCGCACTGCGGCGACCAGCAGCAGGATCGGAGTGAAGATCGCGATCAGGACCTGGAAGAAGCGGGAGACGCCACGCTTGGAGCGGGCGACCTCATCGTTCAGGTCAGCGTCGGTGACGGACTCGTCCGAGCCGTAGGCCGCGTGGGTCTGACTGGACCCTGGACGATCGGAGCGATCAGCGGGAACTACGGCCGTGTCCTGATCGTCGGACTTCGCTTCGGCCCGATCACGACGACGCTGCTCACGTCGGCTCAGTTCGGCGGCGTTCTCCGTCGGCTGGTCGGTATCAGCACCCTGGTTCGGCGTCGCTGGAGTAGGGCTCGGCGTGGCCTGCTGCGTGGTTCTGGAATCCCCCGCAGCGCCTGATGCTGCTGCACCTGAGGTCGCGGCACCTGCTCCCTGTGCACCTGCCGCAGCCGCTCCGGTGAACGTGGTCGTGTCATCCGTCGAACGGGTGTCCCGGGGCGAGCGCAGATCATCGAGGGAACGCGTGGCATTGGGGCTCTCCGCACCGGCGCCCGGCGCAGGAGTGCGCGAAATGCTCTCGGTGGGGGCGTCCCTGCCCTGGTCGTGACGACCGGACGTGTCCTGCGGGTCGCGGGTCGCCGGGATGGCCTGGGTGGCCTGCTCATCGGGCTGACCGACGCCGGCCTGGCCTGCACCTGACTGACCCGTGCCTGACTGACCCGTGCCTGACTGACCGGTGGCTGACTCGGCTGCACCTGACTGACCCGACTGGGCCGGGCGCTGGTCACGCTCGGCGCTCAGGTTGTCGTCGGGAAAATCGGGCTCTTCGGATGCGAAGGCACCGTAGTCCAGCCCGGATTCAAAATCTTCGTTCTCATCGGCGGGCCTGCCGGCCTCGTTCCGATCGGAATTCGCGCTCATATCTGCCTCTCCACGCATTACTGACTCTCCTCAACAGTATGAGCGCGGCACCCCTTATGTGGGGAGGAAGCGCGGAGAGTCGGCGTCGGGCCTCGTCTCAGGTGCTCGCGAGGCGCACACCGACTGCAGGTCAGCTTCTTCGCGGCCTGAGGTGGCGTGGGGGTCACCCAGAGTCTCGGCGCCTGTCCTGGGGCTTCTTCCTGCTTCGGAGGGCGCTCAGCGCAGTCACCCTCCGGACTCGCGTAGGTCGTTTCAGTGCAAAGCTCCCGCACAGCCTTCACCAGCGTCAGGACGACATCGGCGTCTACATGCAGGAGCTGAGGTCTTGACGATCGGGTTCGAGCGCCGTTCCAATCAGCTTGCGCCCCTGCGCTTCATCCTTGTCTGAGCCTGGGGTGCGGCCCGGTCTGCACTCCGGAGTCAGATCGGAGGACGAGGGTGGGCTCGAGGTTCTCCAGCGCAGATATTCGGCAACCTGCCAGGTGCAGCTACTGCTGTCTCGCAGGTGCCGTCGTCGTCAGCCGCCGGCGCAGGGTCTTGCGGCTGTCGAGTTCCAACTTCTTCAGAATATTGCGGACATGGGTCTCGACCGTCCGGACCGAGAGCACCAGGTGATCCGCCACCTCCCGGTTGGTCAGGCCCCTGGCGACGTGTCTGGCGACCTCACGCTCGCGTCGGGTGAGCACATGCAGCCCATCGTCGAAGTCAGCCACCGCGCCGGCGCCCGCGGCTCCTCCGCGGATTCCCGCTCTCAGGCGCTGGCGGGTCTGACCGACATGTTCTGCGAGAGGCTCCACGCCGCACCGGGTGAACACCACCCCAGCCCAGGCCAGGAGGCCCAGAGCGCGAGTCCGATGCTCGCTGAGAACCTCGGGGTGCGCTGCGCAGAGGTCAGCGATGTCCAGCGCCAGCAGCGCTCGGTGCAGCCGGAAGCTCCCCCGTTCAGCCTCCCCCGGGGAACGCTGCGGCTGCATGATGAGATCCAGCAGATCGATCGCGGCGAGGAGGCGCCCCATGCCTTGCCGCGGATCATCTGCAGTCAGCCCGGAGAGGTAATTCTCCGCGTATCGGCGCGAGGCGGGTGTTGCCGGGATGCTGACATCGCTGACCGTCTGGAGCAGGTCCCGCGCCTCCGCGCTCCGGTCCTGCTGGCACAGCAGGCGCCCCAGGAGCGTGACCTGCATCAGACCGATGACGCTCCACGGTGACTGCCGCTCCTTCAACGCCAGCAGCAGGTCCAGCGCACGCGGGTTCTCCTCTCGCAGCAGGCAGGCCCACGCTTCGACGAACACGCAGATCGCATCCGCCGCCGTCGGTTCGGGACCGTGCTGGGCCTTCTTCACGACATCGAGCAGCCGCTCACCGCGCGCCTGTCCACGGGCCAGGGGCACCAGCGCCGCGAAGGCATAGCCGATCAGGGCATGGACGTCTTCACCGTTGTCCAGGCCATTGGCCGCCACGCGGGTAGTCAGCTGCTCTGCTTCGTCCCAGCGTCCCGAGTAGAACAGCGAGAGGCCGAAATTAAGCCGAGCAGAGTCCAGATAGTCAGTAGCAGGCTCCTGGACAAGGGATTCGAGCATCCGAAAGGACGCCCGGCACTCGCCGGCGAGCCGCATCCGAGCACCCAGCGCGGACCGCACAGCACTTGCGGCGAGCCCGGTCCCCGCGCCAGGCACTCGACGCGCCAACAGGTCTCGCAGCTCCGCCACACTTTCATCAGGGGCTCGCTCCCCCCGGCCCTTGGCGAGCACACTCCACATCTCGATGATCACCATCAGCTGCCCCAGATAGTCCCCCACCTCAGGGGCGTCCTCGCGGGACTCGGCTCCAGCACGAGACGCATCACGCCACTGTTGGATCTCGGTGAGCGCAGTCCCGAAGAAGGCAGGGCTGGGAACCCCGATGCCATAGGGGATCGCGAGCCTGCCACATTCGCTGACCGCGTAGGCGAAGACCACGACGTCCTCGGTCCGGCTGGCAGGGCCGGGCGGGAACAGCCCCAGTGAGGCCACGGCCTCGCCGGTGGAACCTCGGCGCAGCAGCATCAGGGCGTTCCACGCCGACTGCAGGGTCCCCTCGGGCATGTTCTCGAAGGCCACATCCAGGCCGTCGTTGATCACCTGGGGCAGCGCACGTCGACGGACAGCAAGGCTGATCAGTGCACGCAGGCCGCCCTCCTGGGGCAGTGCGGTGGTCACCTGCTCGATCAGGCTCTCAGCCTTCTCCCCGAACCCCTGCTCCTCCAGCTCTGCAGTGCGTTCGACTCCAAGCTCACCCAACATCACCAGGTGCTCCTGGTCCTCCCCGAGGCGAGCCGCACTGAGCCGGAATGCGAAGCTCTCCGGTCCGTCGTCGAACTCTGCCAGTGCCAGCAGAAGCCTGACCCGGTCCACCGGTGGGATGAGATCCCGGAGGGTGCTCTGCCAGCTGGCGCTTCGCAGCCGGTAGTTCACCCCCGCGGAGTCGCGGCTCACCAGATCCAGGTTCCGGAGTTCCGCCAGATCCTGCTCCTGCGCGTGGAGCCCGCGCAGCAGGTACCACCCAGGCAGCGGCACGGCGGCCAGGGCCAACAGCTCGAGCACCTCGCGAGCGCTGGTGCTGAGTGATTCCATGCTTGCCACGATGTGCTGGCGGTACCGGCTGGCATCTTCCTGCATGGCGGTTTCCACGCGCGCCAGCACGTGCTGGGTGCTGCGTCCGGGAAAGGACTTCGTGTGTTCCAGCCAGGTGGCCGCCTCATGCACCACCACGGGCAGCCCTCCGGTGATGTGGTGGACCTGGGCGGCTGAATGCTCCGAGATGGGAAGCCCGGTCGCGGCGCTGAGATATTCGCGAACGCCCTGCTCGCTGAGCGTGGACAGCACGATGTGGGAGGCCGCCGGATTCGACTGGGCGATCTGGACCAGGCGTTTGAGATCCTCACGCTCGGGGTGCTGCATCGTGAAGAGGAGCAGGCCCGGAGCTGGGATGATCTGGCGCAGGCCCAGCGTTGCGGCCTCCACCGACACCGGGTCGGCCCAGTGGAAATCCTCCACCACGGCGATGAAGGGACCGTGCAGCGCGGCCACCCCTGATCGGGCGGCCTCGACCAGTTCCTGGGGCGTTCGGATCGTCGGGTCTGAGGGATCGGCTGAGACCAGCCGGAAGACCGAAGCCGGCTTCTGCTGATCCTCCTCCAGCAGCGTGATGGAGAACTGACTGAACCCCTCCAGGGAGGCCAGGAACTCCTTGACGAGCGTCGTCTTTCCCACGCCCGCCTCGCCTTCGATGACGACGAGCTGAGCGTGTCCATGGCGCGCACGTTCGGCGTGTTGCTGCAGGATCTGCATGTCGGCGGATCTGCCGACGAGCTCTCTGCGAGAGATGCCAAAACCATTGAGGGTCACTACTGAAGTCTTTCTCTGCTGCGGGCCTCGAGTGTAATGATCGTGTCGGATGTGCCGTCGTACACCAGTGTGATGTGACCGGTGTCCTCAGGGAATAGGTAGAGAACTCAGTAGTCCGTGCTCTGCAGGGCCTGGGACGCAGAGCGCGGACCGAGGGCCGGCGCCCCAGCTGTTTCGGCCCGGGCGTCAGGCTGTGAGCTCCACCGTGCCGGCGTCGTATTTTCCGAGGTCCCCGGTGACCCCGGCCCGGTGTGCCCGCCCGCCCAGCACCAGGGTGTAGACCCAGTAGGCGGCGAGCACCGCGGCGCCGATGCCGATGCGCAGCCAGTGCGGCAGATCAGAGGGGGTCACGAAGCCTTCCACCACCCCGGAGATGAGCAGCACCAGCACCAGCCCGAAGGCCACCGTGATGAGTTTGCGCCCCTCGGCGGCCAGCGCGGCGGAGCGGCGCATCTGTCCCGGCGCGACCCAGGCCCAGAAGATCCGCAGACCGGCCGCCCCGGCGATGAAGATCGCGGTGATCTCCATCAGCCCGTGCGGCAGGATGTAGAGCCAGAAGGTGGAGGCCTCGCCCTGTTCGGCCATGACTCCGGCCGCCATGCCGAGACCCTGGGCGTTGACGAAGAGCACGAAGGGCACGAAGACCCCGGTCACCCCGAAGGCGACCTCCTGGGCGGCGATCCAGGCGTTGTTGGTCCATACCTGAGCCGCGAAGCTGGAGTTCGGGTGCTCCGAGTAGTAGTTGACGAACTCGGTGCCCGCGTAGCTCTGCCGGGCATCCTCCGGCATCAGCAGATCGATCTGTGGGTGATGGATCGTCCAGAGGGCGAAGGCGATCGTCACGGCGATGAACCCAGCCCCCAGGATCACGGTGAGCCATCGGATCCGGTAGAACGCCACCGGCAGGGTCTGCGTGAAGAAATATGCGCTGGAGACGAACACGTTCTCCCCGGACCCGGTCAGATGCGCACGGGCCCGGCCCAACGGGGCGGACAACGAGGCCACCACCGGCGAATCCGGCTCGGCCGCGCGGATCATGGACAGGTGTGTGGAGGTCCGCTCGTAGAGCCGCAGCATCTCATCGGCCTCTCCGGCGGAGAGTCGACGGCGCGAGGCCAGCGTGGCGAGCCGGTCCCACTCATGCTGATGCACGGCGATGAAGGCGTCGATATCCACGCCATGAGACTACCCCGTACTCAGCGCGTCACGGCGGCACCTGCGGGACCACCTTCCCTCGACGTCGCGCATGTGCCACGATGCGGAGATGACTACTTCTGCGCAGCATGCCCAGCGTCTCCTCGAGCTCCACCACCAGGCCACCCCGGTCATCCTGCCCACCGTCTGGGACGCCTGGTCGGCCGAGACGTGCGCCTCCCTCGGCTTCTCCGCGCTGACCATCGGCAGCCACCCGGTGGCGGACTCCCTGGGTGAGGCCGACGGCGAGGCCATGGAGCTGTCCGACGTCCTGAACGTGGTGCGACGCATCACCGACGTCGTCGACATCCCGGTCTCGGTGGATCTGGAGTCCGGATATGACACTCCCGCCGAGGAGCTGGTGCACCGGACCCTGGAGGCCGGCGCGGCCGGGATCAACATCGAAGACACGGTCCATTCGATGGACGAGATGCGCTCCCCCGAGGAGCACGCCGCCTACATCGCCGCGATCCGCGCCGCCGCCGACGCCGCGGGGACGCATCTGGTGATCAACGGCCGCACCGATGCGTTCACCACCGACGAAGACCCGGAGGCCCAGCTCAAGGATGCGCTGCACCGGATGCGCCTGCTCGAGCAGGCTGGAGCGGATTCGCTCTACCCCGTGAAGGTCCCCTCCCGGGACTTCCTGGAACGGATCCTGGCGGCGGTGAATACCCCGCTGAACGTGACGGCCCACCCGGTCAACGGCGCGATCCCCGAGGGACTGAGCCTCGAGGAGCTTTCGAAGCTGGGCGTGAAGCGGGTGTCCTTCGGTCCGCTGCTGCAGCGCAGCCTCACCGAGGCGATGGGTGAGATCCTCCAGCCCTGGACTCCCACCGCCTAGATGACCGCCGACGCGTGACGCCGCCCCCGGAACGCTACGCTTGGGCCCATGCGCAATGTGATCACCGGTGAAGGCGTCGAGCTGGAGCTTCCGGCCGCCTCGCTGATCACCCGCGCCGCCTCGCTGATCGTGGACCTGATCATCGCCTGGGCCGCGCTGCTGGCCTTCCTGCTCCTCTCCGGCATGGCCGCGGGCGCCGGCGCCGTCGACCCGGCCCTGGAGGCCGCGGTCATGCTCGGCGGGGCCGTGCTGTGCCTCGTGATCCTGCCGATGACGGTGGAGACCCTGTCTCGAGGTCGATCGGTGGGGCGGCTGATCTTCGGCACCCGGGTGGTGCGCGACGACGGCGGCGCGATCCGGCTGCGCCATGCCGGAATCCGCGCGCTGGTCGGCTTCGGGGAGATCTACCTCAGCTTCGGGATCATCCCGCTCTTCGCCGGGATGTTCAGTCGGCGCACCAAGCGCCTGGGCGACATGGTCGCCGGCACCTACGTGATCCGGGTCCGCCAGCCGGCGGTGAAGCCGATGATGCTGCCGGTGCCCCCGCAGCTGACCTCCTGGACCCAGATCGCTGACCTGGGCCGGATCCCGGACACCGTGGCTGCTCGAGCCTCGCGGTTCCTGCGCACCATCCAGGACAGCCCTCGCGGGCACAACACCCAGGCGCTGGAGCACACCGCCAACCGGCTGGCCGATGAGGTCGCCGGCCACGTCGCTCCGCCGGCCCCGCCCTCCTCCGCCACCGAGTTCCTGGTTGCGGTCATGGCTGAGCGTCGCAACCGCGAATATCGACGGCTGCGCATCCAGGCCGAGCGGCAGCACCGGCTGGGCCAGCGGCTTCACCGACTGCCCTACAGCTGAGCGGGACGCCGCCGCTCCCTCACGGATTCTCCAGGAGTGTTGCGCATCACATGCTCTCACCGTAAAATGAACCCGAATCATTATCTGAGTGTGGAGGAAATCTCTGTGAGCTCGCGGCTTGAGAACTACATCAACGGATCATTCGTGGCAGCCAGGGGTTCGACGGAGATGGACGTCACCAGTCCCGTCACCGGCGAGCGCGTCGCCCTTTCCCCGGTCTCCGATGCGGCCGACGTCGACGCCGCCTTCGCCGCGGCGCACGAAGCCTTCCGCTCATGGAAGTCGGTGACGCCGTCGGAACGCCAGCGCTGCCTGCTGGCGCTGGCGGACAAGATGGAGCAGCATTCCGACGAGCTGGTCGAGGCTCAGCACCGCAACACCGGACAGCCGCGGCGGATCATCGCCGAGGAAGAGGTGGCCGTGGGCGCCGACCAGCTGCGTTTCTTCGCCGGGGCGGCACGACTGCTCGAAGGCCGCGGAGCGGCGGAATATCTGGAAGGACACACCTCCTATGTGCGGCGCGAGCCGGTCGGCGTCGTCGCGCAGATCACTCCGTGGAACTTCCCGCTCATGATGGCCATCTGGAAGATCGGACCCGCCCTGGCCGCGGGCAACACCATCGTGCTCAAGCCCGCAGAGACCACACCCGAATCCACCCTGGTGCTGGCACGGCTCGCCGGGGAGGTGCTGCCCGCCGGCGTGCTGAACGTGGTGCTCGGCGACGGCAGCACCGGGCAGCTGCTCACCGAACACGGCACCCCCGCGATGGTGGCGATCACCGGCTCGGTGCGCGCGGGCCAGGCCGTCGCGACGTCTGCCGCGAAGTCGGTCAAGCGCACCCATCTGGAACTGGGCGGCAAGGCTCCTGCGGTGGTCTTCGCCGACGCAGATCTGCACAAGGCAGCCGAGATGATCCTGACCTTCGGCACCTTCAACGCCGGCCAGGACTGTACGGCGGTGACCCGAGTCCTGGTTCAGGACAGCGTCCACGACGCGTTCGTCGAGCTTCTCGCCGCCCAGGCGGCAAAGCTCACCACCGGCGAGCTCGATGATGCGAAGAACGACTACGGCCCGCTGAACAACGTGCGCCACTTCGAGACCGTCTGCACCAAGCTGGAGAACATCCCCGACCACGCCACGGTGATCACCGGGGGCGCACCGTCGAAGGACTCCAAGGGATTCTTCGTGAAGCCCACCATCATCACCGGGGTCCGCCAGGAGGACGAGCTGGTCCAGGAGGAGACCTTCGCCCCGGTGCTCACGGTGCAGCCCTTCTCCACCGAGGAGCAGGCCGTGGAGCTGGCCAACGGCGTGGACTACGCGCTGGCCTCGAGCGTCTGGACCACGAATCAGGGACAGGCGATGCGGATGAGCCGCGATCTCGACTTCGGCTGCGTCTGGGTCAACACCCACCTGCTGCTGGTGGCCGAGATGCCGCACGGCGGGTTCAAGGCCTCCGGCTACGGCAAGGACCTCTCGCTCTACTCAGTGGAGGAATACACCCGGGTCAAACACGTCATGCATGCCTTGGACTGAACGTCTCACCCTTCTCGACCCGGCGAGCCAGCCCGTCTACGAGGACCTCCAGTGTCATCTCAAAGGCTCGATCAGCCGAGGCGCGGGCGTCGGCTGATCGCAGCTCGGCTGCCCGGGCGAAGGTGGGTGCGATGTCGAGGCTGCCGCCCGGGTCGAAGATGTCCGCCGGGGCTGCGGCGTCATAGGCCGCTCCGAAGACCAGCGCCTCGATCCCGGCGATGATGTCCACCGCGGCGCGGTCTTCGATCCCAGCCGAGTGCAGGGCGCTGAAGACCCGCTCGTACATCCGCAGCGACTGCGGAGCGTCAGCGATGGGCAGCACGGCGATCAGCGGAATCAGCTCGGTGTGCTGCACATAGCACTCACGATAGGAGCGCGCCCAGACGCTCAGCGCCTCCGGCCAGGGCAGCCGGTCGAAGGCGGAACAGTCGATCGATTCGTTGAGCCGATCCTGGATCAGCACCAGCACGTCCTGCTTGGAGGACACGTGGTTGTACAGCGCCGAGGCCGACACCCCGAGCTTGCGCGCCAGACCCGCCATGGTCAGATGGTCATACCCGCGCTCGGCGACCAAGGTCATGGCCTTGCCTGCGATCACCCCGCGCGAGAGCACCGGGGAGGTGGGTCGACCTCGTCCTCGAGATCGCGTCTTCTCCGCAGTCACTGTGCAATTCCCCTCGCTCATCTCGCGCCGTCGGCGACAGCGTCGACACCGGTGATCCGTCAGTCACTGGCCGCTGGCCACGAGGGCCCAGTCTATGGGCCTGACATCACCCCGGCGAAAATCTCCAGCAGGTCTTGACAACCGCTCGAGACTCCCCGTTAATGAATATAGTTAATTTATCCGCGAAGGGGAACAGCATGGAAGCTAAACGATCACTGGGCAGCAGCGAAGCGCGCGAGTGCGACGTCGTCGTCGTCGGCGCGGGACCCGCCGGGCTGATGGCCGCCCGGACGCTGCAGGCCGCAGGCCGCTCCACCATCGTGCTGGAGGCGCGAGACCGCGTCGGCGGGCGCACCTGGTCCCAAGAGATCGACGGCGCCTTCCTGGAGATCGGCGGCCAGTGGGTCTCCCGGAACCAGACCGCACTCCTGGAGCTCCTCGAAGAGTTGGGAATGGAGACCTTCACCCGCTACCGGGAGGGTGCGAACCTCTACCTCGACCGCGACGGCGTCCGCCACGAGTTCACCAGCGAGATGTTTCCCGCACCGGAGCACACTGTCGCAGAGATGCAGCGGATCATCGGGATCCTCGACGAGCTGTCCGCCTCCATCGGGCCCGAAGAGCCCTGGGCCCATCCGATGGCGCGCGAGCTCGACACCGTGACCTTCAACGCGTGGCTGCGCAGCCAGACCGAGGACGCCGCCGCCCGGGAGAACATCGCGATCTTCCTCGCCGGCGGGATGCTCACCAAACCCGATCACGCCTTCTCCGCGCTGCAGGCGGTACTGATGGCCACCTCCGCCGGATCCTTCAGCAACCTGGTGGACGAGGATTTCATCCTCGACCGCCGCGTGGTCGGCGGGATGCAGAGCGTCTCCGAAGCGATGGAGGCCCGGTTGCCCGCCGACTCGGTGCAGCTCTCCACCCCGGTGCGCACCATCGCCTGGAACCCCGACGGCGGGGTCACCGTCTTCTCCGATCGGGTCACCGTGCGAGCCCGCGAGGTCATCATCGCGGTGCCGCCGAACCTGTACTCGCGGATCAGCTTCGAGCCGCCCCTTCCACGGCTCCAGCACCAGATGCATCAGCACCAGTCCATGGGCCAGGTGATCAAGGTCCACGCGGTCTACGACCGTCCCTTCTGGCGAGAACAGGGTCTCTCCGGCACCGGCTTCGGTCCCAACGAGGTCTGCCAGGAGGTCTATGACAACACCAACCACCAGGACCAACGCGGCACCCTCGTCGGCTTCGTCTCTGATGAAGTGGCCGATCAGATGTTCACCCTCACCGCGCAGCAGCGCCGCGAAACGATCCTGCGCTCACTCGCCGCCTACCTGGGCGAGGAGGCGCTGACTCCAGAGGTCTACTACGAGTCGGACTTCGGCTCCGAGGAATGGACCCGCGGCGCCTACGCCGCGAGCTTCGACATCGGCGGACTCTCCCGCTACGGCGCGCATCAGCGCAGCGCGGTAGGTCCGCTGCACTGGGCCTGCTCCGACCTGGCGGCGGAAGGCTACCAACACGTCGACGGGGCGCTTCGGCAGGGACGCCGGACCGCCGCGGACGTCGTGGACCGCCTGGCGGGGAACACAGATGATGACGCGCAGCACACCGATCATGTGGAGGAGAACCATGGCTGAGAAGACTATTCGCCGGGTGGCGGTGGGCTTCGGCGGCGACGAGCGAAGCCTCGACGCCCTGGCGCTGGGAATCGCGCTGGCCCGGTCGGCCGGGGCACGACTCGACCTCATCCTGGTGATCCGCCAGGACTCGGCGTTCAAGCAGGAATATCCCCCGGTGGGAAGCGTCGTCGGGATCATCGCCGAACAGGCCCAGCAGTGGATCGCCGAGGCCGAAGCCGTCATCCCGCCCGAGATCAGGCACCACAGCCACATCCGCCCCGCCGGCTCGATCGCCGAGGGACTCGTCTCCGCGGTGCAGGAGCTGGACTCCGACGTGCTGGTCACCGGCTCCGGCATCGGGTTCGGCCGGATCATGACCCACCCGGCGGTCACCGCGCTGCTGCACAGCTCCCCCGTCCCGGTGGCGCTGGCCCCCGCGGGCTACCGGGCGAACACGCAGATCACCGACGTGATGGCCGCCGTCTCCGCCGCTCACCCCGACCACCAGGTCACCCGTTCAGGTGAATCCTGGGCAGGCCAGCTGGGTGCCGCGCTGACCTTCGTGACCTTCGAGGACAAGGAATCCGGTCCGGCCCGGCACGATGCCGGGAAGGGGCCCGATGCCGACGCCGGAACAGCTTCCGCTGAGCCGATCAAGCACATCCTCGCCACCGGACGGACGCTGCGCCACGCGGTGGGCACGGTGGACTGGCCACAGGGCGGGATCCTGCTCATCGGCTCGTCCCCGCTGGCGCGACGCCGGCACATCTTCCTGGGCATGACGGCCGCCCGGGTGCTCTCCCATCTGCCGATCCCCATGGTCCTGCTGCCGCGCGACCCTGACACCAGCGCGCCCGCGGCGCGCTGACCGAGGAGACCACACCATGCGCGAACCCCGCAGCACCGACATCCAGACACCGAACCGACACACCCACAGCAAGGGACTGAGCATCGGAAGCATCGGTGCGCTCGGTGCTGTGGTCATCGGTGTCTCCACGATCGCCCCCGCCTACACCCTCTCCGGGGCGCTGGGCCCCACCGCCTCCGCCGTCGGTGATCACCTGCCGGCCGTGCTGATCGTCGGGTTCATCCCGATGCTGCTGGTCGCGCTGGGCTACCGACAGCTCAACCGCGCGATGCCCGACGCCGGCACCACCTTCACCTGGGCGTCGAAGGCCTTCGGCCCGTGGATCGGCTGGATGGGAAGCTGGGGCCTGCTCGCCGCGACCATCCTGGTGCTCTCCAACCTGGCCGGGATCGCGGTGGACTTCTTCTACCTGGCGATCAGCCAGATCACCGGAGTCGACTCGATCGCGGAGCTGACCCGCAACGTTCCGATCAACGTGATCACCTGTGTGATCTTCATGGCCGCGGCCGCCTACGTCTCCTACCGAGGCATGGAGACCACCAAGACCGTGCAGTATGTGCTGGTCTCCTTCCAGGTCCTGGTGCTGCTCTGGTTCGCCGTCGCTGCGTTCCGCCAGGTCTCCGCGGGCTCAGCCTTCGACGCCACGGCCTTCAGCTGGGAATGGTTCAACCCCTTCGGCATCGAGTCCTTCTCCGCCTTCTCCGCCGGCATCGCACTCTCGGTCTTCATCTACTGGGGCTGGGACGTGGTGCTGACCATGAACGAGGAGTCTCGCGGCACCACCACCACCCCGGGGCGGGCCGCGATCCTGACCATCCTGGTGGTCGTCAGCCTCTACACCATCGTCACCCTCGGGGCGCTGACCTTCGCCGGCGTCTCCGACGGCGAGTTCGGCCTGGGCAACCCCGACATCCAGGAGAACGTCTTCGCGGCGCTGGCCGGACCGGTCATGGGCCCGATGGCGATCCTGATGTCGCTGGCGGTGCTCTCCTCCTCGGCCGCCTCGCTGCAGTCCACCATGATCTCCCCGGCCCGCACCATGCTGGCCATGGGCCACTACGGCGCCCTCAACCGGAAGTACGCCCAGGTCAGCCCGCGCTATCAGACACCTGCCTACGCCACCGTCGTCGCCGTGGTGATCGCCTCGGTGTTCTACGTGGTGATGCGCATCATCTCGGAGAACGTCCTGTGGGACACCATCACCACTTTGGGCATGATGGTCTGCTTCTACTACGGGATCACCGCGCTGGCCTGCGTCTGGTATTTCCGCGGTGAGGCCACGGCCTCCGCCGGGGACTTCTTCAACAAGCTGCTCGCTCCCCTGGTCGGCGGGATCCTGCTGCTGATCTTCTTCTTCCAGACCATCTGGGACTCCATGGACCCCGACTACGGCTCCGGCTCGGAGATCGGCGGCGTCGGCCTGGTCTTCATCCTGGGCATGCTGGTCTTCAGCCTCGGCATCGCCGCGATGTTCTGGCAGCACCACAAGCGGCCGGAGTTCTTCCGCCGGCGCTTCGAGACCACCGAATTCCCTACCCTCTGACGGAGCCCTATGACCTCGCCCCACGACCCGCTCCGGATGCCCCCGGAATGGGCGCCGCATGACCGGACCTGGATGGCCTTCCCACCTGCCAACACAACCTTCGGCGACCCCGGTTCAGCCACCCTGGACGCCGTCCGCGCGGCCTGGGGTCGGGTCGCCCGGGTGATCGCCGATCACGAACCCGTCACCGTGGTGGCAGATCCGCTGGACCTGCCGGTGGCCCAGGAGCTGCTCGGCGACGCAGTCACGCTGCGGCCGATGCCCTTGGATGACGCCTGGATGCGCGATATCGGGCCGACCTTCGTCCATCGGGCCGATGGCGAGCTCGCCGCGGTGGACTGGGCGTTCAACGGCTGGGGCGCGCAGAGCTGGGCGAACTGGACCCGCGATCAGCACATCGCGGCCGCCGTGACTGCAGTTTCGGGAGCCGCGCGGGTCACCAGCCTGCTGGTCAATGAGGGCGGGGGCTTCCACGTGGATGGTCGCGGCACGGTGCTGCTGACCGAGACGGTCCAGCGCGATGTCGGCCGGAATCCTGGACAGTCCCATGGACAGATCGAGGCCGAGATCCACGCCGCACTGGGCACCACCCATGCCGTCTGGTTCCCACGCGGACTGACCCGGGACTATGAGGAGTACGGGACCCGCGGCCACGTGGACATGTTCGCGGCCTTCACCCCGTCCGGGAGCATCCTGCTGCACCGCCAGGACGACCCGGCCCACCCGGACTACGAGGTGACCCGCGAGCTGCGCGCCTTCCTGGAGACGGCTCACGATGCCGCCGGCGATCCGTTCCGCATCATCGACGTCCCGGCGCCGGCCACCATCCTCGATGACGGCGCGCATGTGGACTGGACCTACATCAACCACTATGTGGCCAATGGGGTGGTGGCCCTGTGCGCCTATGACGACCCCAACGACGACACCGCCGCCGCGATCCTCGCCGAGGCCTACCCCGACCGGCGCATCGAACTTCTCGACGCCCGAGACATCCTGCGCTTCGGCGGCGGCATCCACTGCATCACGCAGCAGCAGCCCTCCGCCGTGAGCCACTCGGCGCCGCTGAGCCTGGTCGACGGAGAGGCGGACCGATGAGCGGGTCACCGGAGAGCGCCTTCGACGTCGTCGAAGCCACCATCGCCCAGCTGCGCGACGCCCTGGATCGCGGCGCGCTCACCAGCGAGCAGCTGGTGAAGGCGTATCTGGACCGGATCGAGGCGTACGACCGGCAGGACACCCAGCACGGTCCCCGACTCAACGCCACGGTGGTGATGAATCCACGAGCCCTCGAGGAGGCTCGTGCCTCAGACGCGCGGCGTGCCGCGGGCGAACCGCTGGGCGCGCTCGAAGGAATCCCCTACACCGCCAAAGACAGCTACAAGGCCGCCGGGCTGACCGTGGCCGCCGGCTCCCCCGCCTTCGCGGACCTGGTGGCACAGCAGGACTGCTTCGTCGTGGAGCGGCTGCGCGGCGCGGGAGCGATCCTGCTCGGGCTGACGAACATGCCTCCGATGGCCAACGGCGGGATGCAGCGCGGCCTCTACGGCAGAGCCGAGAGCCCCTACAATTCGGCGTTCCTGACTTCCGCCTTCGCCTCCGGATCCTCCAACGGTTCCGGCACGGCGACCGCGGCCAGCTTCGCCAGCTTCGGGCTGGCTGAGGAGACCTGGTCCTCCGGTCGGGCACCGGCCTCGAACAACGCGCTCTGCGCCTACACCCCTTCCTGGGGCGTCATCTCGATGCGGGGGAACTGGCCGCTGGTGCCGACCATGGACGTCGCCGTGCCGCACACCCGCACGATGTCCGACATGCTCGAGGTGCTGGAGGTGATCGTCGCCGATGACGCGCAGCCCCGCGGGGACTTCTGGCGGGTTCAGCCCTGGCTCGCTCTGCCACCGGCCTCTGCGCTGCGCCCGGACTCCTACGCCGCCCTTGCGGCAGATGACCCTTCTGCTGCCCGCGAGGTGCTGGGAGGGCTGAACATCGGCGCGCCCCGGATGTACCTGGGCGAGGATCCTGAGGCTGGCACCGCCGCGCCCAGATTCGACGGGGTGACCGGCATCGGGGGATCCACCGGACGAAGGGTGCTCCCGCGAGCCTCGGTGCTCGAGCTGTGGGAGGCCGCGGTCGAGAGCCTCACCGCCGCCGGCGCCACGCTCACCCGCAGCGACCTACCGGTGGTGTCCAACTACGAGGGGGACCGGCCGGGAGCTCCGACCATCAAGACCCGCGGGCTCGTGTCGGAGGAGTACCTCCGCCAGGAGGTGGGGCTGCTCTCTGCCTGGTCCTGTGAGGATTTCCTGGCGGCCAACGCGGATCCAGCCCTGCACAGCCTCGTCCGCGTCGACGGCAGCCAGATCTTTCCGCCTCCGCCCGGGGCTCTGCCGGATCGCTACGACGGCTTCGATGATGACATCGCAACCCTGCCGGAGCTGGTGCGTGCCCACCCCGACCTGCACCTGGCGGGCATTCCGCTGATGCAGGACGGCATCGAAGGGCTCGTCCGCACCCGCGAGCTCGACTTCGAGCAGTGGATGGATCACCACGGCTTCGACGTCATCGCCTTTCCCGCGGTGGCCGACGTCGGGCCGGCGGATGCAGACGTCTCGGCGGACTCGGCCGAGCTGGCCTGGCGCAACGGGGTATGGGTCGCCAACGGCAATCTCGTCTGGCGCCACCTGGGGATTCCCACGGTGACGGTGCCCATGGGCACCATGGCGGACACCGGGATGCCGGTGGGGCTGACCTTCGCCGGACGCCCCTATGAGGATGCCCGGCTGCTGCAGATCGCCGCCGCCTTCGAAGCCACGGGGCAACGCCGCACCGAACCACCGCTGACTCCTCGACTGTGAATCCTGCAGGCATCGAATCGAGCCGCGTCGTCCTCCGCGCCCGGCTCCCCGCACGCCCTCAGCAAGCCCCCTGCAGCAATCTGTCGCAAGACTGAAGAAGCCTGAACCTGGCGCGGCACGAACGTGTGCAGCGCACAGGCATGAGGCCCGACGCAGACGGCGCCCCCGACAGCCGGGGCTGCTGGGGACGCCGTCGCACCTCAGGCTCTGCCTGAGGGATCAGCTGGGGGAATCAGTAGCGGTAGTGCTCCGGCTTGTACGGGCCGGCCACGTCCACGCCGAGGTAGTCGGCCTGGTCCTTGGAGAGCTCGGTGAGCCGGGCGCCGAGGGCGTCCAGGTGCAGCCGGGCGACCTTCTCGTCGAGGACCTTGGGCAGCACGTAGACGTCGGTCTCGTAGCGGTCCTCGCCGGTGTAGTCCGGTGCGGTCTTGGCGAAGAGCTCGATCTGCGCGATGGTCTGGTTCGCGAACGAGGAGCTCATCACGAAGCTGGGGTGTCCGGTGGCGTTGCCCAGGTTCAGCAGCCGACCCTCGGAGAGCAGGATGATCGAGTGGCCCTCGGCGCGGGAGCCGTCGGCAGGCATGACCCACTCGTGCACCTGCGGCTTGATCTCGACCTTCTGCACGCCGGGGATCGCGGCGAGGCCTGCGATGTCCACCTCGTTGTCGAAGTGTCCGACGTTGCCGACGATGGCCTTGTTCTTCATCTTCTGCATCGCCTCGGCGGAGATGATGTCCTTGCCGCCGGTGGTGGTGATGAAGATGTCCCCGGTCTCCAGCACGTCTTCCAGGCGGGCGACCTGGTAGCCGTCCATGGCTGCCTGCAGCGCGTTGATCGGGTCGATCTCGGTGATGATCACCCGGGAGCCCTGGCCGCGCAGCGCCTCGGCGGCACCCTTGCCCACATCGCCGTAGCCGCAGACCACGGAGACCTTGCCGCCGATGAGCACATCGGTGGCGCGCATGATGCCGTCGGGCAGCGAGTGGCGGACGCCGTACTTGTTGTCGAACTTGGACTTCGTGACCGAGTCGTTGACGTTGATCGCCGGGAACAGCAGCTTCCCGTCACGGGCGAACTGGTAGAGCCGGTTCACACCCGTGGTGGTCTCCTCGGTGACGCCGCGCAGGTTCTTCGCGATCCCGGTCCAGCGCTGCGGGTTCTCCTCGAGGGACTTCCGCAGCGTGGCCAGCACGTAGTGGTACTCCTCGGGATCGGAGTCCTGCGCCGAGGGCACGGCGCCGGCGGCCTCGAACTCGACGCCCTTGTGCACCAGCATGGTGGCGTCGGCGCCGTCGTCGAGGATCATGTTCGCACCCACGGTGGGATCCTCATCCACACCGGGCCAGGCGAAGATCTGGCTGGCGGTCCACCAGTACTCCTCGAGGGACTCGTTCTTCCAGGCGAAGACCGGCACGCCCTGCGGGTCCTCAGGAGTTCCGCGCGGACCGACGACGACGGCGGCCGCCGCCTCGTCCTGGGTGGAGAAGATGTTGCAGGAGGCCCAGCGGACCTCGGCGCCCAGGGCGGTGAGGGTCTCGATCAGCACGGCGGTCTGCACGGTCATGTGCAGCGAACCGGCGATGCGGGCTCCGGCCAGCGGCTGGGAGTCGCCGTACTCCGCGCGCAGGGACATCAGCCCGGGCATCTCGTGCTCGGCCAGCCGAATCTGGTGGCGGCCGGCTTCGTGCGCGGAGATGTCCGCGATGCGGTAGTCAAAACTCATAGGTATAGGAATCCTTCTGCTGTGTCGGGTGAGAGTTCGATGCCGTGCTTGGTGACGTGCTTGGTGACGTGCGGCGGGCAGAGGCTCAGCGCGGGGCGAGCAGCGTCGGCACGCCGCGTTCGATCGCGTAGCGCAGGCTGGGGTCATCCGTGGAGATGAGCTGATCCCCGTCCTGGCGCAGGGTGCTGCCGCTGACCGGACAGCGCAGGATCTTCAGCAGATCGTCAGAGAGTGCGACGGCGGCCCGCCCCGGTGTGGGGCTCGGCGCGACGGAGGACTGGGCACTGGGCATGGCCCAAGCCTACCGCGCAGGGCACAGCAGAGGGCCGGCGTCGTCATCCGACGACACCGGCCCTCTGTGCATTCAGTTCAGGCTGTTGCGGGGCTGGTCAGTGACCGGCGCCGAGGTTTCCGGCCATCCGCTCGTGCAGAGCGGCGCTGGCGGTGTTGAGACCAGAGATCTCCACCCGCTTGCCGTACTTGGAGTACTTCTCGGTGATCGCGTCCAGGGAGGCCACGGTGGAGGCATCCCAGACGTGGGAGTTGTACATGTCGATCACGATGTGGTCGGGATCCTCCGCGTAGTTGAACTGGGTGTAGAGATCGTTGGAGGAGGCGAAGAACAGCTCGCCCCTGACCTCGTACTTCGCGATCTCCTCACCGAAGTGCTGTTCGATCCGGCGCTCCACGGTGGCCAGGTGAGCCACCCGGCGGGCGAAGAGCACCATGGCGGTGAGCACGCCGAGGCCCACACCGATGGCCAGGTTGTGCGTCCAGACGGTGGCGATGACGGTGACCAGCATGACCGCGGTCTCGGACTTGGGCATCATCTTCAGGGTCGAAGGCTTGATGCTGTGCCAGTCGAAGGTGGCGACGGAGACGAAGATCATCACGGCCACCAGCGCGGCCATCGGGATCATCGCGACGACGTCGCCGAGCGCAACCGCGAGGATCAGGACGAAGATCCCGGCGCAGAAGGTGGAGATGCGGGTGCGCGCACCCGAAGCCTTCACATTGATCATGGTCTGACCGACCATGGCGCAGCCGCCCATGCCGCCGAAGAAGCCGGTGATGATGTTCGCGGCGCCCTGGCCCCAGGATTCACGGACCTTGCCGGAGCGGGTGTCGGTGACGTCGTCGACCAGCTTGGCGGTCATCAGCGACTCGAGGAGCCCGACTGCTGCCATTCCCAGCGCGTAGGGCGCGATGATCTGGAAGGTCTCCATGGTGAAGGGGACATCCGGGATGAACAGCTCGGGGATCGACTGGGGCAGCTCGCCCTTGTCACCCACGGTGGGCACGTTCAGCGCGAAGACCACACCGAGCACGGTCAGCAGCACGATGGCCACCAGCGGCGGCGGCACGATGCTGGTGATCCGCGGCAACAGGTAGATGACCACCAGACCGAGGGCCACCAGCGGGTAGACCAGCCACGGGACGCCGATGAGATCGGGGAACTGCGAGGTGAAGATCAGGATCGCCAGCGCATTGACGAAGCCGACCATGACCGAGCGGGGAATGAAGCGCATGATCTTCGCTACGCCGATGACCGCCAGCAACACCTGGAAGACACCGGCGAGGATGACCGCGGCGATGAAGTAGTCGATGCCGTGGCTTGCCACCAGCGGAGCGATGACCAGGGCGGTGGCGGCGGTGGCGGCGGAGATCATTGCGGGGCGTCCACCGAGGAAGGCGATCGAGACCGCCATCGTGAAGGAGGCGAAGAGCCCATAGCGTGGGTCCACGCCGGCGATCAGCGAGAACGCGATGGCCTCGGGGATCAGCGCCAGCGCCACGACCAGTCCGGCCAGGATCTCGGTCTTGAGCAGGCGCGGGGACTTGAGTGTGCGAAGAACCGACTGGCGTTCTTCGGGTGACAGCTCCTCGGCGACGGCCGTGGGCTTGTGTGCCATGAGGCTCCGTTCTCGGGTTGTGGACACAGCAGTGTCCATCGGATTACATACGACGTGCGGATGCGCAGCGCTGCGCAGGAAAGATTGGGGGAACCGGTGAGACAACCTCTAACCGGTCACGCCAAGAACCCTACCCTAACGTTAGGTGAGGGTTCACGTTCTGTGGTCAATGTCTCACCAGGTGGGCGCAGCCTCAGCTGCTGAGCTGGTTCCTGAGCTGTTCGGCCAGCAGATCTGCCTGTTCCAGGTAGGCCGCGAGCTTGGCGCGCTCCCGGTCCACATGCTCCAGTGACTCTTGCGCCCGATTGCGCTGATCCGCGTCGAGGGTGTCCAGCTCCAGCAGCGCCACGACCTCGGAGAGCTCCTCGAGGCTGAACCCCAGCGGTTTGAGGTACTTGATCCGCATCAGCCGCTGCTGGTCCGCTTCGCTGTAGAGCCGAAAGCCACCCTCGGTGCGGCCGCTGGCCGGAAGCAGGCCGACGTCGCCGTAATGGCGGATGGTCCGCAGGGACAGGCCGGTGCGATCGGCAAGCTCGCCGATGTGCATGGCTTCTGCGTGCGGACCTGTGCTCACGTGACCTCCCGGTGTCTCTGGCACGTCACTCTATCAACGCCTGCGAAGCGGGATGACCTGGCCTGAGGAGTCCACGCGCGCGTCGGTTCAGCTCTCGACTCAGTCGTCGAGCATGCGCAGATGACCGCGGGAGATCCCGGGACCTCCGACGCGGACGGGCCGAGCCATTCGGTCCCGGGTGGAGCGGGTGGGCAGCTCGGGCTCAGCGCCGCGCTCTGTTCCACGCTCCGCTGCCGGATCAGACTGTCCTGACTGCTCTGCCTGACGCTGGGCCTCTTGGGCCAGCGCCCAGGCGGCTTGGACCTCCGGGGACTCGCGCACGGCGTCCGCCAGGGCCAGGAGGTCATCCTCCTGCTTCGGCGCTGAGGTCAGGGTCAGCCGAAGCACCTCCCAACCACGTGGCGGCGTGACCGACGCTGCGTGACGGTCGCAGAGATCATAGGTGTGCGGCTCCGCGTAGACGCTCAGCGGGCCCACCACCACGGTGGAGTCTTTATAGGAGTAGGTCAGGGTGGCGGCGGCAGGCCGCTCACAGCTGTTTCTGGTGCATCGACGCGAGGAATCCACGAGAGACCACCCTAGCAACCACTCCCCCGGATGCCTGGCAGGCACGACTTGTCGAGGCTTGCGGCCGGGGTGATCTCCGGCTGCTGGGACTGCGGCCGGCGGCCCGCCTGCGCCACCATCACGACGTCGGCCTTCACCAGTGCCGGGGCGAGGTGGCGACAGGAAGCGCGCAGCTCCCCCATCCCGGGTATGAGCACCAGAAGCGGACCGGCACCCTGGACGTCGCAGGCGACCCTCCCATCAGGGGCTGCAGGAACTGCGTGATCGGACCGGTCGCTTCTCGCGCGCGGCGCTGGGCCGAACCGCTCAGCGCAGCAGCCGCACCGGCACGTACTCTGCGGCCCCGCGCAGCGGTGAGACCGGGGTCAGGCTGAACGCACCGTCATCTGTGGTGGTGGACATCGTCGCGTGGACGCTGCCTTCGCCGTCGAGCTGCGGTTCGGAGAACACGATCACCGCGGCGCCGTCCTCGCTGTCGTCAGGTTCGGCGGAGGCAAGGTCGTCGGCGGAGATGACCCCCGCGCCATCCCCGGTGAGCTCGACGTTCTGCTCGGGCCCGAAATCTCCGTCGACGTCCATCACCCGGTAGGCGACGCTGCCCGAGGCGCCGGAGGCGAACAGGTGCAGCTCGGGCGCACCGAGCTGCGGCAGCAAGGTGCCGGAGCCCTCCCCGAGCGCCGTGGCTGGAGCCGCCCAGCTGAAGTCTGAGCCCGTCTCGGTCTCGCTGCGCACCCCCACATAGGCCGGAACGTCGGTGCGCACGCGGATGTCTCTGGCGCCGGGCTCGAGGCCGCGCAGGTTCACGGCGTCGATCTCGCCGCCGTTCACGGTGAAGACGCCGGGGGTCTCGATGACCTGCTGGCCGTCCTCGCCGTAGACCTGCAGCTCAACGGTCGCGCCCTGATCACCCGGGACGTGGATCCAGAGCTCCGGCGGCGTGGTGCTCTCCTCATCGTCGTCGTCTCCGGAGGCGGGGACGCCTTCGGGGATCGGCACTCCGGGCATCAGGTGCTCGGTGCCCGGGGCTGTCATCTGGGGAAGAAACTCCACGCCGGTGCCGGTCAGCCCGGACGCGCGGGAGGACTGCAGCTGCGCGGTGACCGGCGCCCCGGCTGAGCGGACCTGGACACCCAGGTCCGACCCCGAAGAGGCCAGACCGGCGATGTTGACCGAGCGGGTGGTCTGACCGGGGACGACGATGGATCGCGTCCCGGTGGTGCCACGATCTCCGTCGGAGTCCACGCTCGTGATCTCTACCGTGGCGGACCGGTCGAAGGGATTCGCAAGAGTCAGCAGCGACGAGGAGCCGGCCGCGGTCTCGGGGCCGAAGAACCACTGGGAGCGTTCGGGGGCGGTGCACTGACCGACGGCGAGACCGGCCACCGGGCCGTCCTCGGCCTCGTACTCATAGAGCGCTGCGGCCGCCGGCGCGCTGCCATCGGCAGTCGCGGCGGTCTCCAGCAGCGGCGGCCGGGCGACGTCGAGGTCTGACTCATAGACCGCCTCGCGCTGGGTCAATGGGGCCTCCGCCTGTGCGGTGTCCCCGCCCTCCTCGATCTCACCAGCGTCTGCGGAGGATGCTTCGGTCAGGACGTCCTCGTTGACGCGGCCCTCCTGGTTCAGCTGCGCCCACCAGGAGTCGGGGAAGGACCCGTTGAGATCCGTGGCGAAGAGCACCGCGGAGAACCGTGAGACGGCCGAGGAGTCCCTGTCGCGGTACTCGAGCTGGCCATCGGTGGTCAGCGAATCGGGCTGGCCGGGCAGCGGCGGACAGATGAAGGTCTGCCCAGCCTGCGGAGCGGCCACGGAGACGGCACCCAGCGCCGCTGACGCCACCTGGCCCTCTCCGGGAGTCCCGATGGCGGCCTCGGAGCGGCCATCCATCAGGCCATCCACTGCGACCGAGCCGATCATGGTGGCCAGAACTCCCGCAGTCACGACGACGGCGGCCGTGCGGGACTTCGTGCCCCTTCGTCTCCTGAGGGCGGTTGTATGCTCCGCGCCGGACTCAGGGCTGCCGTCATTGTTCCGGGCTCCACGGCGGCGGTCCCGCCAGGTGCCCTCGGGACGTTTCTGCTTTCCAGGAGTCGAGGGCGCAGCCGACGTCTCGGTGACGGCCGAAGCCTCGGTGCTGGCGGACGTCTCGATGTCGGCCGGAGCCTCGATCTGATCGTCGGCCCCGGTGTCGACAGGGGAAGGCCCGACAGCGACCGGTTCGGCGGCGGATTCCACGGCAGGGGCAGCCTTTGCCGCCGTGGCCGGCTTCTGCTCCTCAGCGCGGCGCTGGCGTTCCTGCTCCTCCCGCTGCCGGCGTTCCTGCTCCTCCCGCTGCCGGCGTTCCTGCTCCTCCCGGCGCTGGCGTTCCTGCTCCTGCCGCTGCCGGCGTTCTTGCTGCTGCTCCATGCGCAGCCGCTGCTCTTCAGCCTTCAATTCGGCTCGGGCCGCGGCCGCGTCCTGCTTGGCCTTCAGCGTGGCGGCGCGCTCCTGGTCGCGGATGGCGCGCCTGCGCGCCTGGCGCTGCTCCTTGATGAGCTTCTTGACCCTGACCTTCTTGGCGCTCATCCTCGGCGTCCCTCCAGCTCATCGGTGTCTGCCACGGGAAGCATGCGGCTTCCGCGGGGCAGCGGGATGGCGATCAGCGCCACCAGCAGCAGGAATACGCCCAGAGTGATCAGCACCGGCAGCTGGTAGCCGCTGCGGTGATCTGCGCTGAGCTGACCGTGCAGCCCCGCACCCTGATCGGTCAGCGCCTCCGCGGGCAGCTCGAAGCGCTGCATCCAGGCGGCAGATCCATCGGAGGACTGTGCGGGCGCGTCGGTCTGCACCGCCACAGATTCGAGGTCCTGGCCGTCCCAGCTGGCTCGCCAGCCCTTCGCGTGCTCGGTGGAGAGTTCCAGCAGGTACTCGCCCTGCGGATCCAGACCCAGGCCGGCGCCGTCGTCGGCTGTGACCTGCTCCAGATCGACGTCGAGCGCCTGCGCATGGCTCGGCAGAAGCGCCTGCACCTCACCCTGGGGGTCCACGATCCGGGCCCAGCTGGTGGGAACCCCGGAGATGCCCTTCCCGGAGGGCAGCAGCGCACCCTCATCGAGCTCGGCCCGCCACAGCTCACCGCGGTCGGTCACCCCCACCGGAACGAGTCCGGCGGCGGTGTCCACGGCGTCGCTGAGCACAGCGGGTTCGTTCCGGTCGATGAGCACATAGCCCACGCCCAGCTCTGCCATCAGGTCTTCGGTCTGCAGCGCCCCGGGTGTGATCAGCGAGGCGATCAGCGAGGCCAGGCGCTCTTCGGCGGCAGAGAATCCAGTGACCGTCTGCGCTGGGCCGACGGCGTCGTCGCGGGTGCCGCCGAACAGGTTCGGGATGCGGTCCGGCTGGGCCCACAGCGGCATGTCACCGGCGGCGACCACCGCGCGGGACTTGTCCAGCGTGCGCCCCTCCCCGGAGACCAGCTCGCCGATCACACCGGGATCAGCCGCAGAGAGCACCAGCGTGCGCAGCTGCGCGGGGCCGGTGCCCTGGTCTGCGGCCGTGGCCGGGAGCTGACGCAGCGCCCCTGCCTCGATGAGCGTCGGAGCGGCGTTGACCGCGGTCAGCGGCTGACCGGTCAGCGGCGCGTCCGGCATCATGCGCGGGCTGTAGAACAGGACCAGAGAGGCGCCGATGGCAAGCACGAGCAGCGTGGAGATCACCGGGGTGATCGTGCCGCCCACCCGGGGGAAGGCCAGCGGGAACCGGTCCAGCGATGCCATACCGGCCGCCAGCAGGCAGAACAGCAGCACCGAGACCAGCGGTCCAGGGTTTCCGCTGATCACCGCGGTGCCGTCGGATCCTGCGGCCAGGAGCCCGACCAGCGCGGAGAGGCCGAGGGTCGCGAGCAGCAGTGTGCCCGCCACGATCGGCAGCGGCCGCGTGCGGCTGCCGGTGAAGATGCCCAACAGGGCGATGATCAGCAGCGGAAGCCCGATCAGCAGTGCGATGCGCAGGCTCCAGAAGTCCCCGGCAAGGTAGGCCGGCAGCCAGGATCCTGCGGCGCCGGCGGAGGCCAGTCCGGCGGCGGGATCGAAGGCGCGGGAGAAGCCGAGCAGCTGCTGCCACAGCGGGGCGGCGTCGGCGGTGAGCGCACGGCCCGGCTCATGGACGAGCACCGCGGCGAGGTTCTTGCCCTGCATGACGGCGGAGGCGATCATCGGGGCGGCGACGGCGAGCGAGGTCAGCGGGATCAGCCACAGCGGGCGGCCCCGGCGACCCAGGATCAGGGCGAGGGCGACCCCGACGAGCACCACCAGCGGCAGCAGCGTCGGGGACGCGGCGGTGAGCACCATCAGCAGCAGCGCAGCGCCGGTGGCGTACTCCCAGCTTCCGGCGACACCCAGGCCGACGGCGGCGCGGCCGACCGCCCGGACGGTGGCCACCACGGCGACCGGCAGCAGGATGTGGACCAGGACCGCTCCGATGCGACCCTCCCCCACGGCGATGTGCAATGTGGGCATGGCGGTCCAGAGCAGCGCCGAGACCACCCGTCGGGAGGCCTTGGTGGACCAGAGACCCGCGGCGTACCAGGCGCTGAGCGCGCTCAGCGGCAGCGCGAGGATCAGCAGCCAGACGAGCACGGCGGATCCGTGGCCGAAGCTCAGCGCGGAGAGCGCCAGCAGCAACAGGTTGAACGGGTCCGCGGCGGAGAGCGACCCGAGGCTGTCCGCGGCCAGGAAGCTCACCGAGTGGGCGAAGACCTCCGGCAGCGAACCTGCCAGCGGGAGTGCGGCGCCGCCGGTGATCGCCTCCGCCGAGAGCAGGTCTCGGAAGGCCAGCAGGGAGGCTCCGGCCAGCGCCAGCAGCATCAGGAACAGCCCGAGTCGGTCCCCGGAGCGTCGCGAGGGCATCTCGTCGAACTCGCCGTCGGAGGCCCCGATCTCGAGCAGGGCGTCCTCGTTGTTCTCGCGTTCGCCGGTGTCATCGGGTTCTCCGTAGAACCCGGGGGTGAACCGGGTGCGCGGGACCGAGACGGTCTCAGCGGTCATCACCGAGCGTCGCTGCGCCCGGACCTCGGAGGGGCTCAGCGTCCTCCGAGCCTCGGCCTGGCGTCCGGCGCGCAGCAGCTCGGCGGCGGAGCTGATCTGTTCGTCGCGGCTGAGTCGGGCCAGGGCGGCTCTGCGGCCCTCGGTGGCGAAGCGACGCGTATGGGCGATCGCTCCCAGGCCCAGCAGGGCGCGCAGCGTGGCGAAGAACTGACCGGCGCCGGCATCGGGTGCCTTGACCACGGTCAGCCCGATCAGCCGCAGCAGCGCGGAGACCCACATGCCCAGCCAGAGGAACGGGACCGCGATCGGGGGCGCGTTGACGAGTCGGCGGCGGATCTGACTGATCCGCTGGGCGGAAGGGAGGTAGAGCGTGCCGCCGAGGCGGTGGACGGTGTCTCGGCGGGGCGGGTCCTCGCGGAGCACCCGGGCGGTGGGTTCGATGACGATGTGCGCGCCGACCTCGCGGGCGCGGCGGCAGAACTGCGCGGCGGCGTAGTCTCCGCTGAGCCCCGGGTCGAAGCCGCCGAGGTCGCCGAAGAGTGAGGCATGCACCAGCATGCCCTCCCCGGAGACGGCGGGGACGGCGTCGCGGCCGTCGTACTGGCCCTGGTCCAGCTCCTTGGGCTCGGTGGCGGTGAGGACCTCCGCGGAGCGGGCGCTGAAGAGGCCCGCATTGACCAGCCGTTCCGGGGTCTCGGCGGAGAGCTGTTTGGCGCCGATGACCTGGATCTGCGCGTGGTGCTCCTCGTCCTTGACGGTGAAGAGGCGCTCTTCGAGCCGCTCCAGGGCGTCGGAGGTGGGGACCGTGCCGGCGGGCATGATCCAGAGCCACTGGTGGCGCGGATTGAAGCCGTCCGGCAGCTGCCGTTCGAGGCTGCGCCAGAGCTGGGTGGTCTTGGTCCCGCCCGAGCCCTTGCCTGCGGTGCTGCGTGCCTGTCGGCGGTCTTCGAGCAATCCGGATCGCAGCGAGCGCGACAGGTCCTGTACCCCGCGGTAGCTCGCTGCCGAGAGTTCGATGATGTGATCGGGCGCCCGGGACTGCGCGGCCAGCGCGTCCCGGGTCCGCTGCATTGCGGTGCTGGAAGCGCCGGGGGCGGCGTCGGGTTCGGCGTGGCCTGGAGCGGACGACAAATCGCCGCCGTCGTTCAGGACGACGGCGGCGATGTGGGGGCCAGAGTGACCGTTGATCAGAGTGCTCTCTTTCGCAGCTTGCGCCGCTCCCGCTCGGACAGTCCGCCCCAGATGCCGAAGCGCTCGTCGTTGCCCAGCGCGTATTCCAGGCATTCCTGCTTCACGTTGCAGGCGCCGCAGACCTTCTTGGCGTCTCGCGTGGAGCCGCCCTTCTCGGGGAAGAAGGCTTCCGGGTCCGTCTGCGCGCAGAGCGCGTCGACCTGCCAGGCGAGCTCGCCCTCGATCTCATCGGTGGGAACGAGCGCGGGCAGGCCCAGCCAGGTGGTCCTGCTCGAGTCCGCGGGACGGGTCTCCGGCGCTGCGGTCTCACGGCCAGGCAGCTCGCGGGTCGGGGCCTCAGTGCGGCGGGAAGGAGCCTCACTGAGAGCGGTGACCGAAGAGCTGGTGCCGGCCGAGGCGTTCGCCACAGAGCGACGTTCGGCCTCTTCATGGGCGGCGAGGAATGCGGTGGCCTGATCCTCGAGGGTCTTGCCGTGCTCCAGCCGCTCGGCGGCCTGAGGATCAGCAGGGTCCACGAACCAATCAGCAGGAACCTCTAGACCCGTCCTGCGCGCTATGGCCGTGGTGCCGGGCTGTTCTGTGCCCAGCCGCTCTGCGTTCCCCATCAAAGGGCCTCCCGAGGTTGATCATGCGTGTACTGCTCCTAATTACACTGGCGTAAGTAATGATCCGTCAAGTGAGCGACTTAAGTCGCCACTATCAGACCGTCAACCCCTCGATCACGCCCGACACGCCGTCAGAAATAAGCTTGCCGCGAGGCGTGGCGGGCCCAGGAGAGAAACTATGACCCCGCTCACACTCGGCGGCTCGACCGCCCGGCCGCCGCAGACGTTCCCTGCCCTGCTGGACCTGCTCGAGTCTCGTCCGCAGCCCGCGCTGATCTGGTATGGAGCAGGCGAGGACCAGGAACGCGTGGAGCTCTCCGGGCGGGTGCTGCAGAACTGGACGGTCAAGCTGATCGGCCTCTTCAGCCAGGAATGTGAGATCGATGAAGGCGCCGCCGTATTGGTCGACGCCGCACCTCACTGGAAGGCCACCGCCGTCCTGCTGGCCGCAGGAGCCTTGGGCTGGAGGGCCACCCTGGTTGCGCTGGGAGCCGCGCAGAACGACGACGACGCCCGCGCAGCCACTGCCTCGGCGCTGGAGCCGGGGTTGATCCTCACCGACCGGCCCGGCGACTGGACCGGCGCGGGCCCGTTGGCGCATGCTCTCGGGGATGCGGAACTCGCGGCGCTCTCCCCCGGCCTGCTGGATGCGTCCTTCGAGGAGGCCACCGGGCAGCGACTTCCGGCCTGGGCGCTGGACATCTCCGCCGAGGTCCGCCAGCATCCGGACCAGCTGCCGGCTCCGCTGCCGCCGCTCGAGCTGCCCGGGGCGGGCGCAGGGGCCGGGGCGGGCGGCAGTGTGGGCGGTGGGCTCGTCGTCGTCGGTGAACCGACCGAGGTTAGCCTAAAGGACTGGGGACTGGTGCGCTGGGGCGGCGGCGACCTGTTCGCTCGGATGCTTGCAGCCTGGGCGCAGAGCCGCCCGGTGGTGCTGTTCCAGGGTGATCCCGCCGCGCAGCCGAAGGCCTGGGAACAGATGCTGCGCAATGAGGGGATCCGCTGACAGCGGCTCCCCTCACCCACTCGATTCCCGCGGCGATGCCCGTCCCATCCCTGCGGCGGAGACGGGTGGAATGACCCGCGGATTCGACAGCTGTCCGACTGTGGAGCTGCTCGGCCCGCTGGCTCAGCGGGAGGTGACCTCGGCGGCGTCGGCGGCTGGATCTTGTTCAGTGGGCAGCTCCGCGAGACCCGAGCGGTCGGTGGTGAAGACCCAGTACTTGTAGGCGAAGAAGCGGAATACGGTGGCCAGCACCAGGCCGATCACGTTGCCGGCGATGAAGACCTCGCTCACCGAATCCATGCCCAGGGCGTACTTCGCGATGCCCACGCAGCCGGTCTGGATGCCCAGGCCGATCGCGTTCATCAGCAGGAACATCACCAGCTCGCGGGTCTTGCCGGTGGAGCGCTTGTGCCGGAAGGTCCAGTAGCGGTTCGCCATCCAGGAGAAGAGCGTGGCGACGACGCCGGCGACGACCTTGGCCTTGAGCTGCGAGTCATCCATGGGGCCGCTGATCAGCCAGAGGAAGATCGCGGAGTCGATGATGAAGGCGACGCCGCCCACGGCGCCGAACTTCGCGACCTCGCGCCAGAGTCTGAGGACGAGGGTTTCGATGCGCCGGTACAGCTTGGGGATCATGGGAATAGTCCTACAGGTCTTGGCTGGCGAAGGAGGTGCTGGCCAGGAAGGCCTGGGCGTGAGCGGATGCGCTCAGCCGGTGGCCGGCGATTGCCGGCAGGAAGGCGGATTCGCCCGGAGTAAGGGTGAGCATACGAGGCGTTCCTGGGGCTGCGGTGAGTTCTTCACCGGCGGCATCCTCGCTCGAGGCCGCGTCGGGAGCGTGCAGCGTGAACGTTCCCGCGGTGCAGAGCACGATACCGGGACCGAGTCGATCCAGCACCGTCTCGCCTGGGAACTCGATCAGCTCAAGCTGGAACTCCTCGAACGGAGCCTGGTACTGGGTCCGGCGCGGAGCGGGCCCAGAGTCCTGCACCGGACAGTGTGGGACCGGGAGCACGCCGAAGTCGGTGACGCTGAGCAGTTCATCGACGGCAAGGGGCTTGCTGGTCAGTCCGCCGCGCAGCACGTTGTCAGAGTTGCCCATCAGCTCCACTCCCACCCCGTGCAGATAGGCGTGAAGATTGCCGGCCGGGAGGTAGATCGACTCTCCGGGCTGGAGCCTGACGCGGTTCAGCAGCAACGTGACGAAGACACCGGGATCTGCGGGAAACGCCGCGCTGACGTGGGCAAGCATCTCGCGCGTGCCTGGGTCCAGCGCATCGCGGAGGGCGGCCCTGCCGTGCCCGTCAGGCAGGTCGGCCCGACCCAGGAACCTGTGCAGCTCTTCTGCGGCAGCCTGGGTCGCGTCGCGTCCGCTGCGCAGCAGATGCTCGAGCGCTCCTGCGTAGTCCTGCGCCGCCACGAAGTCGTGGAGCCGGTCCAGAAGCGCGGGCAGCTGCTGGTCGTCTGCCGGGCGTTCGACACCGGCAACGGCCGAGCTGAGCGATGTCAGCGCCGCTGCGGCCTCCGCGTGGGGCCGGAATCCGCACAGCGCGGAGAACTCCGTCAGTGCGACGATCAGCTCAGGTTTGGCGTTGGGGTCCTTATAGCTGCGATGCGGGGCGTCGAGCGCGATTCCCGCCGCCTCCTCCGCTGCGAAGCCACGCCGGGCCCGGTCCGCGGTGGGGTGGGACTGGATCGAGAGCGGCTGCTCGGCGGCGAGGACCTTGAGCAGGAAGGGGAAGCTTCCCGGAGCCTGGTCGGAGCCTCGCAGGTAGTCCGGGAGCGAGGTGACCTCGACCGGCTGCCGCACAGACTCAGGGGCCAGCTGCAGGGAGGAGGGGTCTCCAGGGTGAGCACCCATCCAGATCTCCGCCCGCGGGGTCGCCGAAGCGGCCCAGCCGAAGAGCTCGCTGAACGCGGTGGTGGAACCCCACGCATACTCGCGGACGGGGTTGATCATCATGAACATCGGGAGAACCTTATCAGCCCTATTTCACCGGGTCACAGCGGTAATTCGAGGAGGCGGCCTCCTCCAGCACTGCGGTCTGACCGTTCATCTGAGCCTCGACCAGGTACTCCCGGGTCAGTTCAGAGCCGTCTGGCTGAGTGGGCGGCGGGGTGGAGTCGATCGGGGGTTCGTCGTCTTCCACGGCGTCGGCGGCCTGCTGCGTGGCCTGCGGTGTCGTGAGCGTCACACCCAGCGCACCCGAGTGTGCGGGCAGGAACCCTGCGGAGCCGAAGAGGCCTCCGCCGCTCTGGTGCTCCTCATTGGCGATGAGCTCATCCACCCGGCGCTGGATCTGCTCGAAGTCCGGGTAGGTCGAGAACATGTCACCGGAGGCGCCGAAGTCCGGGGCCCCGAGCACCAGTCGCTGCGGAGTCTGGCCCTGCGCGTCGACGGCCAGGTCCAGGAAGGAGCCCAGCTGGGACTGCGGCAGGTTGGTCTCCACCACGTTCTCTCCGGCCTGCGTGATCTCGCTGAAGCGCGAGAGCAGCGTCTGCGGGTTGAACTGGGACATCATCGCCTGCTGGATGCACTGTTGACGCTGAATCCGGTTGTAGTCGGAGCTGAAGGTGCGCGATCGCGCGTAGGCCAGTGCCTCCTGGCCAGAGAACTCGTACACCCCGGGGGCCCACCAGTTGTCGCCCCAGCTGCCATCGGGCATCGGGCCGCGGTAGGGCACCCAGCCGCCGGAGTTCACGCTCACCCCGCCCATGGCGTCGATGAGGTCCTCGAAGCCGCCCATGTCCACCATCACGTAGCCGGAGACCTCAAGGTTCAGGCTGCCGGAGACCGCGTCCATCATGGCCTCGGCACCGGGATCCTCGGCCTCGGGATAGAGGTCCTGATGGTTCTCCATCACATCGGTGTAGAGGAAGTTGATGATGCACTCGTCGCCGCAGTCATAGCCTGTCGGGTAGACGGCGTTCAACGGGGAGTCCTCGTTGAACTGGGCGTTCTGGAAGTTGCGCGGAATCGAGAAGATGATGGTCTCCGCGGAGTCCTCGTTGACGCTGACCACATGGATGGAGTCTGGCCGAAGTCCGTCGCGTCCCTCGCCGGCGTCGGCGCCTATGAGCAGAAAGTTATATCGACCGTCCACGGCGTCGATGCCGGGCCCGGCGGCGAAGATCCCGCCGAGAGCCGCACGGCCCTCGTTGACCAGCTTGGCGCCGTAGCCCAGCGTTCCGGAGGTCACGGTCATCAGCACCACCAGCACGACGACGACGATCGGCTTCAGTCGCGGCGCCAGGGAGGTGAAGTGGAGCAGCCTGAAGGTGTCCAGCCAGAGGATCAGCCAGCCGATCGCCAGCGCGCCCAGCACCACGGCGCTGAGCCAGAGCATGAACGGCTGGGTCAGCAGAGAGAGCACGACCCCTCGCATGGTGAGGAACATCAGTCCCAGCAGCAGTGCGGAGAACCAGCAGGCGACCGTCACCGCCAGGGCGGCGCGGCCGAGCTTCTTGGAGCCTGCGGCGACCTGGGCGGCGCCGGGGATGAAGAGGGTCAGCGCCAGGAGCATGAGGGCGCGACGGGTGCGGTCGGTCGCGGAACCACGCTGCGGGCTGCGGATCACATCCGGTTCGCTGTTGAACCGGTGGTAGCTGATGGCGGAGTCGGTCATCGTGTCCGGTACGTCTCCAGCTCGGCGGCTTCTTCGCGCAGCGCGGCACCCTTCGCGTGGGCCTCAGCCGCCAGCGCCTTCTGGAAGTCGAGCAGCTTCTCGCGCAGCTGTGCGGCCTGGGCCGAGTCCCCGGCAGCCAGAGTGCGCACGGCGAGCAGCCCCGCATTGCGGGCGCCGCCGACGGAGACGGTGGCCACCGGGACCCCGGCGGGCATCTGCACGATGCTCAGGAGTGAATCCATGCCGTCGAGGTGCTTCAGCGGCACCGGAACGCCGATCACCGGCAGCGGGGTGACCGAGGCGAGCATGCCGGGCAGATGGGCGGCTCCCCCAGCACCGGCGATGATGACCCGGATCCCGCGCTCGTGCGCGGTCTTGCCGTAGCTGATCATCTCTTCGGCCATCCGGTGGGCCGAGACGACGTCGGCTTCGAAGGTGATGCCGAACTCGTCCAGCGCCTGCGCGGCGGCCTTCATGACCGGCCAGTCGGAGTTCGACCCCATGACGAGGCTCACCTGGGCGGCGCCGGGGGCGCCGGGCTGGGCCTGGGCTTCCCCTGGCCTCGCATCGGTGGGGTGGTTCTCGGTGGTCTGGCTCATTGGGCGGGTCCTTCCACGATGATCTCGGCCACGTCTGCTGCAGCTCGGCGCACACGCTGAAGCCTTGCTCGACGTGCCTCCCAGGTCTCCTGCGTGGAATGGGTCTGGGTGAGGATGTTCACGTGCCCGATCTTGCGACCCGGGCGGGCCTCTTTGCCGTAGAGGTGAATCTTCGAGCCCTGCGAGCGGCGCATCGCCGCGGCGAAGGAGCCGTGCAGGGATCGCTCGCCGGCGGCGGCGCTGCCGAGCAGGTTCTTCATCACGGTGTAGCCGCCGGCGCCGCCCTTGACCTCGGTGGCGCCGAGCGGAAGGCCCAGCACCGCGCGCAGGTGCTGCTCGAACTGGCTCGTGATGGACCCGTCCATCGTCCAGTGCCCGGAGTTGTGCGGCCGCATGGCCAGTTCGTTGATGTAGATGCCGGGGATGATTCCAGCCTCGGGGTCGGCGTCATCCTCACTGATCTCGAAGAGCTCTACTGCGAGCATGCCGGTGACCTGGAGCTTCTCCGCGATCGTGCGGGCGATGCGCTCGCACAGGTCCAGATGGTCCTCACTGGTGTGCGGCGCGGGGGCGATCACCTCGTCGCAGACTCCGTGGGTCTGGGTGGATTCCACCACCGGGTAGGTCACGGTCTCCCCGGTGGCCGAGCGCGCGACCTGGGCGGAGAGCTCGCGGGTGTAGGGCACCTTCTGCTCGGCGAGCAGGCCCGCGCCGGATTCGGCGGCGCGGGCGAACCAGTCCTGGGCGTCAGCGGCCTGCTCGGACGAGTCGATCATCCGCACACCCTTGCCGTCGTAGCCGCCGCGCGGAGTCTTCAGCACCACCGGCCAGCCGGCGTCGGCGCCGAAGCTCAGCAGCTCGTCGACGCTGCGGACCTCGGCCCAGCGCGGGTTCGGCAGGCCCAGCTGCTCCACGGCGCGGCGCATCGCGAGCTTGTCCTGGGCGTAGATCAGCGCCTCGGGACCGGGATGCATCTCGGCGCCGTTCGCGGTGAGAGCGTCAAGCACCTCGGCAGGCACGTGCTCATGATCGAAGGTGATCACGTCTAGGCCGGCCGCGAACGCCGTCACGTCTGCGGGGGCGGTGTAGTCCCCCAACGTGGTGTGCGGGATGACCTGCGCGGCCGAGGAGTCGGCCGAGCCGGCGAGCAGATGCAGCTCGATGCCCAGCTCGACGGCGGCGGGGGCCATCATGCGGGCCAGCTGGCCGTCGCCGATGACCCCGATCCTCGGGGTGCCGGCGGGGCCGCTGGGCGGGGCTGGGTTGCTGTCCTGTCGCGTCACAGTCCCCAATTATGCGCCATGACCTCTGCTCGCCCGCACAGGGAAACACCCCCCGGGTGGAGCAGACCGCGCCGGACAGCTGGCCGCAGGGACGATCTCCAGGTCACTCGGCGGATATGCAGGTTGCAACCCTAGCCTGGTGCCCACGTGTCGGCGCGGCGGAGGGACGGGACAACAATGGGACGCTTTGTAGTGACCTTTGACACCTCAGATTCAGAAGTGCTGGAACGGGACGCTCCCGGGCTGCTCAGCGCCCAGGGCTTCTCCACCGACATCTATTTCCCTCGACTCGGCGTCGGCGTGGTCGACGGCGAGTCCGGTGACCTCGAGGCGTTCAGCGGTCGATGTCGTGAACGTCGAGCGCCGATGAGCTACAGCCGGGAGCTGACCTACTACGCGATCGGGGCGACCCCCGCCGAGCGCACGACGACAGCCGCAGTCGTCGACACCGCTGCACTGACCTGGGGGTTGCAGGCCATTGAGATCGACCGCGCCCAAGCGGCGGGGCTCACCGGCGCCGGGGTGCGCATCGCGGTGCTGGACACCGGTTTCGACGTCGACCATCCGGACTTCGCCGGCCGCGTGGTGACGGCAGAGTCCTTCATCGCCGGGGAGGGTCCTGAGGACGTCCACGGTCATGGCACGCATTGCGTGGGCACCGCCTGCGGACCCTGGGCTGCCCCGTCCGGTCGAGGCTTCGGCGTGGCCCCCGGGGTCGAGATCTTCTCGGCGAAGGTGCTCGGTGCGGACGGATCCGGCTCAGACGCCTCGATCCTCGCTGGGATCGACTGGGCGCTGGCGAACAACTGCCAGATCATCTCGATGTCACTGGGCGCCGATGTGCGCGAGGTCCATCCTCCGTATGTGACCGCTGGTCGGCGGGCGCTGGAGCGGGGTTCGGTGCTGGTAGCCGCGGCGGGCAACAACGCCGGACGAAGCGCAGGAAACCCCGGCTTCGTGGGGGCACCGGCGAACAGCCCCTACGTCATGGCGGTGGCCGCGCTGGACACCGGGCTGCACGTGGCGGACTTCTCAGCCCGCTCCCTGCCGCACGATGGTGGGGAGGTCGACATCGCCGCCCCCGGGGTGGACGTCTACTCATCCTGGCCGCGTCCCGAGCACCACCGCAGCATCAGCGGCACCTCCATGGCAGCCCCACACGTCTCCGGCATCGCCGCCCTGCTCTCGGCCTCCACCGGGCTGCGCGGCCAGGCGCTGTGGGATGAGCTGATCCGCACCGCGCGTCCCCTGGCAGGCGCTGAGCGTGAGGATGTCGGGGCGGGATTGGCTGCGATCCCAGCGGCCGAAAGGACAGTGACCATGCCGGAGCAGCAGTGGATCATCACCGTGGACGAGGAGCATCTGGACGCGATCGACGAGGTCGTCGCTGACTTGGAATCGGCTGGGCTCGTGGTGGACCGGGTGCTGCGCAGCCTGGGGCAGATCACCGGACGCACGGAGGCGACCCCGGGGATGCAGGCGCAGGCCGCGGGTGAGGAGCCGAAGGGCTTCTCCGCGGTGGCCGGGGTGGCCTCGGCCGACGGCGGCCAGCGGCACCATATCGCCCCGCCCGACGCCGAGATCCAGTAGCGCCGGATGCGTGGGACGGAGGTCCCTGATACATGGAAGCGGCTACGGCAGCGGCGATCCGACCACGTCGAACTGGTATCCGTCCATGGCACCCGAGAGCAGGGGCATGGCCTCGGCGATGAGTGCACGGACGCTCGGCAGCTGGAGCGAGTCCTGGTGGGCCTCCGCGGAGGTCCAGAGTTCGCTGACGAAGACCGTCTCGGGGTGCTCGTCGCTGATGCCGACCTCGTAGAGAAGACATCCGGCCTGTTCCAGGTCTGGATTATGGCGGGTCAATATGGAGACGACTCGGTCCCGGGCGCCTGGCACAACTCCCAGCGTTCCCACATTCGCGAAAGCCATGACACCACAATAGATAGGCCGCGTGGCCCTGTCAGCCCCTCGTGAGGAGTCACCCAGAAGCTGCGAAGCGGTCGGCGAGCTGCGCGCCGATGGAGTCGACGTCGATCCTCGCCCCAGTCCCGGCCCTCGCCACCTGCTTGACGCGTCTGGGCCAGAGCACATGAACTCCCCGGGTGCGTGGATGCCCACCCAGGGGCCATTCGGCGCGGTAGAAGCACAGCATTCCCGAGACTGGGACGTTCGGCGCACAACCACGCACCAGGTCCACCTGCTTGAGCACCTGATCCACCAGGGATGTGCAGTCCCGCCCGCGCACGGTGAGCTTCTCCACCCTCGAGGTCAGCAGTCCTCCGCTCCGCCGGAGTTCCACCCTGCCCGTGTACTTCTTGGTGTCGATCACCCAGACTCCGCTGGGCACAATCAGGATGTGGTCGATATTGGCGCGGGACCCTGGGATCTTCCGATCATGCAGCACCAGGCCGCCCAGCTCGAGAGCCACCCTGTCCAGGCGGGACCCGACCCGACGCTCTCCCTCCGCGCCGATCGCCCAGGCGGTGGTGCTCTGCTTCTCCTGGCTCAGCGCGATGGCGACGCCGCCGAAGCGTCCCCACTTCTGCCGGATCCGCGCATCATCCTTGGCCCTTCGGCGGTCATACTCCCGCTGCGCACCCGCCCCGGCGCGCCCTCGGCCCCCAACCGGAGGGACCTCAGATTCAGCCAGAGGTGGTGACATGTCTGTGTGCGTTGCGGGGGAACAGCGCATGCAGAGCACCTTCCTGCGGCGGTCGGAGTAGAGAGCCTCGGTCCCTTGCTGGAGCGGTACTGCGCAGACGCAGCAAACTCCTGCATAGCGAAGCCGCAGTCGCCTGAGGTCCTCGGCATTCTCCGCTGTCATCCATCCCCCGATGTCGTCTGTCACCGCTGAAATCCATCACTCACGGGCATCACGTTTAAATCGCCGTCGCCCGCGGACAGCTCAGACCACAGAGACGACGAACGCATCAGCTGTCCCGCGCGATCTCCTGATAGCTCCGCGCGTGCCGGTGCATCACTGCCTGGTGTAGGACTCCCATTTGCGAGCCTGGTGCTCAGCGTCGATGACCCGGACCGTGCCGGACTTCGAACGCATCACGATGGACTGAGTGGTGACCTTGTCTCCCTGGTACCGGACGCCGCGCAGCAGATCGCCGTCGGTGATGCCGGTGGCGGCGAAGTAGCAGTTGTCGCCGGTGACCAGTTCGTTGGTGGTGAGCACCCTGCTGACGTCGTGGCCGGCGTCGAGCGCCTTCTGCGCCTCCTCGTCGTCGATCGGAGCCAGGCGACCCTGGATCACACCGCCGACGGCCTTGATGGCGCAGGCGGTGATGATGCCCTCAGGTGTGCCGCCCACTCCCATGAGCACGTCTATGCCGGAGCCTTCGCGGGCCGCGGCGATGCCTCCGGCCACGTCACCGTCCATGATGAAACGGGTGCGAGCTCCGGCTTCGCGGATCTCCTCGACCAGCTTGGAGTGGCGCGGGCGGTCGAGCACGCAGACGTTGAGCTGACTGATCCGCTTGTTCTTGGCCTTGGCGATCAGGTGCAGGTTCTGCTTCACGGGCAGGCGCAGGTCCACCATGTCGGCGGCCTCGGGTCCGGTGATCAGCTTGTCCATGTAGAACACCGCCGATGGATCGAACATCGTGCCGCGCTCGGCCACGGCCAGCACTGCCAGCGCGTTGTTGTAGCCCAGCGCGGTGAGCCGGGTGCCGTCGATCGGGTCCACGGCCACGTCGGCCTCCGGTCCGCTGCCGTTGCCGACCCGCTCCCCGTTGAAGAGCATCGGGGCTTCATCCTTCTCCCCCTCGCCGATGACCACGATCCCGTTGAGGTTCACGGTGTCCAGCAGGGAGCGCATGGCATCCACTGCGGCACCATCGGCGGTGAGCTTGTCACCCATGCCCACCCAGGCGCCGCCGGCGATGGCCGCGGCCTCGGTGACCCGGACCAGCTCCATTGCGAGGTGGCGGTCAGGCTCGGAGTCTCCGACGGCCAGGCGCGCTGAAAGGTGGGAGAAGTCCTGGGTGGAGCCGTCGTCGGAGCGTTTGCCGCCGGGCTGCGAAGAATCGTTCATGGGCTTGGGCCACCTTGTCGTCTCGGCTTCTGACCGGCCTCGTCGCCGGCCCTGCCGCCATCATAGCCGTGAGCGCCGACACGGCACCGAGTCACGGGCCCGGGCATGTCTGCCGGCGGTGACACAATGGAGGAGTGACCGAGCCAGAAGAGACCCCCACCCCGCAGCTGACGCAGTCCCAGGCGAAGCGGCTGCGCCAGCCCCTCATCGGCGTCGTGATCACGGTGGCGATCACCATGCTGGCACTGTTCGCCGTGATGGGGCTGAGACCAGAACGCGATGTCGCCTTCACCCCTGACGTCGACGTCGAAGAGGCTGCCGGCTGGACCAGCGACGTGGCCGGCTACACCGCCATCGTCCCGGATGTGCCCGAGGGGTGGACGGCGAACTATGCCCGGTGGGAGAACCGCGCAGAGCTCGGGGTCATTGCCTGGGAGGTCGGGTACTCCGTCGACGAGCAGAGCTTCCTGAGCTTCGCGCAGACCGACGAGCCCAACCCCGCCTGGGTCAACGATGCGACGCGGCAGATCGGGGCCACCGGGGAGGAGACCGTCGATGGGCTGACCCTCGAGGTCCGCGAGAACGACGAGTGGAAGTACTACGTCCTGGAGGCCGAGGCGAACACGGTCGACGGCACGGCGATCGTGTTCGGCGGGGAGGCCACGGCAGAGCAGTTCGACATCTTCCGCAGAGCGGTCACCGAATCGATCGATGTTGAGGTAGAACATGTTGAGGTAGAAACAGGGGAAGACAACGGAGGTTCCACAGGATGACCGCATCGACCACGCCCGCTCAGCCGCTCCCCGCGGAGGTCTGGGAACTGCTCAAAGCCGGCAACGAACGCTTCGTCTCGGGTGAATCGAAGCACCCCAACCAGAATGCCGCCCGCCGATCCTCGCTGACCGAGTCCCAGCATCCGATGGCGGCGATCTTCGGCTGCTCGGACTCCCGCCTGGCCGCGGAGATCATCTTCGACGTCGGCCTCGGTGACGTCTTCGTGGTCCGCACCGCCGGGCAGGTCACCGACGACGCGGTGCTCGGCTCTCTGGAGTTCAGCGTCGCCGAGCTGAAGGTCCCGCTGATCGTGGTCCTCGGGCACGACTCCTGCGGCGCCGTCTCGGCTGCGCTGCAGGCCACCGAGTCCGGAGTCACCCCCACCGGCTTCGTGCGCAGCCTCGTCGAGCGCATCACCCCCTCGGTGCTGGCCGCGCAGCGCGCCGGAATCACCAGCGTCAACGAGACGGTCGAAGAACACGTGAAGCAGACCGCCCACCGGATCGTCGATCATTCCCGTGTGCTCCACAACGCCGTCGCGGAGGGCCGCACCGCGGTCATGGGGGTGACCTACCGGCTCTCGGAGGGACGCGCCGACGTGGTCACCAGCATCGGCGAAGTCTGACCCTCAGCTCAGCGGCATTCAGGGGCATCTTCCCCAGATAGTCATGCCCATTCCCTCCTGAGCCCCTGACGCCTAGGGTGGGACCGTGATCGCGTTCATCACCGAGCTGCTGAGTTCCGGGGCGCCGGGCCGGGCCCTGGCGGGTGTGCTGCTGCTGATCGCCGGGGTCGTGTTCGCGGTCTGTGCCATCGCGCTGAGCTTCAGCGATCTGCGCGAGCACCGGCTTCCGAACCGTATCATCTATCCCTGGGCCGGGCTCGTGGTGGGGCTGCTGCTGCCGACTGCACTGCTGCTGGGCGATCCGCTTGCGGCGCTGCGCGCCCTGGCTGCCGCCCTGACCTGGGGCGGGCTCTTCCTGCTCGTGCGGCTGATCGCTCCCCCGGCGCTGGGCATGGGGGATGTGAAGCTGGCCGTGGTGCTGGGCCTCTACACCGGGTTCCTCGGCTGGGACACGGTGCTGACCGCCGTCGTCGTGTCCTTCCTGCTCGGCGGACTGGTCTCGGCAGCGCTGTTGCTCTCCGGGCGCGGCACGGCCAAGACCGCGGTGCCTTTCGGACCCTTCCTGCTGCTGGGCACCACCATCGCCCTGATGCTCAGCGGCGACCACTCGCTAGGCTGAGGACATGCCCACCCCAGACTTCATCAAGGAACTGCGTCAAGACATCGGCACGAAGGAGCTCTGGATCCCTGCGGCCCGCGGCGTGGTGCTCCGCCGGGGAGCGGTGGGTGGCGAGGCCGCCGCACCCTCCCCTGCCGCACCCTCCACCGCCGAGACCGAGGTGCTGCTCGTGCGCCGCGCCGACAACGGTGCGTGGACCGTGACCTCGGGGATCCTCGATCCCGGTGAGGATCCTGCCGTCGGAGCGGTCCGCGAGGTCGAAGAGGAGACCGGCGTCGTCGCCCGTCCGGTGCGGGTGGCCGGAGTCTTCGCCACCGGGCTGGTGCGCTACCCGAACGGGGACGCCTGCCGGTACCTGGACACGGTGCTGGAGATGGAGCCCATCTCGGGGCAGGCGCGGGTCAATGATGATGAGTCAGTCGAGGTCGGCTGGTTCCCCGTCTCCGCGCTGCCAGAGCCGATCAGCGAGGACCAGCGGATGGTCATCGACTGGGCGCTGGACACCGAGGCCCCCGCACGATTCCGCAGCTGAGACCAAAACTCCCCGCTGGTTGAGTTCTCCGGTGGATACGTATGTACCGGAAAACTCAACCAGCGGGGAGGAGTGGCGTTGGGCGCGCAGAGCTCAGATCAGCCGGGGCGGGTCATGCTCATCAGGTCCAAGGACTCATCGAGCTGCGCCTCGGTGAGGTCGCCGCGCTCGATGTAGCCCAGCTCGATCACGGCGTCGCGCACGGTGAGCTTGTTCTTCACCGCGTGCTTGGCGATCTCGGCGGCCGCCTCGTAGCCGATGTGCTTGTTCAGCGGGGTCACCACCGACGGCGACGCGGCGGCGAGGAACGCGGCGCGCTCCTCATTGGCGGTCAGGCCCTTGATCATCTTGTCGGCCATCACGTAGCTGGTGTTCTTCAGCAGCCTGATCGACTCCAGCAGGTTCGCGGCCATCACCGGGATGCCGACGTTGAGCTCGAAGGCGCCGTTGGTGGAGGACAGCGCGACGGTGGTGTCGTTGCCGATCACCTGGGCGCAGACCTGGATGGCGGACTCGCAGATCACCGGGTTGACCTTGCCGGGCATGATCGAGGAGCCGGGCTGCAGGTCAGGGATCGCGATCTCGCCGAGGCCGGTGTTCGGGCCCGACCCCATCCAGCGCAGGTCGTTGTTGATCTTCATCAGGGAATAGGCGATGTTGCGCAGCTGCCCGGAGGCCTCCACCAGCCCGTCCCGGTTGGCCTGGGCCTCGAAGTGGTCCCGGGCCTCGGTCAGCGGCAGGCCGGTGTCCTTCGCGAGGCTGGCGATGGCCTTCTCGGCGAAGCCCAGCGGGGTGTTGATCCCGGTGCCCACGGCGGTCCCGCCCAGGGGCACCTCGGCCACGCGCGGCAGGGCCGAGTCGATGCGCTCGACGCCGTAGCGCACCTGTGCGGCGTAGCCGCCGAACTCCTGGCCCAGGGTCACCGGGGTGGCGTCCATCAGGTGGGTGCGGCCGGACTTCACCACGGAGGCGAACTCTTCCGACTTGGCCTCCAGCGCCTCGGCGAGGTACGCCAGCGCCGGCTGCAGGTCGTTGACCAGCGCGGAGGTGGCTGCCACATGCACGGAGGTGGGGAAGACGTCGTTGGAGGACTGGGAGGCGTTGACGTGGTCGTTGGGGTGGACTTCCTTGTCCGAGCCCTTCTCTGCCAGGTAGCGGTTGGCCAGGGTGGCCAGCACCTCGTTGGTGTTCATGTTCGAGGAGGTCCCGGAGCCGGTCTGGAACACGTCGATCGGGAAGTGCTCGTCGAGGTCTCCGGCCTCGACCAGCTCGGCGGCGTGGACGATCGCCTCGGCGAGCTCGGCGTCGAGCACCCCGAGCTCCTGGTTCGCCCGAGCGGCGGCCTTCTTCACGCGGGCCAGCGCTTCGATGTGGGCGCGCTCCAAGGTGCGTCCCGAGATCGGGAAGTTCTCCACGGCGCGTTGGGTCTGCGCGCGATACAGGGCCTGGGCGGGCACCTTCACCTCACCCATGGTGTCGCGCTCGATACGGTATTCGGTCTCAGCAGTGTTCTCGGTCATAGGTTCAGTCTAGTAACCGATCTCCGGGGACTGAGACTGTGACGCGCAGCCAGCGGGCTCAATATGAGCCGGCGGAGATCAGTCGACGCTGGCGATCAGTCCGAGGAGAAACTTCGTCACCGCCGCGCGTTCAGCTTCGGTGAGCGTCTCCACAGTCTCGATCATCCGGCGGTGCATCTCGCTCAGCGTCTCGCGGACCTCCTGGTCCCCGGCGATGGTCGGTTCGATCGCGACCGAACGACGGTCACTGGGGAAGGGCACGCGGCGGACATATCCGTAGCGGATCAGCCGATCCACCAGCACGCTGACCGAGGCGGCGCTGATGTCCAGCTCCTGGGCGAGATCGCGCTGGCGCAGCAGCTCCCCGGCGGACTGGGCGCGCAGCACGAAGCGCAGCGCAAGGAGATCGGTCTCACCCATGCTCATCGACTCCCGGGTGCGGGAGCGCATCTTCCGCTCCGACTCGCGGTATCGACGCAGCAGGTTCAGCACATCCACGGAGCTCGGCGCGTGGCCGGAGTCCTGATACCAGTAGCCGCCTGGCCGGGGCGTCGGGGAATCGTGGGTCGCGTCAGCTGGGACTGCCTCATGGTGGGCTTCCGGACCTGGAATCACAGGTTCGCATGCCGCAGCCGTGACCTCGGGGGTCTGGTGTGCGCGTTCGTCCTTCAACATCCCCGCCTAGGAGTGGCCGTCACGCCACCACATATTGATAGTTGCTCGGACTAAGTGTTGGCCCCTCTGGCCAATGGTATGGCACCAGCAGTTTCGGGGCCACCGTCCGCGCACGCCGACACCCGAGCTCTGCGTAGCATGGAGTGATGAGCAGAGCATTCCAGCGATCCGGAGCAGGCGATCCGATCGGCAGCGCACCCGGTGATTCCTGGGGATCCTTGAGCACCGACCTGAAGTCCACCTTCGGCCGGACCTTCCTGCCCGTCGTCGTGCCGCTGGTGGGGATGTGGGCGGTCTATCTGGTGATGGTCTTCACCGGGAACTGGATCAATCGGGCGTTCGGACTGCAGGCCCGGGACGCCGATGGACTGCTCGGGATCCTGTTCATGCCGCTGCTGCACGGCAGCTTCGGACACATCCTGAGCAACTCGATGTCCTGGCTGGTCCTCGGCGGCATGGTCTCGCTGCTGACCCGCCGGTTCGTGAGGATCACGGCCGTGATCTGGCTGCTCTCCGGGGTGCTGCTCTGGCTCGGCGGCACACCCTGGATCTGCCACGATCCGTTGGGCGTGGGCTGCGGCCGACTGCACATCGGTGCCTCCGCAGTCGTCTACGGCTTCGCGACCTTCCTGGTCGCCTTCGGATTCATCACACGTCGGATCCTCGCGGTGGTGTTCTCCCTGGCGGTGCTCTTCCTCTACGGGTTGAGCATGCTCATCGGGATGACACCGATCAGCCCCGGCGGGGTGTCCTGGTCCGGGCACCTCGCAGGGGCGGTGGCCGGCGTCGCCGTCGCCTTCATCTTCACCCGGTCCGCACGCAGCGAGAGGGCCGCCAAGTCGCCCGCCCGGCGCTGAACGGAGCCCCCCGGGCCAGAAGACCGGCTCCCGCCCACCGGCAGCGGGCGGGAGCCGGTCCGCCGCACGGACCCTAGGCGTCTTCGAGCAGCTCGGTGACCAGCGCGGCGATCCGCGAGCGCTCCGAGCGGGTCAGGGTCACGTGGCCGAAGAGCGGGTTGCCCTTGAGGATCTCCACCACCGCGGCGATCCCGTCGTGGCGGCCCACCCGGAGGTTGTCGCGCTGGGCGACGTCGTGGGTGAGCACGATCTTGGAGTTCTGCCCCATCCGAGACATCACCGTGAGCAGCACGTTCTTCTCCAGCGACTGCGCCTCATCGACGATCACCCAGGCGTCATGCAGCGAGCGCCCGCGGATATGGGTCAGCGGCAGCACCTCGAGCAGCCCGCGGTGCATCACCTCGTCCAGCGCGTTCTCCGAGACCAGCGCGCCGAGCGTGTCGAAGACCGCCTGGCCCCAGGGGTTCATCTTCTCCGCCTCGGAGCCGGGCAGGTAGCCCAGCTCCTGGCCGCCCACGGCATAGAGCGGACGGAAGACGATGATCTTCTTGTGCTCGCCGCGCTCCAGCACGGCTTCGAGCCCGGCGCAGAGGGCCAGCGCGGACTTCCCCGTTCCGGCTCGACCTCCCATCGAGACGATGCCCAGCTCAGGATCCATCAACATGTCGATGGCCAGCCGCTGTTCGGCGGAGCGTCCATGCAGCCCGAAGACCTCACGGTCTCCGCGGACCACCTGGACGTATTTCTGCGAGGCGGCGTTCTGCTTGACCCTTCCCAGCGCGGAGCCACGGTCGGAGGAGATCACCAGTCCGGTGTTCACCGGCAGATCTTCGGCATCCTCGAGGTCGATCTTCTCGCCGTCGTAGAGCTGGGATATCTGTTCGGAGCTGGCGCTGACCTCGGCCAGACCGGTCCAGCCCGAATCGGTGACCCATTCGTTGCGGTACTCATCGGCCGCGAGCCCCATGGCGGAGGCCTTCACCCGCATCGGCAGGTCCTTGGAGACCACGGTGACCTCACGGCCCTCATCGGCGAAGTTCTTCGCCACTGCAAGGATCCGCGCGTCATTGTCCGAGCCGCGGAAACCATGTGGGAGAACCTCCAGCGAGATGTGATTGAGCTCGATCAACAGCTGCCCGCCCTGGTCGTTGAGCGGGATCGGTCGGTTCAGCGCCCCATGTTTGACGCGAAGCTCATCGAGCAGCCGCAGCGCCGATCGGGCGAAGTAGCCCAGCTCGGCGTCGTGGCGCTTCTTCTCCAGCTCGGAGATGACGACGACGGGGAGGATCACCTCATGCTCGGCGAACCTCAGGAATGCCTTGGGGTCTGAGAGCAGCACCGAGGTGTCGAGCACGAAGGACTGCTGGGCGAGCGCCCCGGCGATTGCTGAGTCCAGCTCGTCACTGCTGACGGCGTCGGGGGTTGCAGGGGTCACATGTGAGGAGGCCACGGTTTCTCCATATCCGGAGACACAGAAGGTCCCGCCCGCGAGTCCTGGTGGAAGGCGCCTGGTGGCGCATCCGGCTCGTGGCGGAACCTTGAACTGTCCCCGTTGTGATTCGCAAGGGTGGTCGGTTCGGCCCTGCGGGGCCGGTCCGACCCCTTCTACGCGACGCCTGCGGCATACGTGATCGGGCCTCTCCGGTCAGTGTTCTGACACTTCAGAGCGTACTCCGGCATCGAACTACATGGCAGTAGTTCTGGTGAGTTCCGGGTGACGAACGGGTAAACAGCTCAAGCCGGGACGGAAGTGGCGGTCAGTTTCCGAAGCGTCGTTGCCGCTGTGCGTAGTCGCGCAGCGCGCGGACGAAGTCCACGCGGCGGAAGTCGGGCCACAGCGCCTCGCAGAAGTAGAACTCCGAGTACGCCGACTGCCACATCAGGAATCCGGAGAGCCGCTGCTCACCCGAGGTGCGGATGATCAGATCAGGGTCGGGCTGACCGCGGGTGTAGAGCCGGTCGGCGATCGAGCCCGGGGTGAGCTGCTCGGCGACCTCACTGATGCTGCGGCCCTTGGACTCGGCGTCGCGGAGCAGCTCCTTGACGGCATCCACGATCTCCTGGCGCCCGCCGTAGCCCACCGCCACGTTCACGTGCACGGCCGGCTCCTCCTCGGCGCGGGCAAGCTCGGCGTCCACGCAGCGCAGCCGCTCGGCCAGCGGCGCGGGCAGCAGCTCGGGCTGCCCGACCGGGTGGACCCGCACGGGGCGTCCGCCGGGGCGGGATTCACACAGCCGCTCGAGAGTGTCGCCGATGATCTCCATGAGCTGGTCCAGCTCTTCGGCGGACCGGCTCATGTTGTCCGTGGAGAGCATGTAGAGGGTCACCGTGGGCACGCCCAGCTCGGCGCACCAGTCGATGAACTCCACGATCTTGTTCGCGCCCGCCAGGTGCCCGTCGGCGGCGGGGGTGCCGGCGAGCTTGGCCCAGCGCCGGTTGCCGTCCACGACCACGCCGATATGCTGCGGGATCCGGTCCTGCGGCAGTGCGCGGCTGATCTGCCGTTCATAGACGGCGTAGGCGAGGGAACGCAGCCCCATTGGACCTCCTGCTGGGTGGATGCATTCCCACCCTAAGGGACGGCCCTGGGATCTGGGCCCGAGCGTGGTGCGCGTCCGAGTGCGGCGTGCGCCACAATATATTACTGAGCGGTCACATGTGGCTCTACACTGGTGCCGTGGCCCCGAACAAGCATGAGACCGAGCTTCCTGATCGCAGCACCGCCCCTGCGGAGCGGCTCTTCGATTCCGAGATGCCGCTGAAGCCGCGGATGCGCGGCTGGCTGCACGCTGGCATGGTGCCGCTGGCCCTGATCGCCGGCATCGTGCTCATCGCTCTGGCCCCCTCAGGCACGCTGCGCGCCGCCTCGGTGGTCTATGTCATCACCGGGCTGCTGCTTTTCGCAGTCTCGGCCACCTATCACCTGGGCACCTGGTCTCCGCGCACCGCACGAGTGCTCAAGCGCCTGGACCATACCAACATCATGCTGATCATCGCCGGCACCTACACCCCGCTGACCCTCGCGCTGCTTCCGGAGCCCCGCGACCTGATCCTGCTCGTGGCGGTCTGGATCGGAGCCCTGGGCGGGGTGGCCTTCCGGGTGTTGTGGACCGACGCTCCGCGCTGGCTCTACACCCCGGTCTACATCATCCTGGGCCTGGCGGCGCTGGTGTTCCTCGGGGACTTCTTCGCCGCCGACGTCGCCGCGGCCACGCTGATCTGCGTCGGCGGGGTGTTCTACATCGTGGGCGCGGTCTTCTACGCGCTCAAGCGGCCGAACATCTCGCTGCACTGGTTCGGGTTCCACGAGCTCTTCCACGCCTGCACGCTGATCGGGTTCATCTGCCACTACATCGCGATCATGCTGGCGCTGCTGGACTGAGCGGTCACCCGTCAAGCGCGGCCAGGGCCTGATCCACCGAGCCCACCGGGGGCAGGCAGATCATGGTGCCTACGGAGTTCAGGCACACGCTCAGGCGCAGCGGGGTCTCCGTGCCCACCGCCTCGACAGCCACCGGTTCCACCGGCACCCCGTGCAGCGCGCCCGCCCGACGCACCTGGGCCAGGTCTTCGGCGGTGCCGGCGAGGAACCGGAGGGCCGGTGACCGCCGTCCGGCGCGCCGAGCGACCAGCAAGGATGCTCCGATCACCGTGGGCGCCTTGGACGCAGCGAGCTTCACATGCTGCAGGATCAGGCCAGGCCTGAGATCCTCGGCCCCGAGCAGCTCCAGCGCCTCCGCCATCTGCAGCGCCTGGGCCAGTGCGGCGACGCTGCTGGGCTCAGGCCCATCCAGCGGGGTGGCGAACAGCGGCCCCTGCTGAGCGGCGGCGAGCAGGCCCGTGGTGTCCGGGCTCTCCAGCAGCTGGATCTCGCCGTCCGTCCGGCGCACGAAGTTCTGCAGAATCTGGCGCAGCACGGCGGCTCCGCGGCGGACCCATGCGGCGTCCGCGCCGGCGGAGCCGAGCTGGAAGCAGGCCACGGCGAGATGCGCGTGATCGGCAAGTCCGCCCAGCTCGGCGGCGGGGACTCCGGCATAGGAGATCCGCCGGACGCGCGCCCGGCCGACGTCGTCGCTGGCGTCGTCGCTGGTGTCGTCGCTGGTGTCGTCGCCGGCGTCGCTGGCGGGTTCGAGCGTCACATGGGTGCGCCAGAGCTGTTCGGCGAGGGCCTCGGCCCGCCCCAGCAGTGCGGAATCGTCCCAGAGTGCGGCTGCCGTGGCCATCGAGGAGATCGCCTGCGCATTCCAGGCCGCGACGACCTTCTCATCCCGCGCCGGCTGATCCCGCAGCGCACGACGACGGCGCAGCTCCGGTGCGACCTGTTCCCACAGCTGCGTCTGGGCCCGGGTCAGCGGCTCATCGAAGTGCAGGGTGCGCGGAGTCTGCGCGGTGATGTCCAGCGGGGCGCCCTGCGTGATCGCCTGCTCATCGGCGGGCACGCCGCGGTTCAGCGCCACCAGCTGCTGCCCCTGCTCCTCCCCCAGGCCGGCAGCCCCGGCGGCGTCGAGCAGCTCGGCGTCGGAGAACAGGTAGGCGGCGCCCTCGGCATGCCGACCATGGGCATCCACGGTGTCGGCGTCGAGGGAGGAGGCGAGCAGCCCTGAGTCCGGAAGCAGCATCCGTTCGGTGAGCCAGTCCAGGCTGAGCCGGGCCTGGCGCTCGGCACGTGCACGCTGTGTGGCATCGGCCGCGGGGTGCACGCTGAGCCGGGCATAGTGCCCGATGAGCTGGGCGTTGTCGCAGAGCATCTTCTCGAAATGCGGCAGCGCCCAGGCGAGATCGGTGGCGTAGCGCGCGAAGCCGCCTTCGACCTGGTCGAACAGCGCCGAGCGGCCGAGGGTCTCCAGCGTGCGAAGCGCCATTCCTGCGGCGACGGAGCCGGGGTCCCATGCGGACTCCTCGAGCAGGAAGCCCAGCAGCGGGGAGGGTGGGAACTTCGGCGCGGACCCGAACCCGCCGTGGACCAGGTCCTCCTGCTCGCTGAGCACCGCCAGGGCGGCTGCGACCAGTCCGTCGAGCTCTGCAGGCTCCATGGTCGCGTGCGCACCGGGCACGCCGTCGTCGTCCTGGGTGTGGACCATGGTGGCCAGTCCTGCCTGCTGTCGACGCTGAATGCCGAGGGACTCGGCGATCTTGCCCGCCGAGGTCTCGACCTCCGCGCGGCGTTCGGTCCAGGCCGCATGGACGGCGTCGAGGACTTCGGCGAAGGACGGGACCTGTCCGACCCGTCGGGGTGGGAAATAGGTGCCGGCGTGGAAGACCCGCGCATCGGGGAGGGTGAAGACGCTCATCGGCCAGCCGCCCTGCCCGGTCATCGCCTGGGTGGCGGCCATATAGGTGTCATCGACATCCGGGTGCTCCTCGCGGTCCACCTTGATCGCGACGAAGCGCTCATTCAGCGTCTCGGCGAGCGCAGGGTCCGCGAAGGACTCGCGCGCCATCACGTGGCACCAGTGACAGGCCGCATAGCCGATGGAGACGAAGACCGGGACGTCCCGGCGGCGCGCCTCGGCGAAGGCTTCGGCTCCCCACGGGTACCAGTCCACGGGATTCTCCGCGTGGGATCGGAGGTACAGCGAGGAGCTTTCGGCGAGGCGGTGTCCCATCCGTCCAGTCTTGCGCACCCGCGACCCGGCGTCGAGCGCCTGCTCCCGCGTTGAGGGGCGGAAATTCCGGGCATCTGATGCCTCGAACCCGCTCAACCGCTCGGAGAATCCGCCCCTCAACGCGGCAGGGACACGTCAGCGGCTCAGCTCAAGGTGCGGGATCCCCTCCGGCTCGAAGCTGAAGATCTGTCCGTAGAAGCTCAACGAGGCCTCGAAGCTGGTGATGATGTTCTCCGCCTTGCGGAAGCCGTGCTGCTCTCCGGCGAAGAGCAGATAGGCGTGCGGAATGGACTTCGCGGCGAGGGCGTCGCGGAACATCTCGGCCTGGTTCGGCGGAACGATCGGGTCCTCGTCACCCTGGAGCAGCAGCACCGGGCAGCTCAGCGAGTCCACGTGGTTCAGCGGTGCCCGCTCGCGGTAGATCTCTGCGGCCTCCGGGTAGGGGCCCACGAGCCCGTCCAGATAACGGGACTCAAAGTCATGGGTGTCCTCGGCCAGCGCCACCAGGTCGGCGACGCCGAAGCTCGAGACCCCCGCGGCGAAGGTCTCGGTGCGGGTCAGACACGCCAGGGTGGTCCATCCGCCGGCGCTGCCGCCCTCGATCCCCAGCCTTCGGGGGTCGGCGATGCCCTCGGCGACCAGGTGCTCCATCACCGCGACGGTGTCCGCCACATCCACCACGCCCCATCGGCCCTTGAGCCGGTCGCGGTAGGCCCGACCGAACCCGGTGGAACCGCCATAGTTGATGTCGACCACCCCGATCCCGCGCGAGGTGTAATAGGCGATCGCGAGCGAGAGTCCGACGGCGGCCTGGCCGGTGGGTCCGCCGTGCACCTGTGCGATGAACGGGGGCAGCTCCCCCGCCGGAGCGGCGAAGCCAACCTGGCGCGGCCGGTAGAGCACCGCGTGGATCTCCTGCCCGGAGTCGTCCTGCACCGTGATCGGCTCCGGGGCCGGCAGCAGCGCCGGGTCCGGGGCGTCATCACGGGAGGACCGGACGACGCCGGGACGGTCGACCCGCCATCGTCCGTCGCTGACGACGAGCGGGCCGACGCTGATCGCGGAGAACTCGGTGGTCGACGCACCGTGGATCGCGAGCGCACCGTCCTGGCGCAGGCTCACCCCGGCGATGCTGGTGTGCGGCAGCTCCAGGGGCACCACGGTGCCGGCACGCAGGTCGAGCACGCCCAGCGAGTCCGTGGCGGTCCCGTGGATGCACAATGCGTGGTCAGCGTCGATCAGGGTGACCCAGCGCTGGCCCAGCTGCCACAGCGGCCCGGCATACTCCTGCTCATCGACCAGCAGCTGGCGCGGCGTCTCGATCGCTGCGGGCCCACCCTTGGTACGAGTCTGGGTATCGGTCTGGGGCCCGGTCTGCCCGGTCTGCCCGGTCTGGGGCCCGGTCTCCACGGTCTGCACGGTCCAGGGGTTCCACCATCCGGAGCGGTCGCTGAGGTAGATGAGTTCGCCGTCACGGCGCCACTGCGGCTGCAGCACCGAGACCTCGGGGCCGCCGTCGAGGACGTGATCGTCGACCACGATCCCGCCGGCGACGCGGCCCACGTGCAGCGCGGTGCCGTCCCACGGCATCTGCGGGTGCTCCCAGGAGATCCAGGCGAGCTGAGTCCCGTCAGGTGAGAGCTGCGGGTGAGCGACGAAGCGCGAGGCAGGCGTGACTCGTCGCAGCGCGCGCTGGTCCTCGGCGGCTGAGCCGTCCAGCGGGAGGGCGGCGATCGAGCGCTCCACGAGCGGGGCGCCCGTGGCGTCGTCGCCGTCGAGGTGTTCCTCACAGACCCACCACACCTCCACGGTGCCGTCGGCGAGGGAGACCGCCGTGGGCTGGGCCCAGCGCAGCGAGGGCCCGCCTGCAGAGGCGACCTCGGGGCCCACCGGGCTGATCGGCTGCGGAGTCCCACCCTCGACGAAGGCGTAGACCCGCTGGTCGGTGAAGTTCACGAACAGCACCAGCGGCGCCCCGGAGGCCCCCTGATCCGGCCGGGCGCCCTCTGGCGGTGCGGTCGCGGCGGGGGTCCCAGCGGTCAGTGCGATCCAGGAGGAGCCGCCGTATTCGTGGACCCGTGACCGCGCATTGAACGGCGCCGGAAGCACCGTCACGGTGTGCGGGTGCATCAGCTGGGTCGGGCGGGCCGCGTCGTCGTGGGTCCGAGCGGCGCTGAGTGGATCTGCGTCGGTCCGGACGATGGTCTGCCGGCCACCCTCGGCGGCGAGCGCCTCGGTCCACCAGAGCTGCTCCCCCACCCACTGCGGGGAGCCCAGGCGGTTGCCGCCTACTGCGAGCTGTTCCGCGGAGATGCTCGATGGCCAGGATCCGTGAGGGAGAGTTGTCACCATGGCGCCAGTGTAGGACACCCCACCCATGCGTTGAGGGGCGAATTCTGCGAGGAGTTCAGTGGGTTCCCGGTCTCAGATCCACGTAGAATCCGCCGCTCGACGCAGGAGGGGACCCGGCTCAGCGGGAGGGTGGGTGGGGTTCGTTCTCGGCGGGCGGGGCCGGAGTCGTGGGGCTTGGGCCGAAGCGGGCTTCGGCGGCGGCGTCGCGGGAGCGCTGCTGGGCCGCTGAGATCTCGGCTTCGGTGATCTCTCCGGGGAACTCGGCCTCGTCCTCGCCGTACTCGGCCTCCACCTGCGCCCGGTACTTCATCCGGCGCATGCGCTTGACCAGGTCCCGGACCACCACGATGAGCAGCACCACGACCAGCGCGGTGAAGAGGAAGCCTTCGATCCCCGGGGTGATGTCGGCCTCTTCCAGCCCAGGGCGAAGCTCGGGAGCGTCACCGCCGCCCCCACCTGGCCACGGGTTGTTGACCGAGGGAATTAGAACCACAGGTGTCTCTGCCTTTGAACGTCGTCAGTCCTGACGGACCGGGCTTTTTCGGCAGCCGCCGACGGCGGCCATCGACTCAAGTCTACGCGTTGTAGAAATCCGGCACCGCACCAAGTCTTCAGCGCAGGCCGCTGAAGAGATCGTATTCCGGCAGCTCGGTCTTCACCCGGGAGTCGACCAGCACGTAGTCGTCATAGGGCCAGACCTCGCGCAGGAAGTCGTTGGGAGTCGCGAAGAAGAACCCGTCGGGCTCCACCTGGGTGCGGTGGGCGCGCAGGGCGCGGTCGCGGTGCTCCAGGAAGGTGCCCACCGGGATCTGGGTGGTCACCTCGTGCTCGGTCATCCATGGGATCGACCCGTCACGGAAGCGCAGCAGTCGATCCTCATAGGGGGACTTGTGCCCGGCCTCCAGCAGGGCCTTGTGGATCGCCTCGAACCGGCCGGGGTTGAAGGCCCGGTCGTAATAGAGCTTCTGCGGCTCCCAGGCCTCACCGAGGCCCTGGTACCTGGTGGGATCGCCGGCATCCCGGTAGGCCTCCACCGTGATCTTGTGACTCATGATGTGGTCCGGGTGCGGGTAGCCGCCGACCTCGTCATAGGAAAGGATCACGTGGGGCTTGAATCGGCGGACCAGGCGCACCAGCGGGGCCGTGGCCTGCTCCAGCGGCAGCGTCGCGAAGCTCCCGAAGGGAAGCGGCGGCGTGGGGTCACCTTCGGGCAGCCCGGAATCGGCGAAGCCCAGCCAGACATGGGAGATGTTCAGCGCCGCGGCAGCCTCGGCCATCTCCATCCGGCGCACCCCGGGGAGGTCGCGGTGGGTCTGCAGGATCTCCCCCGCGGCCGGGTTCAGCAGATCGCCCTGCTCACCCCCGGTCGCCGTGGCCACCATGACTTGAGCACCGGCAGCCGCGTAGGCCGCCATCATGGCGGCACCCTTGGAGGACTCGTCATCGGGGTGGGCGTGCACGGCCAGCATGCGCAGGCCTGAGGATCTCGGAAGGCTCTGCGCCTTGGCGCCGGCGAGCGCCGCCGCAACCTCGGTGCCGACACCGCCCCCGACGTCGGTGCTGGCACCGGCGCCATGGTGTGCGCCGCCCGCGCGGCCGGCCCGGGAATTCGGCTGAACCGATGCGGCGGTGGAGGCGGCCGGTGGGGACTTCTTCGAGAGGGTGCGGTGTGAGCTCTGCATAAGCACCTAGAATAGTCCTGATGACTGAGTCCAGCACCACCGACGCCGCTGCCTCCACTGAGCTTCAGTCCAGGTACGGCACCCCGAGGCGCAGCGCGTCCGCGAGATCCCAGCGCTGGATGATCATCGGCGCCCTGGTGCTGGCCTTCGGAGCCATCGTCTATTTCACGGTGGGCAATGCGGTCGGTCAGCTCACCCATAACGACGTCGGGTACACGATCATCTCGGACACCGAAGCCTCGGTGGACTTCGAAGTGTCAAAAGACCAGGATGCTACTGTTCAGTGCATGATCCATGTGCTGGACAACAGCTACGCAGTTGTCGGCGCCCGGGTCATCACCATCGGTCCGCACGAGGGATCGAGCCCAGGGGATCGCAGCGAGTATTACCGCACTGATGTGCGGACGGAGTCCCGCGGAGTCACCGGAGTGGTGGACTCCTGCTGGGACGTCGACTGACCGCCGCAGCACCCGCATCACACACAGAGCTCTAGCAGACGGGCTCCACACCCTTTTCTCAGGGGAGCCTGTCCATGAAACCCGATTCTCTCTTCTTCCGACTCCGCGGCGTGATCGCGCTCGTGCTCCTGCTCTGCTTCGTCGCGGCATTCGTACTCAGCGCCTGCGGCCCTGCCACCGGAGTCTCCGCAGGTGAAAATCGCAGCGTGACCGTGCTGGCGGCACCCTCCACGGCCCCCGCACTCGACGCGCTGCGCTCTGATCTTCATGACCGGCAGAGCGGAGTCTCCGCCCAGGTCGAGTACCTCGGCAGCGACGCGCTCGAGCGCGCGATCGAGTCTGGCCACGACGCCGACCTGGTCCTGACCGCCTCGCGGGACCAGATGCTGGCACTCACCCAGGACGGGAGCATCGAGGGTGATCCGATTCCACTGGCGAGCAACCGACTGGTGCTGGTCGCCACGGCGGAGAATCCCTTCGAGATCCTGGACTTCGACGACTTCGCCGCGCGCGCCGCTGACCTGAGGGTGAGCACCTGCGCCGGAGATGCTCCCTGCACCGAACAGATCACCGACCTCTCCGGCACCTTCGACCTGGATCTGACCGACGAGGAGTTCCACGTGGCCCGCGCAGGCTTCTCCGCAGAGCCGGACAGCGCGCTGCAGAACCTCACCGAGGGCAGCAGCGACGCCGCCCTGGCGTATGTCACCGACGTACTGGCCCAGGACGTCCCGCTGCAGACCTTCGAGATCCCGCAGTTCCAGCAGAGCACCACCCAGGTCTGGGCCGGGGTGCTCACAGACCCCGAGAACTCCGGCGCGGCGAATGAGTTCTTCGGCATCCTTGCCGGTGAACGCGCCCGTTCAGCCTTCAGCGAAGCGGGCTTCCTTCCCGCCCCTGTCGCGGAAGCTGAGGCCAGTTCCGATCAATAGCCACGGTCCTGATTGAGAATCCGGAGCACCCCCACTAGCATGTGGGGAACGCATCAACACCCCGCCGAGGCATGTCCCGGGCTCAAGGGCCAGAACGCATGCCGTCCAACGGCGGGGTCTTTGCATGAATAAGGAGAGCTGAACCGTGTCAACGAACACCCCCGAGATCGACGAGAACGCTCAGTGGCTGACCCAGGAGGCCTACGATCGGCTGAAGGGCGAGCTCAAGCACCTCAGCGGACCCGGTCGCCAGGAGATCGTTGACCGCATCGAGTCTGCTCGCGAAGAGGGCGACCTCAAGGAGAACGGCGGCTACCACGCCGCGAAGGAGGAGCAGGGCAAGGCCGAGGCGCGCATCCGCTACCTCAAGGACCTGCTGGAGAACGCCTATGTCGGCGATGCTCCCACCGGCGACACCGTGGTGCCCGGGATGCTCGTGGAGGCCAAGATCGCCGGCAACACGATGAAGTTCCTCTTCGGCAACCGCGAGATCGCCGGAGACACCGACCTGGAGGTCTACTCCGAGCGCTCCCCCATCGGCGAGGCGATCAACGGCGCCAAGCCGGGAGACAAGCTCAGCTACGCCGCACCCAACGGCAAGGACATCCCGGTGGAGATCCTCTCCGCCGAGCCCTTCGGCGGCTGAGAGCCGCACCCCGCAGCACGACGACGACGGCCCCCTCCACTGGGAGGGGGCCGTCGTCGTGTCTGGGAGGTGCTCGGTGCTTGGGGAGCATCCCAGCGCCGCTGGAGTGCCCAGCTGCGGGGCCTGCTCAGTGCTGCGGGACCATCGGTTCGTAGCCCTGGGCGCGCAGCCGGTTGAGCACCCGCTCAGAGTGCTCGGCGCCCTTGGTCTCCATATTGATCACGATGGAGACCTCCCCCATGGACAGCGCCCCACCGATCCGGCTGTGGTCCACCCCGGTGACGTTCGCGTCGGCGTCGGCGATGATCTGGGAGATCGTGGCGAGCTCACCCGGAAGATCCTTGAGCATCAGCTTCACGGTGAGGAACCGGTTCGCGGCGGAGAGGCCGTGCTGGATCACGCGCAGCATCAGCATCGGGTCGATGTTGCCCCCGGAGAGCACGGCGACGACGTTCTTGGGCCTGATCCCCAGGTCGGCGAGCTTGCCCTCCATCAGAGCCGCGACGGGCACCGCGCCTGCGGGCTCCACGACCATCTTGGAACGCTCCAGCAGGAAGATCAGCGCGCGGGCGATCGCGTCCTCGCTGACCGTGACGACCTCGTCGACGAGCTCCTTGATGATCTCGAACGGGATCTCCCCCGGCCGGCCCACGGCGATGCCGTCGGCGATGGTGCGCACCCCCTTGATCGGGACCAGCGCGTCGGCGGCGAGCGACGGTGGATACGCAGCCGCGTTCTCGGCCTGGACGCCGATGATCTTGACCTCGCGGCCCAGCCGGGCGGCCTGCTGCTTGATCGCCACGGCGGAGCCGGCCAGCAGCCCGCCGCCGCCGATGCCCATGATGACGGTGTCGACCGCGGGCTCCTGCTCCAGGATCTCCAGGCCGATGGTTCCCTGACCGGCGACGACGTCGGTGTTGTTGAAGGGGTGGATGAAGACCGAGCCGGTCTCGTCCGAATTCCGCTGCGCCTCGGCGAGGGCCTCATCGACATTGGAGCCGTGCAGGATGACCTCGGCCCCGTGGTCCCGGGTGGCCGCGAGCTTGGGCAGGGCCACCCCGTGCGGCATGTAGATCTTCGCGGTGATGCCCAGCTTCTTGGCAGCCAGCGCCACGCCTTGGGCGTGGTTGCCGGCCGACGCCGCGACGACGCCGCGGGACTTCTCCTCCTCGGAGAGTCGCGCCATGCGCACGTAGGCGCCGCGCACCTTGAACGAGCCGGCGCGCTGCAGGTTCTCGGCCTTCAGGTGCACGGTGGCGTCCACCATGCGCCCCAGTGCGCGCGAGTGCTCCATGGGAGTGCGCACGATGATGTCGGCGAGCAGCTCCTGGGCGGCCTGGATGTCTTCGAGCTGGACGCTCAGGTGCGCGCCTGGGCGCGCGACTGCCTCTGCGCCGTGCTGGATCTGTGTCATTCTCGCTTGCCCTCATCATCTGGATGGGTGTCGGTCCGGGTCTGAGCGGCAGTGCCGTGGCCAGCGTCCTCGGAGTCGGCATCGGGGTGTGGACGGGTGCCGGCCGCGGTGTGCGTCTCGGTGCGGTTCGGCTGCCCTTCCGCGGCGTCGACGCGGCGTCCGAATCCGCGCCTCTCGGGGTCCAGGCCGGGGATCGTCTGCTTGAACCGGCGGGTGATGTTCGCCAGCGAGGCCTGTTCCTCGGCCTCCTGCACCTCCTTCTGAGCAGCGCGCTTGACGGCTTCTTCCTTCTCCAGCTTCTCCATGGCCTTGGCCTCGGGGTCTGAGCGCCATTCCTCCTTCACCAGGTACCGCGCGGCCCGGGTGATGAAGGCCAGGACCGGCACGGCGAAGAGTGCGCCGACGATGCCCAGCAGGGTGGTGCCGGCGGTCACGGCGAGGATCACCGCCAGCGGGTGCAGCCGCACCGCCTTGCCCATCACGATGGGCTGCAGGATGTTGGATTCGATCTGCTGGACCAGCAGGACCACGCCGACCATCAGCAGCGCATTGCCCAGCCCATTGGCCACCAGGGCAAGGATGACGGCAACGGCGCCGGTGACCACGGCACCGACGATCGGGATGAAGGAGCCCAGGAAGACCAGCACGGCCACCGGCAGCGCGAGCGGCACTCCCAGCAGGGCCGCGCCGACGCCGATGCCCACCGCGTCGACTCCGGCCACGAAGACCTGGACGCGCATGTAGGAGCCCAGCGCGGTCCAGCCGCGACGGCCTGCGCCGTGGATGGCGGGGCGGTGCTTGCCGGGGGCGAAGAACACCAGGAAGTCCCAGATCTTGCGGCCATCGGCCAGGAAGAAGATCAGGGTGAACAGTGCGAGGATCAGTCCGACGACGAGGTTGCCCGCGGTGGAGCCCAGCGCCATGGCTCCGCCGAGGATCGCGTCAGAGTTCTCCTGCAGATAGGCGAGGCCTTCTTCGAGCCCCTGATTGATCTGGTCGGCAGAGATCTCGATGCCGAAGCGGGCGGCGGTGTCCTCGGCGAGGGTGACCAGCTCGAAGAGGCCTTCCTGGACCTGCGTGGCCATCTCGGCGAAGCCGGTGACCAGCTGCTGGCCGACCAGGTAGAGCAGTCCCGCCACGAAGCCGATGAGCACCAGCAGCGTGGTGATCGCCGCAACCACGCGCGGGAACTTCCACTTGACGAAGACGTTCTGCAGCGGGCGCAGCAGGGTGGCCAGCAGGGCGGCCACGAGCAGCGGGATCAGCAGCAGCGAGATGTGGCTGAGCAGCCAGATCATCACGCCCGCGAAGAGCAGGATGATGATGACGCGCCAGGACCAGGCGGCGGCGATCCGGATGCCCCATGGGACGTCTTCCTGGATCCGCTGTTCCTCGGCCATCCGGGGAGGGACGTCCTCTTCCATCAGCTCGAGCTTCTCGACAGTGTTCATTGCTACATCCTGCCATGGCAACAAGGGGGTGAATCGACGACGGGCCCGCCTGATGCTCGCGAGCATCGGGCGGACCCGTCGTGGTCTGCACGGTCTCAGCCGACCGGCGTGCTCACCGGCGCTGAGCTCTCAGTTCGGAGCGTGATCAATCCGCCATCGAACGTATGATCGCGATCACGCGCAGGATCTCGATGTAGAGCCACACCAGGGAGACGGTGAGGCCGAAGGCGGCGGCCCAGCCGTACTTCTGTGACACGCCGGCCTCCACGCCTTCCTGGATATTGGTGAAGTCCATGACCAGGGAGTAGGTGGCCAGGAGGATGGCGAAGGCGCCGATGGCGATGCCCATCCAGCCTGAGCGCAGGCCGAACATACCCATATCGGTGAACATGACCAGACCGAAGTTCATCAGCGAGAACACGGCGTAGGCGATGATCGCGACGAAGAACATCTTGTTCAGCTTCGGAGTCGCGCGGACCTTGCCGGACTTGAACAGCGCCAGGACGGTGCCGAAGACCGCCAGGGTGGCCAGCACTGCCTGCACGGCGATGCCGGGGAACATCATTTCCATGACCATGGTGAAGGCACCGAGGAAGAAGCCCTGGGTGGCGGAGTAGGCCAGGATCAGGGCCGGGTTCGGCTCCTTCTTGAAGGCGTTGACCAGGCCGAGGCCGAAGCCGGCCAGCGCCGCGATCAGTGCCAGCCCCATGATCGCACCCGGCATGACCATGCCGAGGGCGACGGCGCCGGCCGCGCCGAGCAGCACGACGGCGAAGCTGGTGACGGTCTTGCGGATGACATCGTCATAGGTCATCGCCGCGCCCTGGGAGCCGGCGGCATCGGGCAGGTTGTACTGGCGGTTCAGCTGATCCGCCCCGGCGGCCGAGGCCTGCTGGCCGGGCATGCCGTACTGGGCGGCGAAGGGCTGGCCCTGCGCGGGGCTCTGCTGGCGCGACTGCTCGGTCACGCCGCCCTGGTCATTCATATAGAACCGGCGCCGCTCGCGCTTCTTCTCGCTGAACTGGTCAGGGAAGGCACCGGTGTTGAAGATCGGGTTGGACATGTGTGACCGCACTCCTATCGGTGCTCGGGTGGATGTCTCATCGTCTGTCCCCGCAGGTCACGGCCGTCCGGCCGATCTCATGAGGGACGAGTCCCTGAATATTCTAGCGTCCTCGCCCCGCCGCAGCTGGAGATTACCTGGAAATCTGCCACCGGCGGACGGCGAGCGGCCTCAGGCGCTATATTTGAACGGTGTTCAATAATTCTCCAGCCCCGCCCGCCTCGGTGACGCCAGGCGCCACCGCACCCGCCGCTCCCAGCACCGCAGTGCGCAGCATCGCCCAGATGGCGATGTTCGCAGCACTTGTCGCAGTCCTGGGCCAGCTTCCGGCCATCCCCCTGGCCGGGGGCGTGCCGATCACGCTGCAGACCCTCGGAGTCATGCTCGCCGGCGCAGTGCTGGGACCGTGGCGCGGCGCCGGGGCCATCGTGCTGCTCCATCTGCTCGTCGCAGCAGGACTGCCGCTGCTCGCCCACGGCTCAGGGGGTCTGGGCGCCTTCGCCGGGCCCAGCGCCGGTTTCGCGCTGGGCTGGATCCCTGGAGCCTTCGTGGTGGGACTCATCACCCAGGCCTCCTGGCCGCTGCGACTCTGGCGCACCATCACCGGCACGGTGCTCGGTGGGATCCTGGTCGTCTATGCCTGCGGGATGCCGGTCATGGCGTTCCAGATGGGACTCACCATGGAGCAGGCGGCGCTGATCAACCTGGCCTTCCTTCCCGGCGATCTCCTCAAGGCGGCCATCGCGGTGGCGCTGACCCACTCGCTGGCACGCGCCTACCCTGCCCCGTTCAGCCACGCCCGCTCGCGCCGACGCACCTGATGCCGTCCCACGTGACACCGCACGTGATGACGCTGCTGCGGTGATCCCGCTCTACCGCCCGGGCACCTCGTACCTGCACCGCATGCCGGTGGGTGCGAAGTTCCTCGGGATCTTCCTGGCCGCCCTCGCGGCCTCGATCTTTCGCGAGAACCTCGGGGTGCTGCTGGGCATCTGGGCCGTGACCCTCCTCGGCTTCCGGTTCTCCGGGATCGGGCTTCGCGGCCTGGTCGCCCAGCTCTGGCGGCTGAAATGGCTGGTGGTGGTGCTGACCATCCCCCAGCTGATCTTCCTGACCCCCGCCGAGGCGGGCTTCAACGTGGCGCGCGTGCTCGCCGTCGTGCTGCTGGCCGCACTGTTCACCCTGACCACGGCGACCTCGGACATCCTCTCCAGCTTCGAGCGGGTCCTGCGACCGTTGGATCCGCTGCTGCTGCGCCTGGGGCTCAGCGCCGAACGGATCTCGCTGGCTCTGTCCTTGACCATCCGCTCGGTGCCGGTGATCCTGTCCTTCTATGCAGACATCCGTGAGGCCCAGCGGGCGCGCGGAATGCGGCCCGCTCCGCGCGCCACGGTGCTTCCGCTGCTGGTGATGAGTCTGCGCCACGCGGAGGAGACCGCCGAGGCTCTGGCGGCGCGCGGGGTGCGCTGAGCCGGGATACACCCAGCACGGTTCCCACCGTCGGGCCCTGATCCGCCCCGCCTCAGCCTGGTCTGGGTGCGGGTGAGCTGCCCGAGGACTTCTCCCGGGATCGACATCACCGGTTTCGCGGACCCCTCCGCGGCCGGGCAGCGGGCGCCTGGGCCGGCCACCTGCGCTGGCGCGCGCCGGGGGGTCATCGGTGCCCCCAGTGGGACTCGAACCCACACTGGACCGATTTTAAGTCGGTTGCCTCTGCCGATTGGGCTATGGGGGCAGAAAGCGGACTGTCACTGACAGCCCGCTCTCTAGTTCTGCCTCACGAATGTTCCGAGGTCAGCCCTTGGCCGGCTCCTTGGGCTTGACTCCGCCGGCAGCTTCCTGAAACTGCCGGTACGGGCTCTCGAGATCGCGCACCGGAGTGTAGTCGCGGCCCAGCACGAGCTCGGAGACCCATCCACCGATCACGCGGACCTTGCGCTCCACGGTGGGGATCGCCAGCGCGTGGTAGCCGCGGTGGGCCATCCAGGCGGGGAACCCGTTGATCTTGATCTTCAGCGGGTTGCCGACGCCCTGGAACATGCCCAGTCCGGCGACGGCCCCGAGGGAGTCGTGCTTGTACTCGCTGAGCTGGCCCTGGCCGAAGCTGGCCGCCAGCACGTTCTTCGCGAGCACCTTGGCCTGGCGGGAGGCGTGCTGCGCGTTGGGCACGCAGGTGCCGTCGGGCAGCCCGCCGCCGCTGAGGTCGGGGATCGCGGAGATGTCACCGGCGGTCCAGGCGTTCTGGAGCACCCTGCCGTCTTCGTCGGCGATCTGCAGGGTGGCGGTGCCGGTGACGCGGCCACGCGGGTCCACCGGGAAGCCGGACTTCTTGGCCACGACGTTGGCGGCGACGCCGGCGGTCCAGACCAGGGTGTCGGAGTCGAAGCGGTCGGCCTCGGACTTGTCCTTCATATTGATCAGTCGCATCTCACCGTCCACGACGGAGCCGAGCGAGGTGTTCAGCAGGACCTCGATGCCGCGGCCGCGCAGGTGCTCGACGACGCCGACGGCCTGGTCCTCGGTGACCTCGGGCATGACCCGGCCCATGGCCTCGACCATCACGATGCGCACATCGGTCTGACCGATGCGCGGGTTCACGGCCACTGCGGCCCGGATGATGTCTTCCATCTCCGCGACGGTCTCGATGCCGGCGAAGCCGCCGCCGACCACGGTGAAGGTCAGGGCGCGGGACTTGGCCACTTCGTCAGTCATCACCGAGGCGGACTCGATGCGCTCGAGGATGTGGTTGCGCAGCGTCAGCGCCTCTTCGATGGTCTTCAGACCGATGCCGTGCTCGGCGAGGCCCTCGATCGGGAAGGTCTTCGTGGTCGCGCCGGCGGCCATGATGATGTCCTGGTAGGGCAGCTCGACGGTCTCGCCCTGGGAGAACTCCACGGTGGCGGTGCGGCCGTCGTGATCCACGGCGCTGACCTTGCCCGTGATGATCTCGGAGTCCTTGAGGTGGCGGCGGTGCGAGACCACCGCGTGGCGGGCCTCGATGTGGCCGCCGACGACCTCGGGGAGGAAGGGCTGGTAGGTCATGTACGGCATGGGGTCGACGACGGTCACGATCCCGCCGGCGGCCTTCACCTTCTTCTGGAGCAGCTGTGCGGTGGTGAGACCGACGTAGCCGCCGCCGACGATGAGGATACGGGGTTTCGCGGAAAGCGTCTGTGGAATAGCCATATGCATCATCCTATACGGTGCTCGATGGTGGGTGGTGAGGTCTGCTCGGGCCGGAGGAGCCGAGTGGATCGCTCAGCTCCGATCGCGGCGACAGGCGCGATGCAGGTGGATCGCGGCCATGCTGAGCACGGCCACCACGAGCAGCGCGGCGGCGCCGACTGCTGCGGGCCCGGCCCAGTCCTGCGCGGTGCCCGGCTGGGCCGCCTCGGGCATGGCGCGGGGCTCACCTTCGGGGCCGGCCACGACCCCGGCGTCCTCGGGGATCTCGTTCGTGTCGGTCTCTTCGACCTCGCCCCGCCGGTGGACTCGGACCCATTCGGCCAGCGTCGAAGACTGCGAGGCGTCGAACGCGGGGGCGTCGCCGGCGACCGCCTCGGCCACGTCGAGCACTCCATGTCCGTACTCAGAGTCCACACCGTCGGCTCCTTCTGAATCCGCGGTGGAGAGCATCCGGTGCTTGACCTCTTGGGCGCTGAGCTCCGGGTGGGCGGCCCAGACGAGTGCGGCGGCTCCGGCGACGATCGGGGAGGCCCCCGAAGTGCCGTTCCACTGGATGTAGCCCCCACCGGGCATGGCGCCGACCAGGGGTTCCGAGGCGGCGGCGATGCCGATGGCGATGCCCTGGGAGGAGGAGTCTGCGCTGATGCTGCGGGCCTGGTCGACCCCGGCCACGGCGAGCACTCCCGGGATGGTGGCGGGTGCGCCCACCGAGAGGTGTCCGGAGGCGCGGTTGCCGGAGGCGGCCACGACGAGCACGTCGTTGTTCTCGGCGTGGAGGAAGGCCTCGTCCCAGGCTTCGGGCCATTCCTGGAAGCCCGAGCCCAGGGACATGTTGATGATGTCGGCGCCGTTGTCCACCGCCCAGATCACGGCCTCGGCGATCTGTTCCTCGGTGCCGCCGCCGTAGGGGTTGGGGTCTTGGAGCAGCAGCGAGACCGAGAGGAGGGACGCTTCGGGGGCGACTCCGACCACGCCGTCGTCGGGATCGTCATCCTGGGTCAGCTCCCGGGGCGCAGTGCGGGTCTGCTCGAACTCCGCGAGGGCGTCGGCGTCGACGTCGTCCTGCCAGTCCTCGCCGTAGATGTCCTCGAGCGAGGTCTCGAAGTCCTCCCACCAGTCTTCCCATTCGTCGTCGTCGAGCTCTTGGATGTCCTCGTCCACCAGTCCGGCGACCGCTGAAGCCTCCGCGGAGGTGCCCCGGCCGACGGCCAGGGACGCCACCAGCGTGCCGTGCTCGGTCGCGACCTGATCCACCGGGGCGCCGCCGTCACCGGCGCCGGACACGTCGGTCCCGCCGACGACCGCGCCGGAGAGGGTGGGGTGGCTGGAGTCCACGCCGGTGTCGATGACGGCGATGGTCTTGCCCTCCCCGCGGGTGGTCTCCCAGGCCTCGGTGATGCCGTAGTCCTCGAGCCAGTACTGCTGGTCGCGCCACTCATCGGCGTGGGCTGCCGGCGCGGCGAGGATCGCGCCGCTCAGACCCAGTCCGGCGGCGAGCCCTGCTCCGAGGGCGCGTGAGCCTGCTGTCATCTCTGGGGCTCCGCTCCCAGCTGTGAATGCTCGCGCGACTGGGAGTGTGCCAGGGACATCGCGATGCCGTCGAGGATGTCGTGCTCGGAGGCGACCGCCGAGATGATCCGCCCGTGGGTGACCTTGTTCAGGTAGTCCAGGATCGTGCCCCAGATCAGCGCGCCGGCGCCGATCACGTCCACCCTGCCGGGGTGCATGATCGGCATCTGGGCGCGGGCGTCCCGGGTGGAGTGGACCAGCTGATCCACCGACTGGTGCAGGGTGTCGAGGTCGATCTCCGCGCCGTGGATCAGGTCAGGTTCGTAGTCCTCGAGCTTCAGCGCGTGCGCGGCCACCGTGGTGACGGTGCCGGCCACCCCGATGACCACCTCTGCCTCGTGCAGCGGCATCACCTCGGAGACGTTCTCCAGGAAGGACAGCGTCTCGAAGCTGGTCATCGAGGTCTCGGTGTCGGTGGGCGGGTCGCTGCGCATATGCCGCTCGGTGAAGCGCACACATCCCATGTCGGTGGAGATGGCGTGCTCGACCCCGGCGGAGGTGCCGAGCACGAATTCGGTGGATCCGCCGCCGAGATCCACGACCAGGATCTTGCGCTCGGCGTCCCAGTCCAGGACTGAGGCGGCGCCGGCGAAGGACAGTCCTGCCTCCTCGCTGCCACGGATGACCTCGGGCTCCACACCGAGCCGGTGTTTGACCCCGGCGATGAACACATCGCGGTTGGCCACGTCCCGGGACGCCGAGGTGGCGACGAAGCGCACGGCCTCGACGTGGTGCCTGCGGATGAGTGCGCCGTAGCGGTCCACCGCGGCGAAGGTCCGATCCAACGCTCCGGCCGAGAACTCGCCGGTCTCGTCCACGCCCTCGCCCAGGCGGACGACGGTCATCTGTCGCACCACATCGTTGACCCGGCCGCTGTCTTCGACATCGGCGATCAGCAGCCGGATGGAGTTGGTTCCGCAGTCGATGGCAGCAACTCTCATGGGGGTGTCCTTCTCCTCGCCGGTGTTCGTGAGCGGGCGACGGGCTGGCCGTCCCGCGGGGGTCCTTGCCAGCACTCTATGCGGTCTCTTCGGGGTCCTGCGAGACGGGGCCCTCGGCGTCCGCGTTCTCCTGCCGGGCGAACCCCTGGTTCCTGCGGCGCACGTGACGACTGAGATCACGCTGCGGAACCGCGGCGTCGTGGTCCCAGGATGCGGCGCAGATGCAGGTCTGCGGGGTGAACTCGTCGGCGATGCGTTCCAGCGTCTCATCGCCGAGCGGGTTGATGCCTGGTCCGACCGCAAGCGAGTGCCCGACGAGCACGTGCAGGCACTTGACCCGATCGGGCATCCCCCCGGCGCTGACGCCCTCGATCTCCCAGACCGGGTCAAGCCCGGCGACGCCGCGGATCCGTTCGCGCTCGGCGAGGTAGTTCTCGTGGGCTCTCCGATGGGCCGCGGCGAGCTCGGCGTCGGTGGTGAGCCGTCGGCTCATCTCGGCCATGAGACCTGCGGCCTCCAGCCGAGAGACGGCTGCGGTCGCGGCGGGGTGGGTGAGGTAGAAGGTGGTCGGGAAGGGAATCCCGTTGCTCAGCCGTGGCGCCGTGGCTGCCACCAGGGGGTTTCCGCAGGCGCAGCGGGCTGGGATCTCGACGACGTCGCGCACTGGCCTGCTCAGCTGCAGGCTCAGGGTGTCCAGATCGCTGGGGTGCGGGGTAGTCGAGTTCACGGGAGCCGAGTTTACTCCACTGCTGCGGCCAGCCGGCCCCGCGTGCTGTCGGATCAGTCTTCGGCGGCGGAGCGGACCAGGGAGTCCCACAGCGCCTCGGCCCAGGGGAGGTCGTGGCGGACCTCGCTGGAGTCCAGCGGCTGGATCTCCTCGGTGTTCCCCTCGGGATCACCCATGACCTGGTAGCGGCGCTCCCCCGGCATGACCAGGTTGATCCGTTCGCGGGCCTGCTGGCGGACGAAGTCTGGATCGTCCCAGCGCACCAGCTCCGACTGCAGCTGCGCCTGCTCCTCCTGCTCAGCGGCGATCTGAGACTGAAGCTCGTTGATCTCCGAGCGCTGCTGGAAGAAGCTGTTCACGGTGGGGACCAGGAAGGAGATGACGACCAGGACCACGATGCTCAGCAGGATCATCCGGCCGGGGAAGGTCCGTTCGGGGACCGTCGTGGCGGCACTGACCGGGGTCTTCGCCGATCCGGAAGGGCTGGAGCTGCGCGTCTTGCGCCGGGCGGTGATGTCGGCGGGAGTCCGGATCTCGCCGGAGACCTGCTCGCGCTCGGCCAGCCGACGAGCCTGGGCCGCGCGCGCTTTGACCTCCGCTGAAGAAGCACGTCTGCTCGGCACGAGATGTCACCGCCTTGAGGGGGAAGAGGGGAAGTAGGGGTGGCCTCTGAGGATATCTGCCGCGAGCCCCGCGGCTGGGATCTGACACGCGACGAGGCCGAGCGTGAGCAGAAGCTTCACCGCCGGAACAGGAGGGGGCGCCAGGCAGCTCGGCCTCTGGTCGCGACCAGGACCGGTGAGCCTGACACCCCGTCCCGCCGGCGTTCATGTACGCCGGGGAGCTGCCGAGACTACGCGGTGAAGCGCGGGAACACAGAGGCTCCGGCGTAGCGCGCGGCGTCGCCGAGCTCTTCTTCGATGCGCAGCAGCTGGTTGTACTTGGCCACGCGCTCGGACCGAGCCGGTGCGCCGGTCTTGATCTGGCCCGAGTTGGTGGCCACCGCGATGTCCGCGATGGTGGTGTCCTCGGTCTCGCCGGAGCGGTGGGAGATCATCGTGGTGTAGCGGCTGCGCTGGGCCAGCGCGACCGCGTCGAGGGTCTCGGTGAGCGATCCGATCTGGTTGACCTTGACCAGCAGCGAGTTCGCCGTGTCGGCGGCGATGCCCTTGGCCAGGCGGTCCGGGTTGGTGACGAAGAGGTCGTCGCCGACCAGCTGCACCTTGTCCCCGATCTGCTCGGTCAGGTTCTTCCAGCCGGCCCAGTCATCCTCGTCCAGCGGGTCCTCGATGGAGATCAGCGGGTACGCATCGACGAGCTCGCCGTAGTAGGCGCTCATCTGCTCGGGAGTCTTGGACTCGCCCTCGAAGGTGTAGACCCCGTCGGCGTAGAACTCGCTGGCTGCCACGTCCAGGGCCAGGGCGATGTCCTTGCCCGGGGTGTAGTTGGCGCGCTTGATGGCCTCGGTGATCAGATCCAGTGCCGCCCGGTTGGAGGGGAGGTCCGGCGCGAAGCCGCCCTCGTCGCCCAGCCCGGTGGCCAGGCCCTTCTCCTTGAGCAGGGCCTTCAGCGAGTGGTAGACCTCCACGCCGGCGCGCAGCGCCTCGGAGAAGGTGGCCGCACCGATGGGGGCGATCATGAACTCCTGGATGTCGACGTTGGAGTCCGCGTGGGAGCCGCCGTTGAGGATGTTCATCATCGGCACGGGCAGCAGGTGCGCGTTGGGGCCGCCGAGGTACTTGTACAGCGGCAGGTCCGAGGCGTCGGCGGCGGCCTTGGCCACGGCCAGGGAGACACCGAGGATCGCGTTGGCGCCCAGCGAGTTCTTGTTCTCGGTGCCGTCGAGGTCGAGCAGGATCTGGTCGATGATGCGCTGCTCGGTGGCGTCCTGTCCTTCCAGGGCGGCGGCGATGACGTCGTTGACTGCGCCCACGGCGCCGGTGACGCCCTTGCCGAGGTACCGGTCCTTGTCACCGTCGCGACGTTCCGCGGCTTCGAAGGCGCCGGTGGAGGCGCCGGAGGGGACTGCGGCCTGGCCGAAGCTGCCGTCCTCGAGGAGGACATCGACCTCCACGGTCGGGTTGCCTCGCGAGTCGAGGATTTCGCGGCCGTACACACTGACGATGAGAGACATATTCTTCTCGGCTCCTTGTTGTTCATTCGGTGGGAAACTTTTCGGGTGTGCCGAGCGCGCCCTTGCGCCGGTGCATCGACGAGCTGTTCAGCGCTCCTGCTGATCAGGCTCAGGTCATGCGGTTCAGGTGGCGGCGCAGCGCCCGCTCCGGGTCCTGCCCGTTCCCGCGTGCGGTGCGCACCACAGCAAAGAGTAGTTCACCGAGCTCCTCCTCGTCAGCCGCCGCCAGCGTGGCCGATTCAGTGTTGGGGAGATGTTCACCGCGCTCCCGGCCGAGCCGGTCGATGACCTTGGCGGCCTTCGCGAGCGCTGGCAGATGAGCCGGAAGCGAGCCGACGACGCCGGCCAGGTGTGTGCCGCCGCCGTCGTCGGCTGCGTTCACGGCCGTTCCGTTTCCAGCCGTTCCGATCTCAGCCGCTGAGTTTCCAGCCGCTGCGTTGTCAGCGGCCTTCTCCTCGGCCTTGATCCGGGTCCAGGCGGCCTCCACCTGCTCGATGGTCGCGTTCGCATCCACGGCCAGGCGGCCCTCTGCGGTGAAGACATGCGGGCTGCGGCGCACCAGCTTCGCGGTGATGGCCTGGGCCACCCCGTCGAGGTCGAAGCTGCCGCGCTCCTGGGCCAGCTGGGCGTGCAGGGCGACCTGGAAGAGCAGATCCCCCATCTCCTTGCGCAGCCCCTCGTCAAGGCTGCCGGCCTCGATCTCTTCGAGCACCTCGTAGGCCTCTTCGACGAGGTATTCGGTGAGATCGCCGTGAGTCAGCTGAGAGGTCCAGGGGCAGTGCTCGCGCAGCCGCGCGATGACCCAGCGCAGCATCGCGATCTGGTCATTGCCCGCGGGATCAACCCTGGTCAGACCGGAGTGGGACGGACCAGCGCTGACCTGTTGGCCGCGGCTCATCTTCACTGCCAGGCTTCGAGGATCATCCCTGCCAGGGCCTCGCGCTCCTCATGACCGAGGAACGAGGACTCCAGCGCGTTGACCTGGAAGTCGGCGAGCTCACCGAGGCCGTAGTCGAAGGTGCTGGCGATCAGCGCGAGCTCTCCGGAGAGGGTCACCCCGGAGACCAGTCGGTTGTCGGTGTTGACGCCGACGTTGAAGCCCAGCTGGTAGAGCATGTCGAAGGGGTGGTCGCTGAGTTCCGGCGGCTGGCCCTGGGCGAATCCGGCGATCGCGCCGGTCTGCACGTTCGAGGTGGGGCTGACCTCGAGGTGGATCTGGCGGTCGCGGACCCAGCGGGCCACGGGGCCGAGCTCCACCTGGAAGACCTCTTCCCCGGCCTCGGAGTCCACATCGCCCTCGATGACGCTGATGTCCTCGGCGACGCGGACGCCGTGGCCCAGGCGCTGGGCGCGGCCGGAGACCAGCGCGTCGCGGACGGATTCGATGCCGTCGCCCTCACCGGCGTGGACCGTGGTGGGGAACATCTCGGTGGCGAGCCGGGTGAAGGCATCGGCGAAGCGGCTCGGCGGGAAGCCGGCCTCGGGTCCGGCGATGTCGAAGCCGACGACGCCCTTGTCCCGGTGGCGCAGCGCGACCTCGACGATCTCATCGGCACGGTCGGACTGCCGCATGGCGGAGACCAGCTGGCCGACGACGATGACGCCGTCCTGCTCCGCGACGGTCTCCATGCCCTGGTTCAGTCCTTCCTGGACGGCCTCGACGGCCTCGTCCAGGCTCAGGCCCTGCTCCTGATGCTGCTCAGGCGCCCAGCGGACCTCGGAGTAGATGATCCCGTCGGCGGCGAGGTCCTCGACGTATTCCTTGGCGACCCGGCGCAGGTTCTGCGGGGTCTGCATCACGGCGGTGGTGTGCGCGAAGGCCTCCAGGTACTTCTCCAGGGATCCGGAGTTCGCGTTCTGCCGGAAGCGCTCGGCGAGCTCCTCGGAGTCCTGGCTGGGAAGTTCGTGGCCGATCTCCGCGGCAAGCTCGATCAGGGTCTCTGGGCGGAGCGAGCCGTCCAGGTGATCGTGCAGGGAGACCTTGGGCAGATTGCGCAGCTGCTCTTCGAGCTTTGCGGCGGCGGTGCGGACATCAGCAGCAGTAGAAGTCATAGGAGCGAGTCTATCCAGGACCGGGGAGGAAGTCGCCCGAGGTCGTCGAGCCCGCGCACCTCAGCGCGTGGGGTGTTCGTGATCTCCGTCCTGGTCTGCGTCATGATCTCCGCGGTCGCGGTGCAGCCGCAGCGGGGGCTCCACGGGCAGCGCCGCGGTGTCCAGATACCCCTTCGGGTCGATGTGCACGCCCCTGCGGTCCAGCCACGAGGCGAAGAGCCTGAAGAGCCGGTCGAAGATCCAGCCCAGCAGCACCGCCCCGGTGATCGAGACGGTCATCGCCACCAGGACCGAGTCGAAGATGTTCGCGCTGATCGCGCCGATCCCCACCGAGTACGAGGCCCAGACGAGCGAGGCGAACGCGTCGATCACCAGGAACCGGCGGATGGAGAACCCGGTGGTGCCGGCGACGAAGTTGATCGCCACTCGAGCTCCGGGGATGAACCGTCCCACGAAGATCAGCAGCACCCCGCGCTTGTCCAGCTCATGACGAGCCCAGATCAGCGTGCGCTGAGGCGCGGGTCGGCGCATCCAGCCGAAGCGCATCGGGCCGATCGCCCGGCCGATCCGGTAGGCGATGAAGTCCCCGAGCAGCGCCCCGGAGGCGGCGACCAGGACCACCCAGAGCAGGAACGGAGTGCCCGGCTCTCCCGAGAGCGACCCCAGGCCGACCACCAGCGAGTCCGAGGGCACGATCGGGAAGAACCCATCGACCATGCAGAGCACGAAGAGGCCCACCAAGGTCCACCATCCGGAGGCCGCCTCCAGGATGGTCTGGTTGATGGCGTCAAGGATCTGCCCGGGACTCATCCGCGTGGCCTCAGTCGGTCAGGTCTGCCGCGCTGATGCGGTCAAAGACCAGATCAGGAGTCTCATGCGGGCCGCCCTCGACGTCGACGTCCACGGCGCGCTCCAACGACTGCTGCGCCCGGGTGATCCGGTGCTCATCATCGGTGAGCAGGGTGAACAGGGGCTGACCTGCGGTGATGAAGTCACCCGGTTTGGCGTGCATGCGCACCCCGGCTCCGGCCTGCACGGAGTCCTGCTTCCGCGCCCGCCCGGCGCCGAGCCGCCAGGCGGCGAGCCCCACAGCCATGGCGTCCATCCGGGTCACGGTGCCGGAGACCCCGGCGCTGATCGTATGGCTGTGCACCGCCTGCGGCAGGGCCGCATCCGGGTTCCCGCGCTGCGCGGCGATCATGCGACGCCAGGAGTCCATCGCGCGTCCGTTGCGCAGGTTCTCGGCCGGGTCGACTCCGCTGATGCCCACGGCGGTGAGCATCTCAGCCGCCAGCGCCACGGTGAGCTCGACGACGTCGGCCGGCCCACCTCCGGCGAGGACCTCCACCGACTCCTGGACCTCGATGGCGTTGCCCGCGGTGAGTCCCAGCGGGGTGTCCATATCGGTGAGCAGCGCCGAGGTCTTCACTCCGGCGTCGGTGCCCAGGGCGACCATGGTGCGGGCCAGCTCCGCGGCGTCGGCCCGGGACTTCATGAAGGCGCCGGAACCTGCCTTCACATCCAGGACCAGCGCGTCGGTGCCCTCGGCGATCTTCTTGGACATGATCGAGGAGGCGATCAGCGGGATCGCCTCCACCGTGCCGGTGACGTCACGCAGCGCGTAGAGCTTCTTGTCCGCCGGGGCCAGCCCGGGGCCGGCCGCGCAGATCACGGCGTTGACCTCATCGAGCTGGCGCAGCAGGGCGTCATTGCTCAGATCCGCCTGCCAGCCTTCAACGGCTTCAAGCTTGTCCAGGGTGCCGCCGGTATGGCCGAGTCCACGGCCGGAGAGCTGCGGGACGGGCACGCCGAAGCTCGCGACGAGCGGTGCCAGTGGGAGGGTGATCTTGTCTCCGACTCCCCCGGTGGAGTGCTTGTCTGCGGTGAGCCGGCGCCCGCCCTCGGGCGTGCGCAGGGAGGAGAAGTCCATCCGCTCGCCCGAGGCGATCATCGCCGCGGTCCAGTGACCGATCTCCTCCCGGGTCATCCCGTTGAGCAGGATCGCCATCGCCAGTGCAGCCATCTGCTCGTCGCCGACGAACCCGTCGGTGTAGGCGGCGATCAGCCATCGGATCTGCTCCTGGGAGAGTCGTCCGTGGTCTCGCTTGATCCGGATCAGCTCGACGGCGTCGTGGGCCGAGCGGTCATAGGTCGCACCGGCAGCGGTCATCGCTTCTCCAAGTCGTTGATCTCAAGATCGCGGGGGCCGAAGGCTTCCGGCAGCAGGGCGGCCAGGGTGGTGGCGCCCCGGGCGGTGCGCACGTGCATGGTGGGGGCGGAGAACTCCAGCAGCAGCTGCCGGCAGCGGCCGCAGGGGGTGATGTACTCGCCCTGCCGATTCACGCAGGTGAACGCGACGATCTTGCCTCCGCCGGCCATCTGCAGCGCCCCGATCATGGTGCACTCCGCGCAGAGGGTGAGCCCATAGGAGGCGTTCTCCACGTTGCACCCGGAGATGATCGATCCATCCTCGAGCAGCGCGGCGGCGCCGACCGGATAGTCCGAGTAGGGCACGTAGGCCCGGGTCATCGCGATCCTGGCCTGGGTGGTGAGGCGCTCCCAGTCGGCATCGTGGTCCGGAACGGGGATCCGTGCGATCCGTCCGGTCAGAAAGTCATCGTCCTGAGTCATAGGGGCCATCCTACGAGGCCACCCGCATGCGCGGGTGCCAATGTCGCAGGCGCAGGCGAGTCGGGAGGAGGCTAGTCCCGGCGGAGCTCGTTGATCGCGCTGAGCGCCGTGGTGACCATGATCTTGGTGCCGTAGCCGATGCATCGCTCGTCCGGGACGTAGTCGCCGCGGTGCAGATCGAAGTCGATGCCGCCCGGGGTCTTCGTCCCGAGCCGGAACATCGCCCCGGGAAGCTCCTGGGTCATCCAGGCGAAGTCCTCCCCGCCCATGGACTGCGGGGCCAGCTCCAGTCCCTCGGAGCCCAGCACCTCGCGGCCGGCGTGCTCCAGCAGTGTGGTCTCGCGCTCGTTGTTGATCACCGGAGGCACGCCGCGGATGTGCTCCAGCTCCACGTCCACCCCCCAGGGGGCGGCGACCTGCTCGACGATCTCATCGAGGAGCTTGCCGGCGTCGCGCCAGGCCTCGGCGTCGAGGATCCGCATGGTCCCGACCAGGGTGCCGCTGGAGGGGATCGCGTTGTGCGCGCTGCCGGCCTCGATCTGGCCCCAGACCAGCGAGACCGCGGAGCGCACGTCCACGCGGCGGGAGAGCACGGCGGGGACGGTGGAGGCGATGTGCGCCAGGGCGGAGACCATGTCCTCGGTCAGGTGGGGCCGGGAGGTGTGACCCCCGCGGCCGGTGACGTTGATCCGGACCACGTCGGCAGCGGAGGTGATCGCGCCGATGCGGGTCCCGATCATGCCGACCTCGATGCGCGGGTCGCAGTGCAGCGCGAAGATCCGGGGCAGCGGTTCCAGCACGCCTTGGCGCACCATCTCCAGAGCACCTCCGGGCATGGTCTCTTCGGCGGGCTGGAAGATGACGCGGACCTTGGCGCCCAGACCCGCCGGGTCGCCGTCGGTGATCCGGTGCTGGTGCAGCTGCTGCAGGCTCAGCGCGACGCCGAGTGCGACGGTGGTGTGGATGTCGTGGCCGCAGGCGTGGGTGACGCCCGGGTGGGTGGAGGCGAAGGGCAGGTCGGTGAGCTCGCCGACCGGCAGCGCGTCGATGTCCCCGCGGAATCCGGCAGCGAACTCGCCGGCGCCGACGTCCACGTAGAGCCCGGTGGTCTCTGGCATCAGCTCCGGCTCCAGCCCGACGGCGCGCAGCGCGGCGGCGAGCTTCTCCGTGGTGCGCTCTTCCTTCCAGGACAGCTCGGGATGGGCGTGCAGGTCCCGACGCATCGCGACCAGCGTCGCTTCGAGATCATCGACGACCTCGGCGGCCGAGGCGTGGGCGGCTTTGAGCATCACCGTGCGGCGAGCAGGCTCAGAGGACATCGGATTCTCCCTGCGCTCTGAGCGCCTCCACGGCCTGCTTGACCGACTGCGCGTGGTCGGTGGTGGTGACCAGCAGCGCGTCGGGGGTGTCCACCACGACGATGTTCTCGACTCCGATCAGGGCCACCACGCGCTGGGTGTCAGAGACGACGACGCCGGAGGACTGGTCCGAGTAGACCCTGGCCTTCTCCCCCAGCACGGTCATCGACTCCTGCTCCCGTGCCGGGTTCAGCCGGGCGATGGCGGCGAAGTCCCCGACGTCGTCCCAGGTGAAGTTCCCGGGGATGACGGCCACATCGCCGGCGGCCGCGGCGGGCTCGGCCACGGCGTAGTCGATGGCGATCTTGGGAAGCTCGGGCCAGACCCGCGCTGTGACCTCGGTCTGCTGCGGTGTTCCCCAGGCCGCGGCGATCTCGATGAGGCCCGCGTAGAGCGTCGGCTCCGCCCGAGCGAGATGGTCCAGCAGCAGCGCAACCGGGGCCACGAACATCCCGGCGTTCCACAGGTACTCTCCGGAGTCGACATACTTCTCGGCGAGCTCCTGGCCGGGCTTCTCGACGAACTCCGCGACGTCCCGGGCGTTCGGGGCGTCCTGGATCGGGGCGCCGTCGACCTTCAGAGCGGCGCCGCGGCGGATATAGCCGAAGCCGGTGGAGGGGTGGGTGGGGGCGATGCCGATGGTGACGATCTTGCCTGTCGCAGCGGTGGCCACGGCCTCGCGCACAGCCTCCTGGAAGATCTCCACCGGGGCGATGACCTGGTCGGCGGCGAAGGAGCCCATGATGATCTCGGGGTCACGCAGGTGCAGGATGGCCGCGGCCAGCCCGATGGCGGCGGCGGAGTCCTTGGGCTCGGATTCGAGCACGAGGTCGTTCTCATCGAGCTCGGGGATCTGCACCCGCACGGCTTCACGGTGTGACTCTCCGGTGACCACCATCACGCGCCTGCCGGTCAGCGGCGCGAGCCGCTCGTAGGTCCCGCGGATCAGCGTGGTGCCCGAGCCGGTGAGGTCGTGGAGGAATTTCGGGGCGCTGGCCCGCGAGAGCGGCCACAGTCGCGTGCCCACTCCGCCTGCGGGGATCACCGTGTAGAACTTGTCCAAAGCTGCCTGTGAAGTCACCTCCCCAGGGTAGACCCATCGGCCGCTCAGCCAGGCCAGCCGCGCGTCGGGTGCGCCTCGGGTGCGCGTCGGCCCGCCCGCGGAGCCTGCGAGAGAAGCTGCGCGGGGAGCCGCGAGACGAGCTGCGAGACGGCATGCGGTCAGGGCGACGAGACTCGCGTCGGCTGGCCTGAGAGCTCATTTCGGAATTGCGTCCTCACATTGCGGCTTTTCTACACGTTGTAGAAGTCATTTGGATCGGACTGTCATTTCGCCTCCGAGCCTGGATCAGGTGTGCGCCGAGCCGCGCAACAAAGCCTCCTGGAGCGCACCACGAGCCGCATCGGCTGCCGCGGTGCTCTAGTCTGGTAACTGACAACAGACTCGCGCCGGCGTCACGGTTTCCGCACCGCCGCAGCGAAGAACATACGTACGTAACTGTGCGGCGCGGAACGCCATGCAACGATGCAGGGAGGTAATGACAGGTGACGCAGACAAAGGGCACCCTCTATAAAGGCCGGGAAGGTATGTGGTCCTGGGTAGGACACCGGATCACGGGTGTCGGGATCTTCTTCTTCCTCCTGGTCCACGTACTCGACACGTCCCTCGTGCGAGTATCGCCAGAGGCCTACGACGCGGTGATCGGCGCGTATAAGAACCCGATCATGATCGTCGGTGAGATCGGCCTCGTCGGCGCGATCGTCTTCCACGCTTTCAACGGTCTGCGGATCATCCTGGTCGACTTCTGGTCCCAGGGCACCCGCTATCACCGCCAGATGCTGTGGACCGTGATGGGCCTCTGGGTCATCACGATGATCGGATTCACCGTCCGCCACTTGATGCTGTTCTTCGAAGGCTGGGGAGGGTTCTGAAAATGACCACCACTAAATCTGACGCCCTCCTGCCCGCCCAGGGCATCGAGGCTCCCCGCTCCGGGCGGATCGACCCCAAGTACCTGCGCAGCGGGTCCTCGAAGTCCGGCAGCTTCGAGATGGCCGCTTGGGTCTTCATGCGCGTCTCCGGCGCCGCTCTCGTGGTGTTGATCTTCGTCCACCTTGCAGTGAACCTGCTGGTCGGCGAGGGCATCCACCAGATCGACTTCGGCTTCGTCGCGGGCAAGTGGGCAAACCCGGTCTGGCAGTTCTGGGACCTGGCCATGCTCTGGCTGGCGATGCTCCATGGCGGCAACGGCATGCGCACCATCATCAATGACTATGCCGAGAAGGACTCCACGCGGATGTGGCTGAAGTCCATCCTCTACCTCTCGGTGATCGTCATCATCGTGCTGGGCACCATGGTCATCTTCACCTTCGAGCCCTGCCTGCTCGACAACTCCGGCCAGCTCCTCGAGTCGTCACCCTCCTTCTGCCAGAACGTCTGATGCCGACCGGGTCCACCCCGGTGCGCACCTCTGCGCGTTCTCATGCTTCCGAACACCAAGAAAAGAGAGCCACAAGCTGATGCAGGTTCACAAGTACGACGTCGTCATCGTCGGCGCCGGCGGCGCCGGAATGCGCGCGGCCATAGAGTCCGGCCAGCGCGCCCACACTGCCGTGCTGACCAAGCTCTACCCCACCCGGTCCCACACCGGCGCGGCACAGGGCGGCATGTGCGCCGCACTGGCCAACGTCGAAGAGGACAACTGGGAGTGGCACACCTTTGACACCGTCAAGGGCGGGGACTATCTGGTGGACCAGGATGCAGCCGAGGTCATGGCCAAAGAGGCCATCGACGCCGTGCTCGACCTGGAGAAGATGGGCCTGCCCTTCAACCGCACCCCCGAGGGCAAGATCGACCAGCGCCGCTTCGGTGGGCACACCCGCGACCACGGCAAAGCCGCCGTGCGCCGCGCCTGCTACGCCGCTGACCGCACCGGTCACATGATCCTGCAGACGCTGTATCAGAACTGCGTGAAGCACAACGTCGAGTTCTACAACGAGTACTACGTGCTCGATCTGCTCACCGTGGACGAAGAGGTGACCCGTGAAGACGGCACCACCTACACGCAGAAGAAGACGGCCGGCGTCGTCTCCTATGATCTGGCCAACGGTGAGATCCACGTCTTCCAGGCCAAGTCCGTGGTCTTCGCCACCGGCGGTCTGGGCAAGATCTTCAAGACCACCTCCAACGCGCACACGCTGACCGCCGACGGCATGGCCCTGGCCTACCGCGCAGGCATCCCGCTGGAGGACATGGAGTTCGTGCAGTTCCACCCGACCGGCCTCGCCGGGCTGGGGATCCTGCTCTCCGAAGCCGCTCGCGGCGAGGGAGGCATCCTGCGCAACTCCGAGGGTGAGCGCTTCATGGAGCGCTACGCCCCCACGATCAAGGACCTCGCTCCGCGTGACATCGTCGCCCGGTCGATGGCCAACGAGGTGCGTGAAGGCCGCGGCGCCGGTCCGAACAAGGACTACGTGCTGCTGGACCTGACCCACCTGGAGCCGGCGCACATCGATGCGAAGCTTCCCGACATCACCGAGTTCGCCCGCACCTACCTCGGCGTGGAGCCCTACACCGAGCCGGTGCCGGTCTTCCCGACCTGCCACTACGCCATGGGCGGTGTGCCCACCACGGTGAAGTCTGAGGTCCTGCAGGACAACGACACCATCGTGCCCGGCCTCTTCGCCGCCGGCGAGGTCGCCTGCGTCTCGGTGCATGGCTCCAACCGCCTGGGCACCAACTCGCTGCTGGACATCAACGTGTTCGGCAAGCGCGCCGGCCTGGCCGCCGCCGAGTACGCCGCCACCGCTGAGTTCGTGGAGCTGCCGGAGAACCCGACGGCGTTCACCGAGAACCAGCTCAACGCGATGCGTGCCAGCACCGGCGGAGAGCGCGTCTCCACCCTGCGCTCGGAGCTGCAGGAGACCATGGACGCGAACATGCAGGTGTTCCGCTCCGAGGACACCATCAAGGAAGCCCTCGCGGTCATCGCTGACCTGCGCGAACGCTATAAGGGCGTGCAGATCCAGGACAAGGGCAAGCGATTCAACCTCGACCTGCTCGAGGCCGTGGAGCTCGGCTTCCTGCTGGACATGGCCGAGGTCATGACCGTGGCAGCCCTGCACCGCAAGGAATCCCGCGGCGGACACTACCGCGAGGACTTCCCGGAGCGTGATGACGAGAACTTCATGCTCCACTCGATGATGTACCTGGATACCGAGTCCTCGACTGAGGGCACGCACGGGATCCGCGCCGACACCAAGCCGGTCGTCTTCACCCGTTACGAGCCGATGGAGCGTAAGTACTGATGAGCACCCCCACCACAGAAGCCGCAGAGCCCGCTTCCAAGATCGACCTGGCCCAGAGCACCGGCGGCGGGGAGGTCCCCAGCTTTGACGTGACTCTGCAGGTGCGCCGCTATGACCCGGAGTTCTCCGACGACGCCCGCTGGGACGAATGGACGATCACCATGTACGGCACCGACCGTGTGCTGGACGCCCTGCACAAGGTCAAGTGGGAGATCGACGGATCCCTGACGTTCCGCCGGTCCTGCGCCCACGGCGTCTGCGGCTCCGATGCCATGCGCATCAACGGTCGCAACCGGCTGGCCTGCAAGGTGCTGCTCAAGGACCTGGACACCTCCAAGCCGATCCTGGTCGAGCCGATCAAGGGTCTGCCCGTGGAGAAGGACCTGATCGTGGACATGGAGCCCTTCTTCCAGTCCTACCGCGAGATCATGCCCTTCATGGTGAACAACTCCCCGGCCCCGACCGGCGAGCGGATCCAGTCCCCGGAGGAGCGCGAGCGCTTCGACGACACCACCAAGTGCATCCTCTGCGCCGCCTGCACCTCCTCCTGCCCGGTCTTCTGGACCGATGGACAGTACTTCGGTCCGGCGGCCATCGTCAACGCACACCGGTTCATCTTCGACTCCCGCGACGACGCCGGCGACATGCGCCTGGAGGTCCTCAACGACAAAGAGGGCGTGTGGCGCTGCCGCACCACCTTCAACTGCACCGACGCCTGCCCCCGCGGCATCGAGGTCACCAAGGCCATCCAAGAGGTCAAGCGTGCGGTGCTGACCCGCAGCATGTAGTACCCGCTCATCAAGAGGTGGGGTGGCGGGCGCGGTCGATGCGCCCTCTGCCCCACCTCTTTTTGCATCCCCCTCCCGGAACCGGTTAGGTGAGCTCATGGACAGATACGACGAGGCCGCCCGACATCTGATCGATGTCGGAGTGGGCCGGACGAACTTCACGAACATCGTCGTGGCCGCGGAGGCCCTGGACCGTGGCATCACCGTGCGCAGGGCCACCAGCAGCAGCCGGATGGTGCTGGAGCACCAGGGGCGCATGCGCACCTGGGCCGGCGGAAGCACGAACCACAACGATGACCTGCTCAAGAAGATCGCCTCCTACAAGGACGTGGCCAGCCGTCTCTTCCGCGACCTCAAGATCAGCGCCCCGGAGAACGCGGTCTTCGGCGTCTCGGAGTCTGCGCGCGCCTGGGCCTGGGCGTCGCCCTTCACCAGGAGCGTGATCAAGCCGCACAACGGTCGGCAGGGCCAGAACGTCCACGCCGGCATCGCGACCGAGGACGAGTTTCACACGGCCTTCCACCGGGTCGCCGCAGTGAGCAGCCAGATCCTGGTGGAGGAGTTCTACACCGGAGTGGAGCACCGCTGCCTGGTGGTCGAGGGCAGCCTGGTGGCGGCGACCCAGCGCCGGCCCGCAAGCGTCCTCGGCGACGGGCGCACCAGCATCAGCGACCTGGTCAGGGCGAAGAACCGCGACCGCGGCCCGATCCACAAGGACCTGGTCATCGACTCCGTCGCGCGCGAGTACCTGGACCGCCACGGCTACCGGCCCGACACGGTCCCGAGGGCGGCGGAGCGCGTCTACCTGAGAAGCACCTCTAACCTGCATACGGGAGGAGACGCGGTCGACGCCACGGACGAGATTCGCGACGAGGAGCGTGAACTCGTGGAGCGCGCGGCGCGGGCTCTGCGCGGGCTCCGCATCGTCGGATTCGACGTGCTGCTGCCCCGCGGTGACGGCGACGTCCACGCAGCCTCGGTGCTCGAGATCAACGCCAGCCCGATGGTCTCGATGCACCACTTCCCCTGGTCAGGTGAGCCCCGGGACGCGGCTCGCCACGTGGTCGATTCGCTCTTCCCGCGCACCGTCCGGCGCTGAAGCGCCCCTGCGCCGCCTCAGCGGGCGGCCGCGACGGGTCCGAGACGGCGGCTGCGGGCATCGGTGGCCAGCGCCGCCCAGGACGCGCAGAGCAGGTAGATCAGACTGAGCAGGAAGAAGTAGATGAAGAAGCCCAGCACGGTGGCGAAGGATGACACGATCAGGTTTCCGCCTTCGACCCCGCTGAGCAGGAACGTGGAGAGCTGGCGCAGCATCGAGGAGCCGACGGCGGCGAGCAGCGCCGCCCGCCAGAGCACCGAGACCGGCATCACCACTCGTGAGGCCACGCGGAAGATCAGGATCGCGACCAGCACGTCGAGGATCAGCGGCACGGCCAGTGTGATCACGGTGCCGACCAGTCCTTGAAGCACGTTCAGGTTCCAGCCCAGCACCCGCTCGCTGAACTCCAGCACCGATTCTGAGATCAGGCTGGTGGCTGTGGCGGCCAACAGCATGGTGCCCAGCAGCAGCATCACCCCGAGGTCCCGAGACTTGACCACCAGCACGTTCTCATCCATGAGCGGACGGTCGAAGATGCTTCGGATCCCGGAACGCAGCCCGTTGATCCAGCTCAGCGAGGCCACCATCGCCACCAGCAGCGAGACCACCAGGGTGAGGCCGAAGCCTCCGGTGTCGAAGAGCTGTTCCTGCGTGGCAAGCCCGTCTTCGCCGATCAGCCCGGGCAACGCATCATTGGTCAGATCCACGATCGTGTTCTGCAGCTCCTTGTTCCCGCCGATGACGAGGCCCGCCACGGAGAACCCGGCCACCAGCGCGGCCGAGACGGAGAAGAACATCATGTACGCCGCACCGGCGGCCATCACCGTTCCGTAGTGGAACAGGAAGAGGTTCAGGATCCGCATCCCGCGGGTGGTGTCGAGTCGGGTGAGCCCCCAGAACACGGTCGGCCCGAACATGGATGCGCGGCCGCGACCCTCCCTGCGGGCGTGGCCCCGGGCGCGTCGGGCCTTGACCTCGCGACGCCGCAGAGCCTCGAGGTCCAGCGGGTTGACCATCCCCGAGACCTCCTCGCGATCATTCATCGCCTTCGCGGCGGCTCGCGCGTGTCCGGCGATCAGACCGTGCCCGCCGGTCCGTGGTCGCAGCCTGGAGGGGTCCTCGTTCACCGCAGGCTCACTGTCGGCTCACTGCGGGCTCGCCGGGAGGAAGCCGACCTTGTCGTACACCTCGGCGAGGGTCTCCCCCGCCACGGCCCGCGCCTTCGCGGCGCCGGTGGCCAGCAGCGCGTCGAGCTGCGCCGGATCTTCGAGCAGCTCCTCGGTGCGGTCACGGATCGGGCCGAGCGTCGCCACGACCACCTCGGCCAGCTCTACCTTCAGATGGCCGTACATCCGGCCCTGATACTCCTCGACGATCTCAAGCACCGGGCGGTCGGTGAGCGCGGAATAGATGCTCAACAGATTCGAGACCCCCGGCTTCTCGGCCTGGTCGAAACGGATCTCGGTGCCGTCGTCGGTCACTGCTGACTTGATCTTCTTCGCGATCTGCTTGTCGGTGTCCATGAGGTTCAGCAGCCCGGCGGGCGAGGCGGCGGACTTGGACATCTTCGCAGTGGGATTCTGCAGGTCATAGATCCGCGCCCCGGCGTCCGGGATCAGCGGCTCCGGCACCCGGAAGGTCTCCCCATAGCGGTGGTTGAAGCGCTGGGCCAGGTTCCGCGAGAGCTCCACATGCTGCTTCTGGTCCTGCCCGACCGGCACCCCGTGGGGCTGGTAGAGCAGGATGTCTGCCGCCTGCAGCATCGGGTAGGTGAAGAGCCCGACGCCGGCCGCGTCGGCACCCTCTCTGGCCGACTTGTCCTTGAACTGGGTCATCCGCGCGGCCTCCCCCATTCCGGTCAGGCAGGTCATGATCCAGCCCAGCTGGGCGTGTTCGGGAACATGGGACTGCACGAAGACCGTGGAGCGCTCGACGTCGAGGCCCCCGGCGATGTACTGGGCCGCGGTCCGGCGCACCCGGGTGCGCAGCTCGGCCGGGTCCTGGTGCACGGTGATCGCGTGCATGTCCGGGATGAAGAAGAAGGCGTCGTAGCGCTCCTGCATCTTCACCCAGTTGACCAGCGCTCCCAGATAGTTTCCCAGGTGCAGGGAGTCAGCCGAGGGCTGCATCCCGGAGAGTACGCGCTCAGTCACAGCAGTTCCTTCGTGTCGTCGGGAAGAGTGTCGTGCCGCAGAGTGTCGGGTCACGAGTCAGGCTAGCGGCTTGTCCGCCGCAATGCGGGAAGCGGGCTCACCGTGGCCGGAAGAGCCCTGGATCGGGAAGCCCGGCGTCAGGGCAGCTTGTAGTCCACCACCAGCGGGGCATGGTCGGACCAGCGCAGCGAGTAGTCCTGCGCCCGGTCGACCTGCAGGTTGCCGGCCAGCTCGGCGAGGCCCGGGGTGGCCATGTGGTAATCGATCCGCCATCCGGTGTCGTTGTCGAAGGCCTTCCCGCGGTAGGACCACCAGGTGTAGGGCCCCTCGACCTCGCCGGCCAGGGAACGGGCGACGTCGCAGAAGCCGAGCTCACCGAAATAGGCATCGAAGTAGGCGCGCTCCTCGGGCAGGAAGCCGGAGTTCTTCACGTTTCCCTTCCAGTTCCTGATGTCCAGCTCACGGTGGCCCACGTTGAGGTCTCCCATCACCAGCAGGTGATCGGTGCGCTGGGCCAGCTTCGGCAGGTACTCGGTCATGTACTGCAGGAACCGCATCTTGTGCTCCTGCTTGGTGGTGCCCACCTCGCCGGAGTGCACGTAGACGCTGACCACGGTCAGCGTGGAGCCGTCGCCGAGCTCATAGTCGGCTTCGATCCAGCGGCCGTCGTCCTCGGGATGTCCCTCGCCGATGCCGTTGCGGGTGGCGATCGGTGCGTTGCGCGAGATGATCGCGACGCCGGCCCGACCCTTGTCGGCGGCCTCATATTCGTGGACGTGCCAGGTCTCCCCCAGGGGCTCGGTCATGTCGGTGACGAGTTTGCTGAGGATCTCCTCGTCGGCCCGGACCTCTTGGAGCGCGAGGATGTCGATCTCGCGCTCTGCCAGCCATTCACCCATGCCCTTGCGGTGCGCCGCGCGGATCCCGTTGACGTTGACCGAGGCGATCCGGGTCTGCTGGTCGGGCTTGGGATCGACGATGCGGTGCGGGTGCTCACCGAAGTCTGGTGCTTCTGCGGAAGTCGCTGCGCCGTTGGAAGTCTCGGTCACGTCGGGTCCTTTCAGTTGACGATCTCGCCGGTGATGGGCCGGTCGTCGTCGTTGTTGCGGTTCTTCGCGCGGCGTGCGTCGCCTTCGCGATGCTGACTGGACCCGCCGCGGTGATCCTGCCCGGTGTCGCCTGCGCCGCGGCCGACGTGTTCGGAGAGCATGTCTCGGCCGTTGCCGGCGGTCATCTCGATGGTGTCCAGCGCCCGGTCCACCATCGCCAGGTCAGCCTCGCCACCCTTGGCGAGCTCCTGGGTGATGACCCGCTTCTGCACCTGGACGATCTTGAAGGAGTGATCGAGCTTCAGGTTCCGCGCGTGGGTGTCCTCGTCGACCACGGCGGTGCCGCCGAGCGTGTCGGCACGGCGGGAGGCCGCGTCGGCGCGCGCCGAGTCCAGCGTCTGGCCGAACTTCTTGGCTCCGGTGCGCACCGAGATCACCAGCACGGTGGCCAGAAGCAGCCAGCCTCCGGCGATGACGGCGATGATCCAGCCGATCACGTCGTTCTGGTTCGCGGCGAAGACCAGCGCCACCAGCAGCACGGTGATCATCACCGCGAAGCTGATGCCGGAGGTGCGCCGGCCGAAGTTTTTGAGGGTTTCTTGCGCGCCAGATGCGCCGCCTGTGGGCAGTGACTGCTGAGAACTCATGCGCCTGATTATCCCTGCGATCACGGCGTCATGGCGAATCGCCCTCGTCCTGGCCCAGGTTTCCTGCCGCAGACCGGGTGAAACCTGATCATCCGAGCGTCGCTCACGTCTGAAATGATGGTCAGGAACGTCGCCCAGAGCTGTCCCAACGATCCAGGAGGACCTGATGGCCGCACAACCCGAGACTTCCCGCCCCGCGGATGCACCCGAGCGCACCACATACATGCGCCGCTACGCGCTGGACCCGGCGCTGGCGCAGGAGTTCGTCAGCTTCCTGACCAAGAAGGTCATTCCGGCGCGGGAGGAGCGCGGGTTCACGGTGGAGTCGATCTGGCTCTCCGACGGCATGGACGAGCTGACCTGGTTCGTCAGCCGCTTCGGTGATCGTGAGGAGTTCGCGCAGGCGGAGCAGGCCTGGGAGGACTCCCCCGAGCGCGCCGAGATCTTCGCGGGCGCCCCGGCCTATGTGACCGGCAAGGATCTGCGCCCGGTCACCCGCCTGCGCTGACCGGGTTCTCCAGTGCCTGCCGGGCCCGCCGGGCGGCGAAGAGCGCAGCCGCCACCGAGGTCAGCATCAGTCCGGCGATCACCAGGGAGCTGGTGACGATTGCTGACTGGTGGCCCTGCTCGGCGCTGACCGAGAAGTAGACGCCGGTGACCACCGCGATGCCGATCGCGGTGGACACCCGCTGCGCCGTCTGCGCCACGCCCCCGGCGGCTCCCGCCATGGACTCTGGAACCTCCCGCATCGAGAGCGTCTGTGCACTGGGGATGATCAGCGCCTGGGAGAGCCCGACGACCGCCAGCGCTGCCCCGATCAGCCACAGCGACCCGTAGGGGGTCACCATCAGTGCGGCGGCGCCCGCCAGTGAGAGCATCGCGACGACGCCGGAGATGGTCCCGCTGACCAGCATGCGGGGGCCCTTGCGGTCCACCGCCTGGCCCACCCGCGAGGAGAGCAGCATGACCATCACGGCGCTGGGCAGCGTGACCAGCCCGGCGATCAGCGCACCCTCCCCGCGGCCCTGCTGCACGTAGACCGCGACCACCGCCCAGGTGGCCGGCATCCCCGCGAAGTACAGGCCCAGCACCAGCGAGTTCAGCGTGTAGCTGGGCAGGGTGAACAGCGACAGATTGACCATCGGGGCTGCTGCGTCGCGGCGGCCGAGCCTGCGCTCCCAGAGCGCCCACAGCACCAGCACGCCGAGGCCGGCCACGGCCAGAAGCCCGCCGAGCAGGCTGCGGAACGCGATGAAGGGCAGCATCAGCAGCAGCACCGCGATGCTGAGCAGCACCACTCCGAGCGGGTCCAGCCGTGCGATGCCTCGGGCGGCCGACACGGGGCTGGCGGCCCCCGGCGCGGCGGGCCCAGGTCGCTCGGCAGGATCGGGGAGATCAGCGGGGCTGAGCGCCTCGGCGTCGTCCAGGGTCTTCGGGAGCCAGCGCACGATGGCGATCAGCGCGATGACGGTGACCGGGACGTTGATCAGGAAGGTCATCCGCCAGCCGAGGTCTGACCCGGTGGTGTCGATGATCAGTCCGCCCAGCGCGGGCCCCGCAGCTACTGCGACCCCGATGATGGTGCCCATCATCCCGTAGGCCCGCCCGCGCGCGGGTCCGGTGAAGAGACGTTGGATCATCCCGATGATCTGCGGGGTCAGGATGCCCGCTGCGAACCCCATGAAGACCCGGGCAAGGTTGAGCACCAGCGGGTTCATCGCCAGCGCGGCGCCCAGGGAGGCGGCCCCGAAGAGCACCACGCCGAACATGAAGAGGCCGCGTCGGCCCCAGATGTCTCCCGCGCGGCCTGCAGGGACCAGCGCCATGCCGAAGGCCAGCGCGTAGCCGGAGAGCACCCACTGCAGATCCGCCGAGGTGGCGCTGAGGCTCTCCTCGATGGCGGGCAGGGCGACGTTGACGATGCTGATGCTCAGCAGCGCCGCGAAGAGCGGCAGGAACATCGCCGTCATCATGCGGCGCGAGCTGCCCGTGGCAGAGGTCTGATTCACCCGTTCACCCTATCGCCGCAACACTCTCGCGACTCGCCCTCGAGGTGTCCCGTGACATGCCCGCTGACGCAGAGCGGGGGCGCCCCCGTGAAGGAGCGCCCCCGCAGAGCGAGAAGTGATGACTACCGGCGGAACTGTGCCAGGTAGGTCTTGACCTCGGTGCTGAAGGCCAGCACCAGCCAGTAGACGGCGACGCCCACGTGGACCAGCACGAGCACCAGGGTCAGCAGGTCGGCGCCGATGACGCCGAACAGGGTGAACAGGATGCCGAGGATCGCGAAGACGATGCCGGTGATCCGTGCCCAGTTCTTGTTCTTCCGGAGTCCGAAGAACACCAGCAGGTACAGCCCGACGCCGATGATCAGTGTGACCCAGACGAGGGCCGTGGTGAGGCCCAGCATCATCTCGGCCAAGTCCGCGGCTTCCTGCCCGGTCGCCCCCTGCTGCTCGGCGGTGTTCATCAGTTCCTGCCGGAGCAGGTCGTCGCTCATGAACAGCCCCGGCAGCGCGCTCAGCACATAGATCGCGAGCGAGACCAGGGTCAGGGTCTTGAGCAGGCTGTACTTCCGGGGCTCCGCGATCGGCCCGCCGTAGGCGCCGGGCGCATAGGGGTCGGTGCCGTACTTCGAGGTGGGCTCACCACCAGGGAAGCCGCCGGGCTGGTTGCCGCCGTAGCCGCCGGGCTGGCTGCCCGGCTGGCTGCCCGGCTCATTGCCGGGGAAGCCGGCGGGCTGGTCTCCGTAGGGAGGGTTGCTCATATCTGCTCCTTGTTCACAGTTTGTGTTCACGACTCACCTTAGGCCCAGCGGGCCGTCGTCACTCGTACCGAAGCGCCTCGATCGGGTCCTTCTTCGCCGCCCTCGCGGCGGGAAGCGTGCCTGCCAGGAAGGCGATGAAGACGATCAGCGCGATGATCCCGGCGATGGCCAGCGGATCCACCGCGAAGAGCGTCAGTCCGGCCACTGCTCCCAGCGGGCCGCCGTCACCGGTGAGCCAGGCGTTGCCGAGAATCCCGGCCCCGAGTCCGAGCACCACGCCGATGATCGAACCCAGGATGCCGATGACCACGGCCTCCATGGAGAAGAGCCCGAAGACCTTTCCGCTGGACATGCCCATCGCCTTCATCAGACCGATCTCGCGGGTGCGTTCCTGCACCGACATCAGCAGCGTGTTCACGATGCCGAAGCTTGCCGCGAGCAGCGCGATCAGGCCGAATCCGGAGAGCACCCAGGAGACGGCGTCGATCACGCCCTGGACGGCGCCGATCTGGTCCTCCACGGTCAGTCCGAGGAGGTCCTGCTCGGTGAGCGCGTCCTTGATGCCCTGCTCATTGGCCTCGAGGTCGTCCACGTCGACCACCGCCATCGTGTAGGCGTTCTGGGCCTGGCCCTCGTAGCCCTCCATGGAGAGGTCGTTGAGCTCCTGGTTCAGCTCCCGTGAGGGCATGGGGGTGGCTCCGATCCCGGAGAGCGCCTCCTCGGAGACTCCGACGATCTCCGCCTCCACCGCGGTCTGCTCACCGGTCACATTGCTGATGCCGATCTGCACTGTCTCGCCAAGGACCTGTTCGGCGTCCTCGGTGTCGAAGATGGTGAGCCACTCGGCCGGGATGCTGAGCTCCATCCCGTCCTCACCGGGCGCCTCGCCGGCTTCAAGCTCGAGTCCCAGCGCATTCGCCGGCACGTCGAGCTCCATGGCGTACTGCGCACCGTCGGGCGTCTCGAGGTAGTCAGGTGAGACGAAGACCATCGGGTCGACGGCTGAGACGTTGTCGATCTCCTCGATCGACTCGATGTCAGAGTCGGTGAGCACACCACCGCCGGAACCCGGTCCGAACATGCCGCCGGAACTTGCTGCGGCCTCCGGGTCGTATTCGGCCGGACCATCGGTCGGCGCGGCGTCAGAGGCGCCGGTGCTCATGACGAACATCTGCGAAGAGCCGCCGAAGCCGGCGACCACCGTGTCCACGTACTTGTTGACTCCCGCGCCCAGCCCCGAGGTCAGGGTCAGGGTGAAGGAGCCGATGACGATGGCGACCACCGTCAGGGCGGTGCGCAGCTTCGAGCGGAAGGTGTTGCCCAGCGCGGTGCGTGCGACGTCGACTGACCTCATGCGTGCACCCCCGTGGCGCCGTGCTCTTCGGCGACGATCTCGCCGTCCTGCATCATGAGCCGGCGCTGGCACTTCGCGGCCAGGTCCTCATCGTGGGTGACGACCACCAGGGTGATGCCGTGATCACGGTGCAGCCCGAAGAGGATGTCTTCGACGATCTCCGAGGTGACGGTGTCCAGGTTGCCGGTTGGCTCATCGGCGAAGAGCACCGCGGGCCTGTTGACCAGGGCGCGGGCGATGCAGGCCCGCTGCTTCTGGCCGCCGGAGAGGTTGGTCGCCTTGTTCTTGGCCTTGTCGGCCATGTCCAGCTGCTCCAGCACCTCCATGCCGCGACGGTTGCGCTCAGACTTGCCCATCCCGGCGATCTTCAGCGGCAGGGTGATGTTCTCCAGCACCGTCTGGTTGGGGTTGAGGAAGAACTGCTGGAACACGAACCCGAAGGACTCGTTGCGCAGCTGGGAGACCTTCTTGGGCTTCAGCGCGGTCACCGGCTCACCGCCCAGCGCGACGACTCCGGAGGTGGGCTCATCGAGAAGCGCCAGCAGATGCATGAGAGTGGACTTGCCGGAACCTGACTTGCCCACGATGGCAACAGATTCGCCCTCGTGGATCTCGAAGGTCAGGCCCTTGAGCGCGTCGAAACGGGTTGCGCCCTTGCCGTAGACCTTGACGAGGTTCTCGGTCTCGAGAACTGGGGTGGACATTGATGGCCTTTCATCGTGCTCAGAGGTGCTGGGCAGACCTGCCGCGAAGAGGACCTGCCGCGAGAAGTTGGAACTACCTGTTCATTCTCGCGGATGACACTGCCCGAGACATCGGCCCAAAGGATGAACCTCTCCGGGGCACAGACTCTGCGACAATGCGCCGATCGCGCTCTCACCAGGGATCTTCACCACGAGTACACTGCCTTTCATGCCCGTCGAACATGCGATCCGCGCCACAGGTCTGACCAAACGTTACGGCGATTTCACCGCCGTGGACGGCATCGATTTCACGGTGAATCGGGGGGAGTCCTTCGGCCTGCTCGGACCCAACGGCGCAGGCAAGTCCACCACCATGCGGATGATCGCCGCCGTGGCCTCGCGCAGCGCCGGTACGATGTCCGTGGCCGGGCTGGATCCGGAGAAGAACGGACCTGAGGTCCGGGCACGACTGGGGGTGATCCCGCAGCAGGACAACCTGGACGAGGAGCTCAGCGTCCGGGAGAACATCATCATGTATGGCCGTTACTTCGGGCTGCCGCGCCGCTGGCTCAGCGCCAAGACCGAAGAGCTGCTCGAGTTCGCCCAGCTCACCCATAAGGCGACCTCCCGGGTGGAGGACCTCTCCGGCGGCATGAAGCGCCGGTTGACCATCGCTCGCGCGCTGGTGAACGAGCCGGAGATCCTGCTGCTCGATGAGCCCACCACCGGACTGGACCCGCAGGCGCGGCACATCCTCTGGGACCGGCTCTTCCGGCTGCGCGAATCCGGGACCACGCTGGTGCTCACCACCCACCATATGGATGAGGCCGAACAGCTCTGCGAGCGCCTGATCGTGGTGGATGAGGGACGGATCATGGCGGAGGGCTCCCCCGCTGGGCTGATCCGTGACCATTCGACCCGTGAGGTGCTCGAGCTGCGCTTCGGCATGGACCGCAACCAGGAGCAGGCCCAGCAGCTCACCACGCTGCTCGCCTCCCCCGGTCCTGCGTCTTCGAACGACCCGGTGTCTTCGAATGGATCCGCGACCGCGGGTCGCGACGTCGGCTTCAGCCATGTGGAGGTGCTGCCCGACCGGCTGCTCGTCTACGCCGGCTCGGCCGAATCTGCGCTGGAGCAGATCCACGCCGCAGGTCTGCGTCCGATGACGTCTCTGGTGCGCCGCTCCTCCCTGGAGGATGTCTTCCTGCGACTGACCGGGAGGACCCTTGTCGACTGATCCCCTGACCGCGGACCCCGCGCTGAAGGGCCCAGCCAGCCCCGCCGCGGACAAGCAGGCGATGGCCGGCAGAGCCCGCCGCTTCGGCGCGCTGCACCAGGCCGAGCGCACGCTGCGCAGCATGCGGGCCTATGGCACCGTGATCATCTTCTCCTCGGTGAGCCAGCCGATCATGTACATCCTGGCCATGGGCCTGGGCCTCGGCGTGCTGGTGGGCGAGGGCGGCGACTTCGCCCAGTACGGCGCGAGCAGCTACCTGATGTACATCGCCCCGGCGATCCTCGCCTCCACCGTGGCCATGGCCGCAGGCATCGAGTTCACCTTCCCGGTGATGGAAGGGTTCAAATGGCGGCGCCTCTACTACGGCGCCCAGGCCTCCCCGTTGAGCCCGGGCCAGATCGCCTCGGGCCACATCCTGGCAGTCAGCGTGCGCTTCGGCATCCACGCGGCGGTCTTCACGGTGGTGCTCTACCTCTTCGGCGCCATCAGCTCCCCGCTGGGAGTGCTGATGATCGTCAGCGCGATGCTGGGCGGGCTGGCGATCGGGCTGCCGATCATGGCGTACGTGTCCACGCTGCGCGATGAGAAGGGGCAGATGTCGCTGATCCAGCGGTTCGTCATCATGCCGCTCTTCCTGTTCTCCGGCACCTTCTATCCGCTGACGAACCTTCCGGGCTTCCTGCAGGTCCTCGGCTGGTTCTCCCCCATCTGGCACGCCAATGAACTGGGCCGGGTGCTCGCCTTCGGCCAGCCCACGCCGGCCTGGCTGATCGTGGTCCATGTGCTCTACCTGCTGGGCATCACCGTGACAGCCTGGCTGGTGACGGTGCGGATCTTCACCCGCCGGCTAGGCCTGGAAGAGTGGCGGGGCCGGACCCCCGGTGCCAAGGCCGACGCCAGGCGCCAGGACCGGCTCGCTGTGAAGGACGCGTCCGACGTCGCACGCTCGGCTGCCGCTGAGACCGCTCCTGCGTCACGCGGCGAGCTGCCGCGGATCTCGTTTCGCCGCGGGTTCGGCGCGAACTACTACTCCGGCAACATCCGCGCGGTGTTCGGCCGCGGCCTGACCGCGATCCGGAACAACCGCGGGGTCATCTTCCTCTCCGGCCTGCTCGAGCCGGTGCTGTTCCTGACCTCCTTCGGCCTGGGGATCTCCCCGATGATCGCCGGGGTCGACGCCGAGCAGGTGGGACTCAGCGGCGGCGGGACGATCAGCTATGCCGCGTTCATCGCCCCGGCGCTGCTTGCGGTCTCGGCGATGAACGGCGCGATCTTCGACTCCACCTGGAACGTGTTCTTCAAGCTCAAGATCACCAAGCTCTACCGCACCATGATGTCCACCTCGCTGGGCCCGGTGGATGTGGCAGTGGGCGAGATCTGCCTGGCCCTCTTCCGCGGCGGGCTCTACGCGCTGGGCTTCCTCGGCGTGCTGCTGGTCGGCGGACTGGTGGACCCGCTGGCCGCGGTGCTGATGTGGTTCACCGCGCTCTTCGTCGCCCTGGGCTTCGCCTCGGTCGGGATGGCGGTGACCTCGTTCATGACCCGGTTCCAGCAGATGGACTGGATGATGATGGTGCTGATGCCGATGTTCCTCTTCTCGGCCACGCTGTTTCCGATCAGCGTCTACCCCGTCGGGGTCCAGGCGTTCATCCAGGCGCTGCCGCTGTGGCACGCGGTGGAGCTGATGCGCGACATCGCCTTCTGGGACTTCAGCGGCCTGACCCTGGTGCACATCGGCTACTACCTCGTGATGATCGTCGCCGGGCTGGCGCTGACCACGTACCGGATGAAGAAGCTCTTCCTCCGCTGACTCCCTGACCCAAAGCCCGGTGGGTGGCAGGCAGCGTCCTTGAGAATCTCAATCATTGTTTTCTTGAACTATTGACGTAGGAGGCCTATCCTGACTGTGATGTGTTCTGCATCACAGTGCGAGTGATCTCATTGTGGTGATCCGAGCAACCTTGCACAAGGAGTCATAGATGACTGATGAGAGCTCGCGCCCGGGGCCGGACCCTCGCGGCAAAGCCCCAAGAACCCGCGAGGAGGAGGTCCACCGGCTGCACCGCTGGGAATCCTCCGCCGCCGCGGACCGCCGAGGCGGTGACCTCCGCCGACACACCGACGTGTCCAGCTCGGCTGCCCTGGACATCGCCACCCGTCCGGACCCTGCCGCGCCGCTGACCTCGATCGCGCAGAGCGGCGCCACCGGTCGCGCCACGACCTCGGGACCAGGACGGGCCCGCCGACGACCGCGGCGCGGCTGGGACACCAAGCTTCTCGGCGCCGCCGGGGTCGTGGGCCTGTTGCTGACCTGGGAGATCGTTCCACGCATCGGACTGGTCAACGAACGGTTCATGCCCCCGGCCTCAGAGGCCATCGGCGGACTGATCACGAACTTCGGACTGGCCGACTTCTGGGTCGCGGTGTTCGACACCATGCACGCCTGGGCCCTGGGCATGATCATCGCGGTGGTGCTGGCCACGGTGCTGGGCTTCATCATCGGCTCCTCGACCTTCCTGCGCCGCTTCACGAACTCCACGATCGAGTTCCTGCGCCCGGTCCCCTCGGTGGCGCTGATCCCCCTGGCGGTCCTGCTCTTCGGCGTGGGCATCGAGTCCTCGCTGATGCTCATCGTCTACGCCTGCTTCTGGCAGGTGCTCATCCAGGTGCTCTACGGGGTGGCAGACGTCGACTCGGTCGCGATGAACACCGCACGGTCCTACGGACTGGGACCGATGGCGCGGATGCGCTACGTCACCTTCCCGACCGCGCTGCCCTACATCATGACCGGTGTGCGCCTGGCCGCCGCTGTGGCCCTGATCCTCGCGGTCACCGCCCAGCTGATCATCGGCACCCCCGGCCTGGGGGCCGAGATCAGCAGGGCCCAGTCCGGAGGCAACTACGTCTCCATGTACGCCCTCGTGCTGGCAACCGGCCTGCTCGGGGTCCTGATCAACCTGGTCATGCGGATGATCGAGCGCAAGGTCCTCTCCTGGCACTCCTCGGTCCGCACGGAGGTGGCGGCATGACTTATATCCGGAGTTTCCTCAACATCGTGGCCCTGCCGCTGATCCTGCTGTTCATCTGGTTCCTGGCCACACTCGGGGAGGCGAGCTTCTTCGTCCCCACCCCGCAGCTGCTGGTCGAGACCTTCATCAACACCTGGACCGCGGAACGCTTCGCCGGCGACGTCTTCCCCTCGCTGGGACGGCTCATGGTGGGCATCGCGCTCTCCATCGTCATCGGCATCGTGGGCGGCCTGCTGATCGGCTCGTTCCGCTGGCTCCGTGCACTGCTCGAACCCACCCTGGAGTTCTTCCGCGCGATCCCGCCCACCGTGCTGATCCCGGTGCTGATGCTGCTGGTCGGCATCGGCGACGAGATGAAGGTCTCGGTGATCGTGCTCGGCGCCGTCTGGCCGATCCTGCTCAACACCATCGAAGGTGTGCGTTCGATGGACGAGGTGCTCGCCGACACCAGCCGCACCTACGGGATGAACAAGGTCAACACCGTCCGGTATCTGATCCTGCCCTCGGCCATGCCGCAGATCATGGCCGGCATCCGCCAGTCGCTCTCGATCGCGCTGATCCTGATGGTGATCTCGGAGATGTTCGCCTCCACCGAAGGGCTGGGCTTCACCATCGTGCAGTTCCAGCGCTCCTTCGCCATCCCAGAGATGTGGTCCGGGATCGTCCTGCTGGGACTCATCGGCGTGGTGCTCTCGTTCATCTTCCAGCTCGCCGAGCGCTGGATCCTGGGCTGGTACCACGGGCTGCGCGAGATCGAGCAGTCAGCCTGAGCCGGCCGCACCCCGGCCACCACACCACTTCACACGCGTGACTTCCAGAGAAGGGACCCGGAGATGACCTCCGCACACTCACAGCCCACAAACCCCGTGATCAGCCAGTCCAGCATCCAGGACACACCGGACGGCAGGATCCCCGTCGGGCGGACCATGCCCGATGAACAGCCGATGCTCTCGGTGCAGAATCTGAAGAAGGTCTATCACACCGACGGCGGAGACATCGAAGCGGTCAGGAACCTGACCTTCGACCTTCCCAAGGGTCAGCTGGCCTGCCTGGTGGGACCTTCCGGATCGGGCAAGACCACGCTGCTCAAGTGCATCTCAGGGCTCATGGCGCCCAGCGCCGGCGAGGTCACCCTGCACGGGCAGAAGGTCACCGGGCCGCCGAAGTCGATGGCCGTGGTCTTCCAGGAGTACGGCCGCTCACTGTTCCCCTGGCTGCGGGTGGCAGAGAACGTCGAGCTTCCGCTGAAGAACCAGGGGATGGACAAGTCCGCCCGCAAGGATGCGGTGGAACAGGCGCTGGAGGCCGTGGGCCTGGCCCACGTGCCGAAGTCATACCCCTGGCAGCTCTCCGGCGGCATGCAGCAGCGTGTGGCGATCGCCCGCGCCGTGGCGTACCAGCCGGAGGTCCTGCTGATGGATGAGCCCTTTGCCGCCGTGGACGCGCAGACCCGCGCCGATCTCGAGGACCTGGTCCGCGGCATCTGGAAGAAGCTGGGCGTCTCGGTGCTCTTCGTGACCCACGACATCGATGAGTCCGTCTACCTGGGCGAGCGGGTCATCATCCTGTCCTCCTCACCGACGATCATCCAGGAGGACGTGCTGGTGGACCTTCCGGCGGACCGCGATCAGCTTGAGACCCGATCCTCGCAGCGCTTCGCCGAGCTGCGTCACCACGTCTACGAGCAGATCCAGCTGGCGAAGAAGGGCTTCCGACCCGAGGACGCCGTGGCGATGAAGTAGGCCCGCAGCGGGTGTGGAGCTGCGCGCCTCAGAAGACGATCTTGGCGAGCAGCACGCGCAGCTGATCCCGCTCCGCGGGACCCAGCGCCTGCAGGGTCTGCTCCTCGGCCTCGCGGGTGCGCTGCGCCGCCTGGGCGTAGAGCTCGTGGCCGGCTTCGGTGGCGACCAGGATCTTGGAGCGACGGTCCCGCGGATCGGGCTCCCGCCGGATCGCGCCGCGGTCTTCGAGGATGTCGACGAGGGCGACGACCTGGCTGGGGTCGAGGTCCAGGAATCCGCCCAGCTCGCGCTGCGAGGGGTTGGTCCCGGAGCACGCCATGGCCAGCACGGAGAAATGGCGCACCTTGAGGTCCAGGTCGGCCAGCAGCTGATTGGCCAGGGCATTGCCCCGGCCTCGGGCACGCGCGGTGAGGAAGGCGACTTCACGTGCCAGGGCGGAGTCCTGGAAGCGCTCCTCGCTTTCCTCACTTCTCGCCTGCTTCGCGGGAGACGGTGCGCTCGCCGCGGCGGCGGGGGTCGAGGGGGGCATGGATTCTCCTAGCAGCGGTTCCCGAGTGCGGGATTGAACGGATGAGAAGACAAATCATTGACTTTCTCAATATTATCAAGTGAGATGTATCACAGTAAGCATAGGCCGCGTGGCCCTACAGAAGGAGAGACTATGTCGTTGCAAGGCAAGGTTGCCATCGTGACAGGCTCCGGAGCGGGCTTGGGACTGGCGTATGCCCAGGAGCTCGCCGCCCAGGGCGCCGCCGTCGTCATCAACGACGTGGATCAGGCCCACGCTGATGCCGCCGTGGCGGCCATCGAAGCCGCCGGCGGCCGAGCAGTCGCCGTGGTGGCCCCGGTGGGGTCCACCGAGACCGCAGAGCAGCTCGTCGAGACCGCCGTGACCAGCTTCGGAGGTCTCGACATCCTGGTCACCAACGCGGGGATCCTGCGCGACAAGTCGCTGCTGAAGATGTCCGACGACGACTTCGACGCCGTGATCAACGTCCACCTCAAGGGCACCTTCACCTGTGTCCGGGCCGCGTTCAAGCACTTCAAGACCGAAGGCGTGGCCGGGCGGATCGTCTGCATCGGCTCCCCCACCGGTCAGCGCGGAAACTTCGGGCAGACCAACTACGCCGCCGCCAAGGCTGGCATCGTGGGCATGGTGCGGACCTGGGCGCTGGAGTTCAAGCGCGCCGGAGTCAGCGTCAACGCCGTGATCCCGGTGGCCGCCACCGCGATGACCAAGACCGTGCCCTACTTCCAGAAGGCCGTGGAGGCCGACGAGCAGGGGCAGCCCATGCCCGACTTCTTCCGCAAGGGGCTCGGCTTCGGCACCGCGCAGGACGCCGCCGGCGTCGTCGCCTTCCTCTCCTCCGACGCCGTGGAAGGCATCACCGGACAGGTCATCGGCGCGGGCGGAGACCGGCTGCAGGTCTGGAGCCACCCCGAGCCGGTGGTCGAAGAGTTCCACGACGGCGGCTGGGACTACGCGACGCTGCAGACCCAGGGCCGCGACATCCTCGGCGCCCACCTGCAGTCGGTGGGCGAGTCCATGCCGGAGCTTCCCGCCGAGCTGCAGCCCACCGCCTAGGCCGCGCCGACCCACCGGTCAGCGCCGCCTAGGCCGCACAGAACACATGCCCAGGACAGCCCGGACAGCCCGAGCAGGAGAGGATCCCCCGATGCGATACCGATCTGCCATCGACGTACATGCCATCGAGGCAGTGGACACCCACGTCCACCTGGAGCTGGACTCGCACGGACACCGCGCGCTGCCCGAGCTGTTCTTCGACGCCTCGGCGAAGTACTTCAAGACCACCGAGCGCACACCCTCGATCGATCGCATCGCGGAGGTGTACCGGGCGCACCGGATGGCGGCGGTGGTCTTCACCGTGGATGCCCGGACCCAGATGCAGCACGCGCCGAACTCCATCGATGATCTGGTGGCGGGGTGCCTGCGCAACAACGACGTGCTGCTGCCCTTCGGCTCGGTGGATCCTCGCACCGGACCCGCGGCCCTCGTGGAGGCTCGGCGGCAGGCCGAGGAGCTGGGCGTCCGCGGCTTCAAGTTCCACCCCACCGTGCAGGGCTTCGACCCCTCGGATCAGCAGTTCTACCCGCTGTGGGAGACCCTGCAGGAGATCGGCCTGCCGCTGATCTTCCACACCGGACAGAACGGCATGGGGGCCGGCACCCCCGGCGGAGCAGGGTTGAAGCTGAAGTACTCCAATCCGCTGCTCCTCGACGACGTCGCCGCAGACTTCCCCGGGCTGCCGATCATCATGGCGCACCCCTCGGTGCCCTGGCAGGACGAGGCGATCTCCATCGCCACGCACAAGTCCAACGTCTACATCGACCTCTCCGGGTGGTCCCCGAAGTACTTCCCTGACAATCTGGTCCGCAGCGCGAACAACATCCTCTCGGCCAAGCTGCTCTTCGGCACCGACTATCCGCTGATCACCCCGAAGAAGTGGTTGGACGCCTTCGCGGATCTGCCGATCAAGGACGAGGTCCGGCCCAGGATCCTCAAGCACAACGCGGTCGCGCTGCTCGGACTCGAGGCGCCTTCAACGGTCCCCGGTGCCACGACCACAGACCCCACGACCACAGACCCCACGACATCCGACGCCGTGACACCCGGAGCCCACGATGCGTGAACCAGCCACCGGCACGGTCATCCCCTCGGACCTCTACGGCTTCGCGGAGCGGCTCACCACGGCCGAGCGCAGCGTGATCACCGGACTGCGCGAGGTGCTCGCCGCACAGGTCCACCCCCACCTCAATGCCGCCTGGGATGAGGCGCGCTTCCCGGAGGAGATCATCGCCCCGCTGCGCAGTCTGAACCTGATGGACCCGCCTGCCCTGCGCGAGACCGGAGAACCGATCCGCGACATCTTCCTCGGCTTCCGGAACTTCGAACTCACCCGCTGCGACATCAACGTGGCCACCTACTACAACGCCCAGGCCAGCCTGTTCCGCACGGTCTGCACCGTGGGCGGCTCCGTCGAGCAGGCGCGTGAGCTCGACGCGAAGATCGTCTCCCATGAACTCACCGGAGTCTTCGGACTGACCGAACCCGAGCACGGCTCCGACGTCGCCGGAGGCCTCGCCACCGCAGCAACCCAGGATCCGCAGACCGGGGACTGGATCATCGACGGCGCCAAACGCTGGATCGGCGGCGCCACCGCGGCCGACGTCGTGGCGACCTTCGCTCGCGACACCGCGGACGGTCAGGTGAAGTGCTTCCTGGTTCCGACTTCGGCCCCGGGTGTCTCCATGGAGGTCATTCCGCGCAAAGCCTCGCTGCGGATCATGCAGAACGCCGACATCACCTACCGGCAGGTGCGCGTCCCGGAGAGCGCCCGACTGCAGCAGATCAACAGCTTCTCCGACGTCGCAGGCTGCCTGCGCCGGATGCGTTCCGATGTGGCCTGGATGGCCACCGGAGCCATGGCCGGCGCCTACGAGGCCGCCCTGGCCTACGTCCGGCACCGGGAGCAGTTCGGCCGCCCCATCGCCGGATTCCAACTGGTCCAGGAGAAGCTCGCGATGATGCTGGGCAACCTCACCGCCTCGCTGGGCATGGTCGTCCAGCTCACCGAGCAGCAGGCCGCCGGGATCTACCGGGATGAGAACTCCGCGCTGGCGAAGATGTACACCTCGCTGCGGCTGCGCGAGACCGTGGCGCTGGCCCGCGAGGTCTGCGGCGGCAACGGAATCACGCTGGACACCGACGTGGCCCGGTTCCACGCCGACGCCGAGGCGATCTACTCCTACGAAGGCACCCACGAGATCAATGCGCTCATCGTCGGACGGGCCGTCACCGGGGTGGGAGCCTTCACCTAGCCCTTCTCACCCATGACTCTTCGCCCGGGCAGACGCCTATCAAAAAACAGATGTGACGCAGACCACACCCGACGACCCGTGCACTCAGAATCACCCGCCACCTCAAGGAGCAGCATGACCGACACCGACACCGCCCGCACCGTCGTCTCGTTCGAGGACGCACGCACGATGGCCGGCACCGACCTGGGCGAGACCGCCTGGCGCGAGATCACCCAGGAGATGATCAACACCTTCGCCGATGCCACCGATGATCACCAGTGGATCCACGTGGACCCCGAGCGGGCCAAGGACGGACCCTTCGGAGCGCCCATCGCGCACGGCTTCCTGACCCTGTCCCTGATCATTCCGTTCTGGGGCGAGCTCTTCGACGTCACGGATGTCAGCACGAAGCTCAACTACGGCCTGGACAAGGTCCGCTTCACGGCACCGGTGAAGGTCGGATCCAAGGTACGGATGCGCGGCACCATCAGCGCCGTCGAAGAGGTCAAGGGCGGAGGCCTCCACCTGGTCGTGGACGCGACCTTCGAGGTCGAGGGACAGGAGCGACCCGCCGTCGTGGCCACCTTCCTGGCCCGCTTCTACCCCTGACCCGAGCCGAGCAGCTGCTGTTGAACCCACTCCTCCACCGTCACGCCACACCCACCGAGGGCCGCCGTTCTGCGACCCCGCACCTCAAGGAGCAGTCATGAAGAAGAACATCGCATCCATCACCGGACTCGCCGCGGTCAGCATCCTGGCACTGAGCGCCTGCGGCTCGGGGTCCCCGGCCGGGGATGAAGAAGACGGCAATGGCGCCGACACCGCGAGCGAGAACGGCGAGCTGACCGAGATCACCGTCGGCGTGCTCCCCATCGCCCCCTCGGTCGGGATCTACTACGGCATCGAGAACGGCATCTTCGAGGAGCACGGGCTCGACGTCGAGCTCTCCACCTCCAACGCCGGCGCCGCCATGCTCCCCGCCGTGAACACCCAGCAGCTCGAGTTCGGCATCGGCAACCCCAACTCGGTGCTCAACGCCAACGACCGCGGCCTGGACATGCGGATCGTCACCGGGTACTCCAACTCGCTGGCCGAGGGCGACGACATCGCCGGCGTGGTCTCCACCGTGGAGAGCGGCATCGATGACTGGACCGGGCTCGAGGGCAACACCGTCTCGGTCAATGCGCTGCAGACCCAGGGCGATCTGACCATCATGGAGGCCGTGGAGCAGGCCGGCGGCGACCCCGAAGCCGTCGAATTCTCCGAGATGCCCTTCCCCGACATGCAGGCCCAGCTGGAGCAGGGCAACACCGACGCCATCTGGGTGCCCGAGCCCTTCCTGAGCAACGCGCTGGCCGATGAGGCGAACCAGCTGGTCGGATACTCCTTCCAGGACGCCATCGCCGGAATGCCCACCATGGTGAGCTTCAGCTCCGGAGAGTACGTCGACGAGAACCCGGAGGTGGCCCAGGCCTTCAGCGACGCGATGAACGAGTCGCTGCAGGCGGCCGAGGAGGACGAGGAAGGCGTGCGCGCACTCCTTCCCGAGTTCATCGACCTGCCCGAAGAGGCAGCCGAGAACCTCCGCATGGAGGAGCTCGACGGCGAGATCCGCACCGAGCAGATCGAGGAGGCCGGGGCGCTGATGGTGAAGTTCGACTTCATCAGCGACGAGCCGGACACCTCCACGCTGTACTTCGAAGGCGAGTGAGCCCCACGCAGCCGACTGCGCCGGTGGGCGGGAGCGGAGCACCCCTTCCGCCCACCACCGCTGACTCACACCCTGACTCTTGACATCCCTGACTTCATTCCTATACACATCGGAGAACCACCATGAAACACCTGTCTCGCGGGACCTTCGCCCTCTGCGCCGTCCTTGCCCTCTCAGCCTGCGGAAGCGGCTCCCCCTCCGGCGACGCCGATGGCGAACCGGCCGACGATGACGCCCAAGCCGAGGGCGGCGAGCTCACCGAGGTCGAGGTCGGCCTGATTCCGATCGTCGACGTCGCCTCGATCTACCTCGGGGACCGGGAGGGGATCTTTGAAGAACACGGGCTTGACCTGACGCTGACTCTGGCCCAGGGCGGCGCCGCCATCATCCCCGCCGTGTCCACAGGAGACTTCGACTTCGGCTTCTCCAACGTGACCTCCCTGCTCGTCGCGGCCGACAGCGGGCTGCCGCTGCAGACCGTGGCCGCAGGTCCGCAGACCACGGGCGACTCCGAGAATGACTTCTCAGCGATCCTGGTCAAACCGGACTCCGGCATCGAAACCGTCGCGGACCTCGAAGGCCAGCGTGTGGCCGTCAACACGCTCAACAACATCTCCGACTCGATGATCTCCGAAGGCGTGCTCGAAGCCGGTGGCGAGCCGTCGAACGTCGACTTCGTGGAGGTCGCCTTCCCCGACATGCTCGCCCAGCTCGAAGCGGACAATGTCGACGCCATCTTCGCGGTGGACCCCTTCGCGAGCATCGCCGACAACGAGGGTTACGACCGGGTCTTCGCGCCCTTCGCCGATGTGGTCGACGAGCTGGGTGTGGGCACCTACTTCGCCTCGCAGCAGCTGGTCGACGAGGACCCGGAACTGGTGGAGAGCTTCCACGCCGCGGTCCAGGAGTCTCAGGCCTACGCCGAGGAGAACCCCGAGGCGGTGCGCGAGGTGCTGCTCGAGTACACGACCATCGATGAGTCTCTGCTGAGCGAGATCACGATCCCCGCATTCCCTGAGGAGGTCAATATGGACTCGCTCCAGCAGGTCGCGGAGATCTCTGAACGCCACGGACTCATCGGTGAGGTCCCGAACGTCGAGGACCTGGTCTGGGAGGGCGCTCGATGAAGAATCACGGACTGGGCGACTGGATCCACCGACGACGGGTGCGATCCTGCGGCCAGACCGCGCTGATCAGCGCCGGTGGAGAACAGACCTATGACCAGCTGGCACAGCGCATCGACAAGCTCGCCAACGCCCTGACCGACCGCGGGATCAGCTCCGGTGACCGAGTGGCGTATCTGGGCGAGAACTCCGCGGCGTTTCTCGAGACGCTCTTCGCCGCGGGAAGTCTCGGCGCGGTGTTCGTCCCGCTGAACACCCGGCTGGCACCGCCCGAGGTCCAGTTCGCGCTGCAGGACTCGGGGGCCCGGCTGCTGGTCACCTCACATCCGCTGACACCGGTCGCCGCGCCGGCCTGCCGGGACACCGCCGTGGAGCAGGTGCTGATCGTGGTCGAGGGAGCGGCTCCACCCGAGGAGCCTGCAGCATTTCCGGTGCCCACGGAGACGTTCGAAGCGGTGCTGGCCTCAGGAGCCGAGCAGCGGCCGGACGTCGCGGTGGAGCTGGAGGATCTCGCGGTGATCCTCTACACCTCCGGCACCACCGGGAGCCCCAAGGGCGCCATGCTCAGCCACGGGAACCTGACCTGGAACGCCATCAACGTGCTCACCGACTTCGACCTCTCCAGCAAGGACGTCGCGCTGATGATCGCGCCGCTGTTCCACGTCGCCGCCCTGGGACAGGGCGCGCTGCCGGTGCTGCTCAAGGGCGGGAGCATCCTCCTGGAGCAGCGTTTCGAGCCGGGGCGGGTGCTGTCGCTGATCGAGGAACACCGGGTCACCAACATCTCCGGGGTGCCCACCACGTTCCAGCTGATCTGTGAGCATCCACAGTGGGAGAGCACCGACATCTCCTCGCTGCGCAACCTCACCTGCGGCGGCTCCGCGGTGCCGATGCGGGTCCTCGACGCCTATGAGAGCCGCGGGCTCGCGTTCACCATGGGATACGGGATGACGGAGACCTCACCGGGCGCCACGACCCTGCCTCCGGCCTATTCACGGACGAAGCAGGGCTCCGGGGGGCTCCCGCACTTCCACACCGACGTCAGAGTGGTGGACCCGGCGGACCGGCCCTGCCCGATGGGCGAGGTGGGCGAGATCCAGGTGCACGGACCCAACGTGATCGCCGAATACTGGAACCGGCCCGAGGCCACCGCCGGCTCCTTCGTGCACGAAGAAGATGGCCTCTGGCTCAAGACCGGGGATATGGGCTACTTCGATGAGGACGGCTTCCTGTTCATCTCCGACCGGCTCAAGGACATGATCATCTCCGGCGGGGAGAACATCTACCCGGCGCAGGTGGAGCAGCAGATCGCAGCGTTGGAGGCCGTCGCCGCCGTGGCTGTCATCGGGGTAGAGGATGCCCGCTGGGGCGAGGTCCCGCGCGCGGTCATCGTGGTGCGCGATGGCCACGCGCTGACCGAGGAGCAGGTGCTGCACCACCTCCACGGCAAGCTCGCCCGGTACAAGATCCCGAAGTCGGTGGTCTTCGTGGAATCGATGCCGCGCACCGCCTCGGGCAAGATCCGCAAACCCGACCTGCGCCGACAATATGCCTAGGCGCTGAACATCGGAGCCGTTCAGCCCTGGAGGTCGGGGGCGGCGTCGACGTCGGGGGTCGGCGCGGCGTCGTCGTGCTGCTCGAGCTGCTCGAGCAGCTCCAGGCCGCTGTGCGCCCAGTCCACCTCGGCCTGGGCCAGCCGAATCAGTCCGTCGTAGGCGAACGCCTTGAAGGCGACGATGCGCTCATGCTGCTCGGCGGGATAGCGCTCCAGCCGGGCGGCGATCATCGGGTGCTCGTGGGATTCGATCGCCTGGATCTGGCTGCTCCACTGCGCGATCTGCTCGTTGTAGTGCGCGGCGTGCTTCTGCAGGTGCATCCGCACATTCTCAGGATCGGTCCATTCAAAATACGCGGCCTGCATATGGGCCACATCGCGCCAGGGCGCGTACTTCAACGGAGTGGCCATCCACTCACGGAACGCCGCTTCCCCGGCCGCAGTGATGTAGTACCTGGTCTTGGTGCTGTTCGGGCCCCAGCGCTCCTCACGGCCCTCCACCAGCACCTCCGTCTCCATCCGCCGGAGCTCGGGATAGATCTGCGAATCCGGGGCGTGCCAGACGTGCCCCACCGAACCCTCGAAGCGCTTGGCGGTCTCATAACCGGTCAGCGGGGCCGCGGTGAGGATCGCCAGGATGGCGTAGCGCAGGCTCAAGGCGTTGGAACCTCTCGAAAAGGGGCAGGTGCTTGCCCTCCACTATATCCAGAGCTATTCTGTGACCCACAGCACATATAACTATGTAGATAGCTAGTGGCGTCGACGAGCGGACCGAGACCGGTCTCCACGGCGTCCTCGAGTCACAGGAGGCGGACATGACAGATCTCAGCCCGAGCGGCGCCACCGCGAAGAACATGGCCTATCCGCTCAACGCCTGGTATGTGGCCGGATGGGATCATGAGGTCAATCGGAAGAAGATCCTCTCCCGGAAGATCGCCGACCGCCCCATGGCGCTCTACCGCACCGAGGAGGGCCGGCCCGTCGCGCTGACCGACGCCTGCTGGCACCGACTCGCCCCCCTCTCCATGGGCTCCCTGGTGGGTCCGGACGGAGTCCAGTGTCCGTATCACGGCCTGCAGTACAACTCCGCTGGTCGTTGCACCTTCATGCCGGCGCAGAAGACGATCAACCCCTCGGCGATGGTGAACTCCTTCCCCGTGGTGGAGCGGCACCGCTTCATCTGGGTCTGGCCCGGAGACCCGATGCTCGCCGACGCCGCCCTGATCCCGGACATGCACCAGATGGGCTCCGACGAGTGGGCCGGCGACGGCAAGACCATCGATGTGCGCGCGAACTATCAGCTGGTGCTGGACAACCTGATGGACCTCACCCATGAGGAGTTCCTGCACTCCTCCTCGATCGGGCAGAAGGAGCTCAGCGAGTCCGATATCGAGGTCACCCACGACGACCGCACGGTCACCGTGACCCGGTTCATGGAGAACATCGACGCCCCACCGTTCTGGCTGAAGAACATGCGAGACAAGTTCCCAGACTTCGAAGGCAAGGTCGACCGCTGGCAGATCATCGAGTTCCAGATGCCCTCCACGATCTGCATCGATGTCGGGGTGGCCAAGGCGGGCACGGGCGGGCTCACCGGTGATCGCAGCCAGGGTGTGAACGGGTACGTGATGAACACGATCTCCCCGGTCGATCAGGCCAACGCGATGTACTACTGGGCCTTCATGCGCAACTACCGGCTGGAGAGCCAGCGGATCACCACCGAGCTGCGCGACGGCGTGCACGGGGTCTTCGCCGAGGACGAGGAGATGCTCACCGCCCAGCAGCAGGCGATCGTGGACAACCCGGACCACGAGTTCTACAACCTCAACATCGACGCCGGCGGCATGTGGGTGCGCCGGCTGATCCAGCGCGCCGTGGAGGCCGAGCGCACGATGCTCGCCTCCGACGCCGACCTCTCCGACGCCAAGGGCTGATGCCAGGTGTCACAGGGAACCCAGCTGCACTGGCAGCGAGCCGTGGTGAAGTCGCGCCGCGCCGCCGCCGATGAGATCGCCGAGATCGTCCTCGCCGGGGAACGACCGCTGTTCACCGAGCCTGGCGCGCATATCGACGTGCGCATCGCCCCGGACATGGTCCGCTCCTACTCGGTGGTCGAGGGTGCGGTGGACGGAAGCTGGGTGAAGATCGGGGTGCGCCGCTCCCCCACCTCGCGCGGCGGATCACGGTTCATGCACGCCCTTGAACCCGGTGATCCCCTCGAGGTCACCTCGCCGCTGCAGAACTTCCCGCTGCGAGTGGGCGCGCCGCGCTACGTGCTCCTCGCCGGCGGAGTGGGCATCACGGCGATCCACTCGATGGCCCGGGTGCTCAAGCGGCTCGGCGCGGACTACCAGCTGATCTTCGTCGGACGCTCCCGCCCGGCCATGGCCTTCCTCGACGAGCTGCATCGCGAGCACGGACCGCGGCTGAGGCTCTCGGTCGATGACGAGGGCGACGTCCTCGACGTCAAGGGGCTCCTCGGGCAGGTGGATCACTCCACCGAGTTCTACATGTGTGGTCCCATCCGACTGATGGACGCCGTGCGGAGGGCCTGGATCGAGCGCGAGCTGCCGATGCCGAACCTTCGCTACGAGACCTTCGGCAACAGCGGCTGGTTCGACCCGGAGGAGTTCGAGCTGCGGATCCGCGGCTCCGAGCGCCACACGGTCGTCTCTCCGGACGAGTCCATCCTGGAGGCGCTGGAGCGGGTCGGCGTGGAGGCCATGTACGACTGCCGCAAGGGCGAATGCGGGCTGTGCGTGGTCAAGGCCGAGCAGCTGAACGGCGTCATCGACCACCGTGATGTGTTCTTCAGCGAGGCGGAGAAGAGCACCGACACCAAGCTCTGCGTCTGCGTCTCCCGGGTGGCCTCCTGCGCGAACTCAGCGGGAGCCGGTGCCGAGGATTCAGCCTCGACGCGGGCTACGCTGACCCTCGACTTTCCCTGATCCCCCACCGTTGAGGGGCGGCTTCTCCGGACATCTCATGGGCCGAGAGGCCGCAGCTGTTCGGAGAATCCGCCGCTCGACGCGTCAGGTGGGTCTTACTTCCAGCCCAGCGGCTTGGCCACGTGCTCGACCAGGGATTCAAGGATGTGGGCGTTGTAGTCCACGCCGAGCTGATTGGGCACGGTCACCAGCACCGTGTCCGCGGCCTGGACTGCCTCGTCCTTGGCGAGCTCCTCGACGAGCACCTCAGGTTCCGCAGTGAAGCTGCGTCCGAAGATCGCGCGGGTCTTCTCGTCGATCATGCCGATCTGGTCCTTGGAGTCGCGCTGGCCCAGGAAGTAGGCCCGGTCCTGGTCCGAGACGATGGGCAGGATCGAACGCGAGACCGAGACCCTGGGAGCGAAGCCGTGGTCGTGCTTGGCCCATTCATCACGGAAGGCCTGGATCTGCTTGGCCTGCTGGATGTGGAACGGCTCGCCGGTCTCGTCGTCCTTCAGCGTGGAGCTCATCAGGTTCATCCCGCGTGAGGCCGCCCAGCGCGCGGTGGCATCGGAACCGGCACCCCACCAGATGCGCTGACGCAGACCCTCGGAGTGTGGCTCCAGGCGCAGCAGCCCCGGCGGGTTGGGGAACATCGGTCGCGGGCTGGGCTCGGCGAAGCCCTGGCCGGAAAGCACCTGCAGCGCCACCTCGGTATGCCGGCGCCCCATGTCGGCGTCGGACTCGCCCTCGGCGGGCTGGTAGCCGAAGTGCCGCCAACCTTCCACGGCCTGCTCCGGTGAGCCTCGGGAGATGCCGAGCTGCAGCCTGCCCTTGGCGATGAGATCCGCGGCGCCGGCATCTTCGGCGAAGTAGAGCGGGTTCTCGTAGCGCATGTCGATCACGCCGGTGCCGATCTCGATGCGATCGGTCTTCGCGCCGACGGCGGCGAGCAGCGGGAACGGCGAGGCCAGCTGCCGGGCGAAGTGGTGCACCCGGTAGTAGGCGCCGTCGACGCCCAGCTCCTCAGCCGCAACGGCAAGGTCGATGGACTGCAGCAACACATCAGAGGCAGAACGGGTCTGCGAATGCGGTGAGGGCGTCCAGTGTCCGAAGGAGAGAAATCCGATGTTCTTCACATTTGAAGGAACACCCTCGGCGGCACCACTATTCCTGGCCTGCTGCGCGGACTACTCCGCGAGCTGACGCTCCGCGGTGAGCACCACGTTGGCCAGCAGCTCCGCGCGGGTCATCGGGCCGACGCCGCCGGGGTTCGGTGAATACCAGGAGGCCACCGACTCGATGCCCGGAGCGAGGTCACCGTAGATCTTCGCCTTGCCGGTCTCCGGGTTCACCTCACGGGTGACTCCGACGTCGAGCGCGATCACGCCGGGCTTCAGGTCCGCCGGATCGATCATGTGCTTGACCCCGGCGGCGGCGACGACGACGTCGGCGCCGGCCAGGTGCGCGGCGAGATCTCTGGTCCCGGTGTGGCACAGGGTCACGGTGGCGTTGACGTCGCGCCGGGTCAGCAGCAACCCGATCGGCCGACCGATGGTGACCCCGCGTCCCACGACGACGACGTGCTTGCCGCGCAGGTCCAGGCCGTAGCGGTCCAGGAGATCCACGCAGCCCTTGGGCGTGCACGGCAGCGGGGTGGTGATCTCCTCGTTGACGTTGGCGACCAGCCGGCCCAGGTTCATCGGGTGCAGCCCGTCGGCGTCCTTCTCCGGGGAGATCGCCTCGAGCACCTGCTGGGTGTTCAGCTGTTTGGGCAGCGGCAGCTGGACGATGTAGCCGGTGCAGGCCGGGTCCTCGTTGAGCTTCTCCAGCTCGGCGAGCAGCTGCTCCTGGGTGGTGTCGGCGTCGAGCTCCACCTGGATGGAGTTGATCCCCACCTCGGCGCAGTCGCGGTGCTTGCCCGCCACATAGGACTGGCTGCCGGCATCGGCGCCGACCAGCACCGTGCCCAGCCCGGGGGTGACCCCGCGGGCCTTCAGCTTCGCAACCCGTTCGGCGAGGTCGGCCTTGAGCGCCTTGGCGGTGGCCCTGCCGTCGAGGATCTGCGCCTGCTGCGGAACCCGGGCCTGCTGCGGGGTGTCGCTCATCGGCGGGTTCACCAGTCCTCGAGGCCTTCGTAGAGCGGGAAGTCCTTGGTCAGCGCGGCGACCCGGGACTTCAGCCCGTGCAGGTCCGCGTCAGGCTTGAGCGCCTCGGCGATGATGTCGGCGACCTCGCTGAATTCCTTCGCCGCGAAGCCGCGGGTGGCCAGGGCGGGGGTGCCGATGCGCAGGCCGGAGGTGGTCATCGGTGGGCGCGGGTCGTTCGGCACGGCATTGCGGTTGACCGTGATGCCGACCTCGTGGAGCGTGTCCTCGGCCTGCTTCCCGTCGAGCTCGGAGTCGCGCAGGTCCACCAGCACCAGGTGCACGTCGGTGCCGCCGGTGAGCACCGAGACGCCATGCTCGGTCACATCCGGGGCGATCAGTCGCTTGGCCAGGATCTGGGCGCCTTCGATGGTGCGCTTCTGCCGCTCGGCGAACTCCTCGGTGCCGGCGATCTTGAAGGCGATGGCCTTGGCCGCGATGGCGTGCATCAGCGGGCCGCCCTGTTGGCCGGGGAAGACTGCGGAGTTGATCTTCTTCTTGTGCTCTTCCTTGGTCAGGATGATGCCTGACCGCGGGCCGGCGAGGGTCTTGTGCACGGTGGTGGTGACGACGTCGGCGTAGGGCACCGGGTTCGGGTGCAGTCCGGCGGCCACCAGGCCGGCGAAGTGAGCCATGTCCACCCAGAGGATCGCTCCGACCTCGTCGGCGATCTCGCGGAAGCGTGCGAAGTCGAGCTGGCGCGGGTAGGCGGACCAGCCGGCGACGATCATGTCGGGCTTCTCGGCGATGGCCTGCTCGCGGACCTTGTCCATGTCGATGATGCCGGTCTCGGCGTCGACCTCATAGGCGGCGATCTCGTAGAACTTGCCGGAGAAGTTCAGCTTCATGCCGTGGGTGAGGTGCCCGCCGTGGGCCAGGGAGAGGCCCATCAGCTTGTCGCCCGGCTTCAGGAAGGCGGTCATCACGGCCACATTGGCCTGGGCGCCCGCGTGCGGCTGGACGTTGGCGTGGTCAGCTCCGAAGAGCGCCTTGGCGCGTTCGATCGCGAGGTTCTCTGCGACGTCGACGAATTCACAGCCGCCGTAGTAGCGCCGTCCCGGGTAGCCCTCGGCGTACTTGTTCGTCAGCACCGAGCCTTGGGCCTCGAGGACGGCGCGCGGGACGAAGTTCTCGCTGGCGATCATCTCGAGGGTGTCGCGCTGGCGTCCCAGCTCATCCGAGATCGCCTGAGCGATCTCTGGATCGACCTCGGCCAATGGGGCGTTGTTGATATCCGATGTGCTCATGCTCTGAAGCTCTCCTTGCGGATGAATACGTGGCAGCGTGAGCCAGTCTATCGCTCAGCCGGGTCGGCCCACGCCGGATGGCCGCGCTGGACTCCCGCCAGACCGGGGATGTGACACGCACCCGGTTTATTGTGAATGACTCATATGTGCGGCACACTGGGAGCATGACCTCCTCCGACTGGCCTGCCCGGCTGCGCGAACGCGGACTCCGCGTGACGCGCCAGCGCCTCGCAGTCCTGGAGGCAGTGTCCGCCCAGCCGCACAGACCGGCCGACGCGGTCCACGCCGCCGTCCGCGAACAGCTGCCCGAGATCACGGTGCAGTCGGTCTACACCGTGCTGCATGATCTCACCGCGCGCGAGCTGCTGCGCAGGTTCGACCCGCCGGGTTCACCGGCCTGTTACGAGACCCGCACCCACGACAACCATCACCACGCGATCTGCACCCGCTGCGGCCGGATCGAAGATGTCGAATGCGTCCATGGAGAGGCACCCTGCCTGCAGGCGCCTGCAAGCCTGGGAATGCAGATCCAGGTCGCCGACGTCGTCTTCCGCGGCGTGTGCCGCACCTGCTCGGAAGGCTCGGAGGAGCTCGTCGGCTCCGGCTCCGCTGGAGCCTGACATCTCCCGCCCGGCCCGACCGCTCCCCCGGCCCCTGACGCGTCCTGCCTACGCACAAGAAACCCCCGCAGGGAACCGGGGTTCCTCGCGGGGGTGTCTTTGAAGAGAAGAAGTCGATCAGACGTCGTCTTCTTCTTCCTCCATCGTCTCTTCTTCCATGGGCTCTTCTTCCATGGTGTCTTCCTCTGTGGTGTCTTCCTCTGTGCCCGGATCCTCGACTTCGCCGTTCTCTGCCGGCTCTTCAGTGTCGGTTCCGCCATCGTCGCAGGCGGTGGCACCGAAGAGTGCCAGGGAGCCGATGCCGACGACGCCGGCCAGGGTGCGAAGCTTGCTTGTTTCGGTGGTAGCCATAATTCGTTTACCTCCGTCATTTGCATCAGAAGATGCTGCGCGGTCTTTCCGCGGTCTGTCATCGTTGAGCGACCGTGTGAGATCCCCTAGATGACCTGCACCTAGTCTGCACAGACCGGACGCTTCAGCGAAAGCCTATTCGGCCATTCCGGCCTGATTCATGGGGAGCTCCTACCGGGCATGGAGCCGGCGTTGCTGTGGGCCGGCATTCCTGAATGGAAGCTGGGAGCCTGCCGGGGGTCCGCCGAGGGTCTGCCGGGCTGAACCAGCCCGAATCCTGGGCTCAGACGAGATCGCTGAGAATCCCCTGCAGCTGCTCATCGTCGATGACCGCCTCATCCTCGGGCTCCTCCGGGGTCTCAGCCTCGTCCCAGTCCGTGACGGTGACCTCGAGGTCCTGGTCCTCACCGGGCAGGCGCAGACCCATCAGCTGCGGTGAACCCTCGTCGGCGAGCACCGCGAGCTCGACGTCTTCATTGGAGTAGACCCAGACGTTCTGACCGTCCCGAGTGTCCAGCGACGAGTCCAGGTCGAGCTCGGCCAGGGAGTCGACGTCCAAGGTCTCGGTGACCTCGGCGCGCAGCAGCTCCAGCAGCGCGTCGGGGGTGCGCGGCACCGCGGGCTCGGCGTCGCTGACGTCGACCCATTCCCCTTCGGCACTCAGGGCTGCGCTGAGCTCCTCGGCATCGACCTCTGGCTCCACCTCGGGCGGGACCTGCGCCTCGTAGTCGAAGACGAAGGCCTCCACGGACTGGAACGTGTCGTCGCCGAAGGTCAACACCTGGAAGTTGGGGCTGTAGTTCAGCTCGGTCGCAGCGTCTCCTTCGAGTTCTCCGGTGACCGAGAGCTCGAAGCCCTCGTCGTCGCCTTCGAAGAACTCCGGTGCGTATCCGAAGAGCTCATGGCCGCGCTCCAGCCCTGCCGCCATGGTGATGCTGACGCTCTCCTGCTCCAGGGAGGACTCCCAGACCTCGGTCTCGATCTCGGCGAGGTCCGCGACCTGCTCGTCGTCCTCATTCTCGGCGATCTCGTCTGAGGTGACTCCCTGGTCCTCCGCTCCGTCAGTGTCGACGTTCTCCTGCGGGTTCTCCGCTTCACGCGGATCTTCCTCACCGCAGCCGGCCAGTGCCAGGGCTGCGATGCTCAGCACCGCCGTGGTGGTGAATGCTCGCGTGACGGCCTTGGGGGACGTCTGGGTTCCGTTGCTCATGGTGTTTCCCTTCCACTGTGTGGCTGGGACCCCGGACTGATGTCCAGGCGTCCCGTTTCTGCACAACCCCCCGTTGTGTTGGTCTCTCGTGCCGCTCAGGCCTCGGCGTCGTCGTTGTTCTCGTCCTCGAGCTCCCCATCGAGTTCCTCTGTGGACCAGCCGTGCTCGGCGGCGATGGCCTCGAAGATCTCGTCCAAGGTCATCACGTTCTCCGGCTGGTCCGGGCGCTGGGTCTCGTTCCAGGCGCTGAAGACGTAGCTGGAGTCCTCGTCGCGCATCTGGACCAGGTAGGGGGCTCCGTCTGCGGCGACCACGAGCTCGGTGGAGCCGTCCTCGGTGGCGTAGACGTAGACCTGCGCGCCGTCACGGGTCTCTGCGGTGCCCTCGAGCCCGGCGATCTCCTGGCCCTCGAGCTCACGCTGCCAGGTGCTGATGAAGTCCTGGGCGGAGAAGACTGCGCCTGCGCCGTCGGTGCTGAACTGGACCCACTGCTCGACGACCACCGAGGTGATGAAGTCCTCTTCGATGAGGGCGGTGATCTCTTCATCCATCTCGCTCATCAGCAGCGCGGCGAAGTCCTCCCCGCGGAAGTACTCCACCCCGTCGATGGCGCGCTGGGTGAAGGTGACGTCGCCAGCGGTGAAGGTCATCTCGGAGTCGCTGCCGTCCACGGCGCCGGTGATCAGCAGATCCCCGGTGTCGTCTTCGTCGATGTCTTGGAACATCTGGTCGACGTCGGCCTCGGCGGCTTCGATCTCGCCTTCGATGTTCACGGTGTCCGCGGTCAGCATCGCATCCCACATGCGGTCCTGGATCTGCCCGAAGCTCGGAACCTGGGGCTCGTCGTCCTCCGCATCGCCCGCGAAGGGGTTCCCGCCACAGCCGGCGAGCAGCACGACGGCGGCAGCAGCGCTGCCAGCCAGAGCCGAACGCTTCATGGGGCCTCCTTGGGGACATACACGGTGCAGGTCGACGAGCTGCGCGAGGGCGCGGCGCGGGTGGGACTCTTCAGCGTAGCGCCTCGCGCTCCACCCACGCCGTCGCGCTCAGAGAAGGCGCGGATCCCCGGGGCGCTTCACCCGCAGCCACCGGCAGCCATAGCCGTCCAGCGTGACTTCGGTGCGGTGTTCGGCATCGATGGCGCAGGCGCCGTCCTGAAGCAGGTCGATGAGCTCGGTGTCCTTCTCCTCGTCCTCCAGCATCAGCGGCACCACGAGGGACTTCGGTGAGAGGTTATGGATCAGGACCATGGACTGATCGCCGCTGGTCATGCGATGCGCGAGCACTTCGTGGTGCGGCTGCTGAAGGATCGACAGCTCACCCCAGCCCAGCTCGGGGCAGTCGCGGTAGCGTCGGGCCAGACGGCTGACATGGTGGAGCAGCGAGTCCTCGTCCCGGCGGGCCTGTGCAGCGTTGACGTGTTCGGGCCCGAAGGGACCCTCCACGACCTTGCGTGCGAGCTTCGAGGGGCGGGCCGAGGAGAATCCGCCGTTCTTGTCCTGACTCCACTGCATCGGCGTTCGGACGGCCTCGCGTCCGGGCACTTCGAGGTTCTCCCCCATTCCGATCTCCTCGCCGTAGAAGAGCACCGGGGTGCCGGGCAGGGAGAACAGCAGCGAGTAGGCCATCTTGATCCGCCGCGGGTCACCGTCGAACATGGCGGGCAGCCGACGACGCAGCCCACGGCCGGCGAATCGCATGTTCTCCTCGGGGGCGAAGGTGTCCAGCACCTCGTCGCGCTCTGCGGCGCTGAGCAGGTCCAGGGTGAGCTCGTCGTGGTTGCGCAGGAAGTTCGCGTACTGGGTCTCGGTGGGGAGGTTCTGCGGCCGCTGCGCCAGGGCTTCGGCGAGGGGCCGAGCGTCCTCGCGGGCGAAGGAGAGGAAGGCCTTCTGGTTCACGGTGAAGTCGAACTGCATGGTGAGCTGGTCACCGTCCTCCCCGCCGAAGAAGGCCAGCTGTTCCTGGTGTGGAAGGTTCACCTCGCCGAGGATCATCGCGGAGCTCGTTCCGGTGGAGCGGCGCTGCAGGAAGGCCCGCAGCGTGCGCAGGTAGTCGTGGGGTTCCACGAAGTCGTGCTGATCTGCCCCGGTGAGCGTGGTCTGGTTGATCGCGAAGGGCACCGCGTCCACCCGGAAGCCGTCCACCCCGAGCTGGAGCCAGAAGCCCATGGTCTTGGTGATCGCATCGCGGACCTGCGGATTGGAGGTGTTCAGGTCCGGCTGGGTGTGCAGGAAGTGGTGCAGGTACCACTCCTCGGTCTTCTCGTCGTGGGTCCAGATCCCGCCTTCCTGCCCGGGGAACATCGCCTCCTCGGAGGTGTCCGGCGGGGTGTCGCTGCGCCAGACGTAGAAGTCTCGGTAGGGGCTGTCCTTGGAGGCCCGCGAGCTGCGGAACCATGGGTGCTGGTCCGAGGTGTGATTGATGACCAGGTCCACGATGACTCGGATCCCACGGTCATGGGCCACTCGGACCAGCTCGACGAAGTCCCCGTGATCGCCGTAGCGCCGATCGACCCCGAACATGTCAGAGATGTCGTAGCCGTTGTCCCGGCGGGGCGAGGGGTAGAAGGGCATGAGCCAGAGGCAGCTGACGCCGATGTCGGCGAGGTAGTCGATCCGCCGGGTCAGCCCCGGCAGGTCACCGATCCCGTCGCCGTCCGAGTCCAGGTAGGTCTCCAGGTCCACGCAGTAGATGACGGCGTTCTTGTACCAGAGGTCCGCGGTGTCGGTGATGCGCATCAGGCGCCCTTCAGTTCGGGGAGGATCGACTCGCCGGCGAGGTCGAGCCAGGGTCGCTGCTCCTGGCCCACATGGTGGAGGTAGACCTGGTCGAAACCGGGCTGGACGGCGGCGTCGATCCATTCGGCGAGCTGGCCGGGCTCCTCGGAGATCCACACCGCCTTCGCCACGGTCTCCAGGCTGACCTCCGCGGCGGCGGAGTCGAAATGTTCCGGGGTGGGCAGGTCCTGGTCCAGCGGTGAGCCGAAGACGTTGGTGCGCCATTGGTCGTGGGCGATGGCCTCGGCCTGCTCCCGTGTCTGCGCCCAGCTGAGGTGGATCTGCAGCATGGCGGGCCCTTCCCCGCCGGCTTCGCGGTAGGCGGCGAGCACCTCGTTCTGCACATCCTCGGGCTGGTTCAGGGTGATCATGCCCTTGGCCCAGACAGCGGCGAGGCGAGCGGCGTCGGGGGTGATGCAGGTGGCGTAGAGCGGGATGGGCTCCTCGGGGCGGTCATAGAGGTAGGCGTCGTCCACGCTGACGAAGCCGCGGTGGCTGATGATGCGCTCACCGCGGTGCAGCCGGGAGATGATGTCCGCACATTCGAGCAGCCGCCGTCGTCGGGTCTCCTTGTCCATCCAGAGCTCTCCGGTGACGTGTTCGTTCATCGCCTGTCCGGCACCCAGCGCGGCCCAGTACCTGCCGGGAAACATCTCACCCAGGGTGGCTGTGGCCTGCGCGACGATGGCGGGGTGATAGCGCTGGCCTGGAGCGATCACCGATCCGATGGGGAAGGCGGTGGTGGCCAGTGCGGCGCCGAGCCAGGAGAGGGTGAATCCCGAGTGGCCCTGCCGCTGCGACCAGGGCATGAAGTGGTCCGAGCTCATGGCGGCCTGGAATCCGACCGTCTCGGCGTGCTGGACGTCGCGCAGCAGCTGGGAGGGGGCGATCTGTTCCTGTGATGCGTGGAACCCGTAGATGGTCATGTGTGACTGCCTCTCGTCTCGTGTCCTTGACTGAAGGTTACTGAGAGTGCCCTGGTGACCACCTGGACGTAAGAGAACTGTTACCTCGGAATCTTACTGACCCGGGGCGTCGAGAGTTCCCTGCGCTAACCCTCGATGACAGTGCCCTGGGCGGCGCGGTGGGCGTCCTTGTGACCCAGGTAGACCTCGGCGTTGCTGCGCAGCCCGGCGATCTCCTCCTCGGTGAGCTCGCGCCGGACCTTGGCGGGAACGCCGGCGACCAGGGACCGCGGCGGAACCTCGGTGCCCTCGAGCACCACGGCCCCGGCAGCGATGAGGCTCTGCTCGCCGATGACGGCGCCGTTCATGATGGTCGCACTCATCCCGATCAGCGAGCCGTCTCCCACGGTGCAGCCGTGGACCACTGCGGAGTGCCCGACGGAGATCCCGGCACCCAGGGTGCACGGGTGACCGGGATCGGCATGGAGCACCGCGTTGTCCTGCAGGTTGGTGCCCTCCCCCACCGAGATCGCCGCCGAATCGCCGCGGACCGAGACGCCGTAGAAGGCCGAGGAGTCCTTCGCCATGGTCACCTCCCCGGTGATCGCGGCGGTGGGGGCCAGGAACACGCCCTCACCGATCTGGGGCGTGTGTCCGCTGACGGTGAGCACATGTGCCATGAAGATTACTCCTGGGATCCGAAGGGGGTCGGGTCGTGCTGGGCGTGAAGGCAGTACTGGTGGTGAAGGTCGACCTGGTGGTGCGGGCTGGGGGTGTCCTCAGTATCCCTGGGCAGGATCCACCAGGCCCAGCATCGGTTCGCCGGCATGGAAGCGGCGGTGGTTCGCCAGGATCCGCTCCCGCAGCAGCGGCACCACCATCTCCGTGGTGTCCGCGGTGTGCGGGGTGATCAGGCAGTTCTGGAGCGACCAGAGCGGGTCGGTCTCGGGAAGCGGCTCCGGCTCGGTGACGTCGAGACCGGCGCCGCGCAGGGCTCCGGTGCTCAGCGCCTCGACGAGCGCTGTCTGGTCCACCAGGCTGCCGCGGCCCACGTTGGCGACCACCGCGCCGTCGGCCAGCAGCGCCAGCCGGTCGGCGTTGAGCAGGTGCCGGGTGGCAGGAGTGGCCGCTGCTGCCAGCGCCACCACTTCGGCCCCGTCCAGCGCCTCATCGAGACCCTCGAAGGCGACGGTGACATCGGCGTGCTCCACCGGTTCGGCGGTGCGCCGGACGACGGTGACGTGGGTGTCGAAGGCCTTGTAGAGCCGGACGATCTCCGCCGCGACCCCACCTCCGCCGACGACGACGCAGCGCAGCCCGTTCAGCGAGATCCCGCCCTCGGTGCCCCAGCTGTTCGCCAGGGCCCGGGCCTTGAGTCCGCGCAGCGCCGCGAGGGTCAGCGCCAGCGCATGCTCCCCGACCGGTTTGGCGTAGGAGCCCTTCGCGGAGGTCCAGGTCAGTTCTGGGAACTGGGTGAGGATCTCCGCGTAGAGCTCGATGCCGGCGCTGGGCAGCTGCACCCAGCGCACCTGGGGATTGGCCTCGAGCACCTCGGCGAGGTTCAGCGTCTTGAACATCCCGGTGACGATGATGCCCTCGGGCTGTTCATCCTCACCGACGAGGACGGCGCCCTGCTGCCGCAGCCCCTCGCGGAGCGCAGCGTCGGCCTCGGGCCGGACGTGGAGCCGCGTCATCTCAGGCCTTGAGGCCGTCGATGATGCTGTTCAGGGTCGCCGAGGGGCGCATTGCGGCGAAGGCCTTGGCCTCATCGGGGCGGTAGTAGCCGCCCAGATCCACCGGTTCGCCCTGGACTCCGTTGAGCTCGCTCAGGATCTGCTCCTCGTTCGAGGTCAGCGCATCCGCCACGGAGGTGAAGCGCTGAGCCAGCTCGGTGTCCTCGGTCTGCGCGGCCAGCTCCTGGGCCCAGTACATGGCCAGGTAGAAGTGCGAGCCGCGGTTGTCGATGGTGCCGAGCTTGCGTCCCGGCGAGCGGTTCTCCATCAGGAAGGTGGCCGTGGCGCGGTCCAGCGCGGAGGCGAGGACCTTGGCCTTGGGGGCCTGGGCCTGCTCGGCGTACTTCTCCAGCGAGGGCACCAGGGCGAAGAACTCACCCAGGGAGTCCCAGCGCAGGTAGTTCTGCTCGGCCAGCTGCTGGACATGCTTCGGCGCGGAGCCGCCGGCGCCGGTCTCGAAGAGTCCGCCGCCTGCCATCAGCGGCACGATGGAGAGCATCTTCGCCGAGGTTCCCAGCTCCAGGATCGGGAACAGGTCGGTGAGGTAGTCGCGCAGCACGTTGCCGGTCACCGAGATGGTGTCCTCGCCGCGGCGCAGCCGCTCCACGGTGTACTTCGTGGCCGCCACCGGGTCGAGGATCTTGATCTCGAGCCCGTCGGTGTCCAGCTGGGCCAGGGCGTGGTTGACCTTCTCGATCATGGTGCGGTCGTGGGCGCGCTTGTCATCGAGCCAGAACACCGCGGGGGTGCCGAATTCGCGGGCCCGGGTCACGGCGAGCTTCACCCAGTCCTGGATGGGGGCGTCCTTGGTCTGGCAGGCGCGCCAGATGTCTCCTGCGGAGACCTCGTGCTCGAGCAGCACGTCGCCGGCGGCGTTGGTGACCTGCACGGTGCCGGCGGCATCGATCTCGAAGGTCTTGTCGTGGGAGCCGTACTCCTCGGCCTTCTGCGCCATCAGTCCGATGTTGGGCACGGTGCCGATGGTGGTCGGGTCGTAGGCGCCGTGGGCGCGGCAGTCTTCGATGACCGCCTGGTAGACCCCGGCGTAGGAGGAGTCGGGGATGATCGCGAGGGTGTCGTCGGTCTCTCCGGTGGGGCCCCAGGCCTTGCCGCCGTTGCGGATCATCGCGGGCATGGAGGCGTCCACGATGACGTCGGAGGGTGCGTGCAGGTTGGTGATGCCCTTGGAGTCATCGACCATCGACATCCGGGGGCCGTCGGCCAGGCCCTGGGTGATCTCGGCCTTGATGGCGTCGCCCGCCTCGCCGAGCTTCTCGGCGCCGGCGAGGATGGAGGCCAGTCCGTCATTGGCGGAGAGTCCGGCCTCGGCGAGGGTCGCCCCGTGCTTCTCGAAGACCGTCGGGAGGAAGGCCCGCACGATGTGTCCGAAGATGATCGGGTCCGAGACCTTCATCATCGTGGCCTTCAGGTGGGCCGAGAAGAGCACATCCTCTTCCTTGGCGCGGGCCACCTGGGCGGTGAGGAACGCGTCGAGCTCGGCGGCGCGCATCACGGTGGCGTCGACGACCTCTCCGGCCTTGACCGGGAGGGACTCCTTGAGCACGGTGGAGGTGCCGTCGGTGGAGACGTGGGTGATGGTGAGCGTGTCCTCGACGTCGAGCACCACTGACTGCTCGTTGGCGGCGAAGTCGCCAGAGTCCATGGTGGCCACGTTGGTCTTGGAGTCTGCGCTCCAGTCGCCCATGGAGTGCGGGTTGGCGCGCACGTAGTTCTTCACCGAAGCGGGGGCGCGGCGGTCCGAGTTGCCTTCGCGAAGCACCGGGTTCACCGCGGAGCCCTGGACCTTGCCGTAGCGGGCGCGCACGTCGCGCTCCTCATCGGTGGACGGTGACTCGGGGTAGTCGGGCAGGGCATATCCGGCGGACTGCAGCTCGGCGATGGCGGCCTTGAGCTGGGGTCCCGAGGCGGAGATGTTCGGCAGCTTCACGATGTTGGCTTCTGGGGTCTTCGCCAGGGCGCCGAGCTCGGCGAGGGAGTCGCTCTCGCGCTGGTCCTCACGGAGATACTCGGGGAACGCAGAGATGATGCGGCCGGCCAGTGAGATGTCGCGGGTCTCGACCTCAACCCCGGCGGGGGCGGCGAAGCCCTCCACGATGGGTTTGAGGGAGAACGTGGCCAGCATCGGCGCTTCGTCGGTGTTGGTATAGATGATCTTTGCCGTCGGCATGGATCTCCTCAAGTTCGGTTATATGTTGTTTCCCTGATCACAAATCTACCCCAGATGCTCCGGCTGGCCCGGGCACTCAGATTCCCAGCACGGTGCGGGCGATCATGAAGTACACGATGAGTCCGGTGGCATCCACGAAGGTCGAGATGAACGGGTTGGCGAAGACTGCCGGGTCGGCGCCGAGCTTCTTGCCCAGCAGCGGCATCAGCCCGCCCACCGAGGCGGCCAGGGTGCAGATGGAGAGCAGGGTCAGCCCGATCACGGTGCCGATGTCCCAGCCGTAGAAAAGTCCGGCGACCAGGAAGCCCAGCACGCCGAGCGTGGCACCCAGGGTGATGCCCACCCGCACCTCGCGCCAGAGCACCTTGAACACGTCTCGGGTGCCCACGTCGCCCAGCGCCAGCGCGCGGACGACCGTGGTCGCTGCCTGGTTGCCGGTGTTGCCTCCGGTGCCGATCAGCAGCGGCACGAACAGGCTGAGCACCACCATGGATTCGATGGTGCCCTCGAAGACGTCGAGCACCTGGACGGTGAGCGCGGCACCCAGAGCCAGCACCAGCAGCCACACCACGCGGGAGCGCATGATCTGCAGCACCGGGGTGGAGAGGTAGGGCCGGTTCAGCGGCTCGGCGCCACCGTGGCGGGCGGCGTCCTCGGATTCGGCGCGCTCGAGGATGTCGAGTGCGTCGTCGACCGTGAAGATCCCGACCACCCGGTGCTCGGAGTCGGTGACCGGCACGGCGAGGTGCTTGCGGTCGGCGCACATGCGAGCGGCGTCCTCGGCGTCGTGGTCGGCGTCCACCGAATCTGCCTCGCGCATCAGCTCCGCGATGAGTGTCTCGCCGCTGTTGCTGACCAGGTCGCGCAGCGAGACCACGCCCTGCAGCAGCCGACCGGGGTCCACCACGGGCAGGGTGTAGAGCGTCTCCGCGTCCTCACCGGCCTTGCTGACCTTGTCCATCGCCTCGGCGACGGTCCAGTGCTCGGGGATCGCGACGAACTCGGGGCTCATCTGGCGCCCGATGGTGCCGCTGGGGTAGCCGAGCACGATGTTGGTCAGGCTGCGCTCACGCGGGTCCAGGTGGCGCATCATCCGGCGGGCGATCGAAGCCGGCATCTCGTCCATGAGCCGGACTCGGTCATCGGGGTCCAGGGACTCGAAGTAGTGCGCGACCTCGACGTCCTTGAGGCCCTCGATGATCTCGCCCTGCAGCGACTGGTCCAGCAGGTCGAAGGCTTCGACGGCGACGCCCTTGGAGAGCAGCCGGAAGGCCACCGCGCGGTTCTTGACGCCGAGGCGTTCCAGGAAGTCGACGATGTCACCCACGTTGAGCTCGTCCAGGGCGGAGCGCAGCTCCGTGAGGCGCTCCTCACGGATCATGTCTTCCAGCTCGTCAAGCAGTTCGTTCACGGGTTCCACCCTTTCAAGGGTGCCGAGCAGGCGTAGGGGCGACCGGATCCGCGGGTGTGGACGGGGTGAGGTCCGCGGCTGCAGATCTGGTCAGTGGTGGTGGTCGATCAGTGGAAGAAGTGGCGCGTTCCGGTGAGGTACATGGTCAGGCCGGCGTCGCGGGCTGCGGAGACGACCTCCTCGTCGCGCTGGGACCCGCCGGGCTGCACGACCGCGCGCACCCCGGCGGCGATCAGGCTCTGCAGCCCGTCGGCGAAGGGGAAGAAGGCGTCGGAGGCCGCGACGGACCCGCGGGCCCGCTCCACCCCGTCACCGGCGAGCGTGTTCGCGCGCTGCACAGCGAGCCGGCAGGAGTCGAGCCGGTTGACCTGACCCATGCCGATCCCCACGGTGGCCTGGTTCTTCGCCAGCAGGATCGCGTTGGACTTCACCGAGCGGATCGCCCGCCAGGCGAAGTCGAGGTCGGCGAGCATGTCGACGTCGGCGGCTTCCCCGGAGACCAGCTTCCAGCCGGAGGTGGTGTCACCCTCGGCGTCGACCGCGTCGGAGGCCTGGAGCAGCATGCCTCCGGAGATCTGCTTGTATTCCACCCGGTCGCGCCGGTGGCCTTCGGGCAGGCGCAGCAGCCGGATGTTCTTCTTCCTGGTCAGGATCGCCAGCGCCTCCTCCTCGAAGGCCGGGGCGACGACGACTTCGGTGAAGATCTCCGAGACGGTCTTGGCCATCTCCGCGGTGACGGTGCGGTTGGCGGCGATGACACCGCCGAAGGCCGAGAGCGGGTCGCAGGCGTGGGCGGTGCGGTGGGCCTCGGCCACGGTGGCGCCCACGGCCACACCGCAGGGGTTGGCGTGCTTGATGATCGCCACGGCGGGCTGGGCGAAGTCGAAGGCGGTGCGCACTGCGGCGTCGGCGTCGACATAGTTGTTGTAGCTCATCGCCTTGCCGTGCAGCGTCTGGGCCTGGGCCAGGCCGGGGCGGGCGCTGGAGTCGGCATACAGTGCGGCGGGCTGGTGCGCGTTCTCGCCGTAGCGCAGGGTGTCCAGGCGCTGCAGCGCGAGCCCGGCGTAGGGCGGGAAGTTCAGCTTCTTCTCGGTGCGGCTCAGCGGCGAGGCGGGCACCGAGGCGGCGTCGAAGTCGTCGTCGAACTGCTGGGAGGTCCAGCGCGCCACGGCGGTGTCGTAGGCGGCCGTGTGGGCGAAGGCCAGGGCGGCCAGGCGCTGCCGGGCGGTGAGCGTGAAGCCTCCGGCGGAGGCCGCGGAGATGATGTCGTGATAGCGCAGCGGATCGACCACCACAGCGACGGAGGCGTGGTTCTTGGCGGCGGCGCGGACCATGGAGGGTCCGCCGATGTCGATCTGTTCGACGATCTGGTCCTCCGCGGCGCCGGAGGCGACGGTGTCGGCGAAGGGGTAGAGGTTCACCACGACCAGGTCGAAGGGTTCGATCTGAAGCTCCTCGAGCTGGGCCCGGTGGTCTTCGCGGCGACGGTCCGCCAGGATGCCGGCGTGCACCCGGGGGTGCAGGGTCTTCACCCGGCCGTCCAGGCACTCCGCGAAGCCGGTGACCTCGGAGACCTCGATGACAGGGACCCCGGCGGCAGCGATGCGCTTGGCGGTGGAGCCGGTGGAGACGATCTCGACGCCGGCGGCGTGCAGTCCCGCGGCGAGGTCCTCCAGCCCGGTCTTGTCATAGACCGAGATCAGGGCGCGCCGGATCGGCTGGCGCGAGGCGGCGCCGGAGGTGCCGGAGGCGCCGGGGGCAGCCGCGGTGGTGTTCTGCGCTGCGGAATCGCTGACGGTGCTCATGCACACTCCTGTGAGGGGGACGACGCTTCGGGGACCTGGGCCAGTCTACCGACCCGGTTCAGGACTCAAATTTGTAGCCCAGCCCGCGGACGGTGATCAGGAACTCCGGGCGTGACGGGTCGGGTTCGATCTTGGCGCGGAGTCGCTTGACGTGGACGTCGAGGGTCTTGGTGTCTCCGACATAGTCCGATCCCCAGACCCGATCGATGAGCTGGCCCCGGGTGAGCACCCGCCCGGCGTTGCGCAGCAGCATCTCCAGCAGCTCGAACTCCTTCAGCGGCAGGCTCAGCGGTGCGCCCTTGACCTCCACGGTGTGGCGTTCGATGTCCATGCTGACCGGTCCCGCGATGACCATCGAGCCGTCGTCCACCTCGGTCTCGACCCGCCGGCGCAGCACCGCTCGGACTCGGGCGAGCAGCTCCCGGGAGGAGTAGGGCTTGGTGACGTAGTCATCGGCGCCGAGCTCCAGGCCCACGACCTTGTCGATCTCGGAGTCCTTGGCCGTGAGCATGATCACCGGAACATTGGACTGCAGCCGGATCTGGCGGCACACCTCGGTGCCGGACTGCCCGGGGAGCATCAGGTCCAGCAGGACCAGATCTGCTCCTTCACGGGTGAATATCTCGACGGCGTCGAGGCCGTTCTCCGCGACGACGACGTCGTACCCCTCCTTCTCGAGGGCATAGGACAGTGCTTCTGAGAATGAGGGCTCATCCTCGACGAGCAGAATTCTGGTCACGCGTTTCCTCCTTCGCCGGCCCTGGTGGGTGCCGGGTTCGCTGCACTGTGACGCGATGCAGCACCATGTGGGGCGGTGCGAACTGATGCTTGGCCAAGCCCGGCCGCACCCCGGCCGAGCCCTTCAAGGGTGTCGAGGCTCTCGTCGAGCTCGGGCAGGCGCACCGTGAAGGTGGAGCCCCTCCCCTGCTGGGACCACAGCGCGACCTCGCCGCCGTGGTTGGTGATCACATGCTTGACGATGCTCAGGCCCAGGCCGGTGCCTCCGGTCTGGCGGGAGCGGGCGGCGTCGACCCGGTAGAAGCGTTCGAAGATCCGCTCCTGGTCCTCCCTTGCGATTCCGATCCCCTGGTCGGTGATGGTGACCTGGGCGATCCCGTCGCGGCTGGAGAGCCCGATGCCGACCCGGGTGGATTCCGGGGAGTAGCGCACGGCGTTGTCGATCAGGTTCCGGAACGCCATCGCCAGCTGGTCGGCGTCGCCGTGGACCCGGTGCGGAAGCGCACCACCGATCTTCAGCTCGATGTTCTTGGACTCCGCGGGCAGCCGAGAGCGGTCCGCGGCGTCGGCGATGACGTCTTCGAGGTCCACCGGCCGGCCGGCGTGGACCACGTTCTTGCCCTGCACCCGGGAGAGCTCGATGATGTCTTGGACCAGCGCCGCGAGCCGGCGGGATTCCTTGTGCAGGCGCTGGGTGAAGCGGCGAACGGCGACGTCGTCGTCGGCGGCGTCCTCGATGGTCTCGGCCAGCAGCGAGATCGCCCCGACCGGGGTCTTCAGCTCGTGGGAGACGTTGGCGACGAAGTCATTTCGCACAGCCTCGATGCGGGAGAACTCCGTGCGGTCATCGGCGAGGACCAGGATGTACTCATCCCCCAGCGGCGCCACGCGCAGGTGCACGACCAGTGAGGTCTCCCCCTGCAGCCCACGGGCCAGCTCATGCTCCTGATCGATGATCACCCCGTCCCCGCGGACCCGGGCGGTGAGGTTCAGCAGCTGCTGGTGGACCACAGTATGGCCGCGGACCAGGCCGAAGGCGTAGGCGGCCGGGTTGGCGCGCACCACCCCGTCGACGGTGTCCACCACGATATAGGCCAGCCCGAGCGAGGCGAGCACCTCGGTGGCGCCGGCGGGCATCGAGGGTTCGTCCACATCGATGCCGGCGGCACGCTGCTTCTCACTGACGCGGAAGGCATACATGCCGACAACGCCCAGTGCCAGGCCGACGACGCCGGACAGTGCGGCGATGAGCAGGTGATCCACGTCCTACAGCTTAGGCCCGACTCCCGGTGAGGGGCACCATAAGCCCGGACCAGCGCCCAGGGTTCAGCCAGCGTTCACCTTCGCGTCGACTGCTGACTTCGCTGGCGTTCATCTGCGCCAGCAAGGATTCACTGTCGGGATACTCCACGGCGGGAAAGGAACGCGAACACGTGCGAAAGCTCTTTCAGGCAGACCTCATCAACCTTGGTGAGCAGCTGATACAGATCACATCATTGGTCCATACGGCGATGGAGAAGGCCTACACCGCCTTCGACACCACCGATCTCCAGCTGGCGGAGGAGGTCATCGCCGCCGATGCCCAGATCGACCGGCTGCAGGTGGAGCTCGACGAGAAGGCCATCGAGCTGCTCGCGCTGCAGGGTCCGGTGGCCTCAGACCTGCGGATGATCGTGGGCGCGCTGCGGATGAGCACCTCGCTGGAGCGCATGGGCGATCTGGCGCGGCATATCGCCCAGCTCGCCCGGATGCGCTACCCGGACCGGGTGGCCCCGGACTCGCTGCACTCGGTCTTCGACAAGATGGCCAAGCTGAGCACCGAGATCTCGTCGCGGCTGATCACGCTGCTGGAGACCCGCGAGCTGCACCTGGTCGCGGAGATCCACGCGCTGAACGAACAGCTCAACGACCTGCACGCCTCGGTGTTCACCATCGTCGCCGCCGATGACTGGCAGCAGAGTGCGGCGACCAGCGTGGACTCCACCCTGGTGAGCCGGTTCTTCGAACGATTCGGGGACCACGGGGTCTCGGTGGCGAACAAGGTCGACTATCTGGTCACCGGCGCCTGGGACACCCGCGAACACTGAGCCTGCTGGTGGGACGGCCTTCCCCAGGCACATCCACCACCATGCATCGGGCACTCTGCGGCGTGATCACGCCACTCTCAGGCGCCCATTCCGCCGCAGGCCGGCCGATCGATGGCGCGTGAGCATCGGATGACCCACGAAGAGACCCCTCAGACATCGCATGATGTCTGAGGGGTCTCTTTCGCTGTGCGGACTACTTCTTGCCCTGGTTCGCCACGGCCTTGATCGCGTCCTTGGCGGCCTCGGGGTCGAGGTAGGTGCCGCCGGGGTTCAGCGGCTTGAGATCGTCGTCGAGCTGGTAGTGCAGCGGGATCCCGGTGGGGATGTTGAGTCCGGCGATGTCCTCGTCGGAGATTCCGTCGAGGTACTTCACCAGGGCGCGCAGCGAGTTGCCGTGGGCTGCGAGCAGCACGGTCTTGTTCTCGCGCAGATCCGGGATCACGGCGGACTCCCAGTAGGGCAGCATCCGATCCACGACGTCCTTGAGGCACTCGGTGCGCGGCGCGGAGTCGCCGAGGTCGGCGTAGCGCGGATCCCCCAGCTGGGAGAACTCGTCGTCGGCGGCGATCTCCGGCGGAGGGGTGTCATAGGAGCGGCGCCACATCATGAACTGCTCTTCGCCGTACTGCGCCAGCGTCTCGGCCTTGTCCTTGCCCTGGAGCGCGCCGTAGTGGCGCTCGTTGAGCCGCCAGTCGCGCTTCACCGGGATCCATAGCCGGTCTGCGGTCTCCAGCGCCAGGTGGCAGGTGGTGATGGCGCGCTGCAGCAGCGAGGTGTGGACCACGTCGGGGAGCAGCTGGTGCTCCTTGAGCAGCTCACCGCCGCGTGCGGCCTCTTCACGGCCCAGGGCGGTCAGCGGCACATCCACCCACCCGGTGAAGAGGTTCTTCTCGTTCCAGTCGCTCTGCCCGTGGCGGAGCAGGATCAGGTCATAGGCCATAGGAGTGTGTCTCCCTTTCGGAGTCGAACGTGGAAATCAGCGCAGGGTGCGGTCAGTCGGAGACTTCGGGGTTCACGTCGGTCAGGTAGACCATCGCCATGCAGGCCGCGGCCACCGGGAAGATCAGGCCGAAGGGACCGGCTCCCGCAGCGCCGAGCAGAGCCAGGACGACGGCGCCGCCGGTCATGCCCAGCCAGAAGCCCTTGGTCCGCTTGAAGGCGATGTCGAACCGCTGCGCGTTCTTGGGGATGCACTTGACCAGTGCCACGATGGCGAGCCCGAGGCAGACCAGTGCGAAGGCGAGGTGCATCCAGGCTTCGGTCTGCAGGACGAAGATCCAGATATCAGAGAGGGGAGACTGCATACCCCGATGTTATCGGATGGGCTCCCCGGCTGCGGCGGCGCGCAACGCGTTGAGCAGATCTGCGAAGAGATCCTCGACGTCCTCGATGCCCACCGAGAGCCGGATCAGCCCGTCCGGGACCGAGGACGGTTCACCCGGATGACGACGACGGCGCTCGGCGAGGGACTCCACGCCGCCCAGGCTGGTGGCCGGGGTCCAGAGCTGCAGTGCGCTGAGCACCGCGTCGGCCACCTCGGCCTCGCTGCGCTGACTTGTGATGCGCTGGCCCGAATCGGGCTGTCCCGGCTGGGGCTCTCCGGAACCGGGCTGTGCTGAATCCCAGGCGTCGGCGGAACCGGGCTGGTCGGCGTCGAGCTCGATGGTCAGGATCGCGCCGAACCCGCCGAGCTGCTCTGCGGCGCGCTGATGCTGCGGGTGCGCGGCCAGGCCGGGGTAGTTGACCTTGCGCAGCGGCAGCCCGGCATCCCGGCTGAGCTGATCCAGCCGGCGGGAGAGCTCGCCGGCGTTGGACTCCGCGGCGTCCAGGCGCACCGCGAGGGTGCGCACGCCGCGCAGGGCGAGGAAGACCTCCATCGGGCCCGGGATCGCGCCGTGGAGGGTGCGGTGCTGGTGCAGCCGCTGATGGATCTCGGGGTCACCGGTGATCGCGGCGCCCATGATGAGGTCGGAGTGTCCGGAGAGGAACTTGGTGACCGAGTGGACCACGACGTCGGCGCCGTGTTGGAGCGGGCGCTGGCGCAGCGGTGTCGCGAAGGTGTTGTCCACCGCAGTGAGCACCCCGCGCTGCTTTGCCGCGGCCAGCAGCGCGGGAAGGTCCGCGATCTCCAGCATCGGGTTGGTCGGGGATTCGATCCACAGCATGACGCGAGCGTCCTGGGCGCCAGCCAGGGTGGAGACGTCGTGCAGCGTGCTGGAGACCTGCGCGGTGTCGGCGATGTCCACCCGGTGCAGCGTGAGCAGACCCTGGTCCGCCATCTGCTGGGCCAGCGCGGAGAATCCCATGTAGCTGTGCCGCGGCATGATCAGGTGGCCTCCGGGTGGCAGCAGATGCACGACGGCGGAGATGGCGGCCATCCCGGAGGAGAACAGCAGACCTGGCAGCACCTGGACCGGATGCTCCTCGGCCGTGGTGACCTGACCCTGGGACTGGGAGGTGGTGCGGGTGCCCGCCTCGAGCTGAGCCAGCAGCTCCTCCAGCGGGGACCAGGAGGGCATCCCCTCCCGCGCGTAGTCCAAGGAGGCGTGGACGCCTGGCCGGTAGGAATACGTGGAGGTGAAGTCCACCGGCATGTTGACGGGCTGGTTCGGACCGTGGGGGCCGCGGCCCGCACTGACCACAAAGGTGCGTTCGTGCTGGTTCACACTGTCACGGTACCCCAGCAGGTGTCCGGGATTGGGTGGGCCGCCCGCCGCTGCCCGGGCTCCCGGTGTCATGTCCGTGTCACCGGGGCTGGGTAGGCTGGGAGCGTGACCCATCTCAGACGCGGAGGCTTCGTCGCCTTCGAAGGCGGCGACGGCGCCGGCAAGACCACGCAGCTGGACCTGCTCGAGTCCTGGTTCGAGGATCGGTCGGTGCCCTACGAGCGCACCCGCGAGCCCGGCGGAACCGTGATCGGCGAGCGCATCCGCTCGCTGGTGCTCGAACATGATCAGGGCGAGGTCGATCCGCGCACCGAGGCGCTGCTCTTCGCGGCCTCCCGCGCCGCCCATGTGGTCCAGCGGATCGAGCCCGCACTCGAGGGCGGCCGCTTCGTGCTCTGCGACCGCTATGTGGATTCCTCGGTGGCCTACCAGGGTGTGGGACGCGAGCTCGGGACAGCGGCCGTCGCTGAGATCAACGCCTTCGCCACCGGCGGGCTGCAGCCGGATCTCACCGTGGTGCTGGACATCGATCCGGCCATCGCGCGTGCCAGGCGGGAGGGCCGCGCGGGACACTCGGACCGGATCGAGTCCGCCGAGGACGCCTTCCATGACCGGCTGCGCCACGCCTTCCTCGCCCGCGCGGACGCCGCGCCCGAGCGATATCTGGTGCTCGACGCGTCTGGTTCCGCGCAGGAGCTGCAGGCCGCGATCCGGTCCCGGGTCCAGGAGCTGTTGAGCCCATGAGCGTCTATACCGAGCTGGTCGGCCAGGATGCCGTCGTCGAACAGCTTCGTCGCGCCGCAGGGTCAGGCACCCCCGCACATGCGTGGCTGTTCACCGGTCCCCCAGGCTCGGGACGGTCCAACGCCGCACGCGCCTTCGCCGCCGCCCTGAACTGTGACCAGGACGAGCCGGCGGCCCGCGGCTGCGGCGAATGCCGGTCCTGCCGGCTGGTGGCCGCGGAGAGCCATCCCTCGGTGAAGCTGGTCTCCACCGAGAACGTGACCTACAAGATCGACGATGTCCGCCAGCTGATCACCACCGCGCAGGAGAAGCCCCAGGGTGCACGCTGGCGCGTGATCGTGGTCGAGGACGCGGACCGGATGACCGAACGGGCCACCAATGTGCTGCTCAAGGCGATCGAGGAGCCGCCGCCGCATACGCTCTGGGTGCTGTGCGCCCCGAGTCCGGCGGACGTGCTGGTCACCATCCGCTCGCGCTGCCGGCTGGTGAGCCTGCGGATCCCGCCCACCGCCGCGGTGGCGCAGCTCCTGACCAGCCGGGACGGGCTCAACGAGGAGCAGGCGCAGTTCGCCGCGCGGGTCTCGCAGAACCACATCGGGGTCGCGCGCCGGCTGGCCCGGGACCCGGAGGCACGGAGCAGGCGCGAGCAGGTGGTCACCCTGCCGCTGCGGCTGACCTCTTCCTCGGCCGCGATCAAGGCCGCGGGGTCTCTGGTGGAGATGACCCAGGCGGATGCTGCCAGCACTGCGGAGGCGCGGCTGGAGGCCGAGCAGGCCTCGCTGCGTCGGTCACTGGGGCTTGAGGCCGAGGAGAAGATCCCGCCCAAGCTGCGCAGCCAGTTCAAGAAGCTGGAGGAGGAGAACACCCGGCGGGCCAAGCGCGCCGTCGCCGATTCCCTGGACCGGGCGCTGATCGACCTCACCGCGGTCTTCCGAGATGTGCTGAGCCTGAAGCTGGAGACCCATGCGGAGCTGATCAACGAGCATCTGCGTGAGGAGCTGAAGCGATACGCGGAATCGCTCAGCGCCGAGCAGACCCTGGCCGGGCTCGACGCGATCAACGCAGCCCGGACCCGGATCACCCAGAATGTCCCCCCGCTGCTGGCCGTGGAGGCGTTGATGATGCAGTTCCTACCCGGGAGGTCCCATGCCTGAGATTGGTCTCCCTCCCCGCAGGCTTCGGCTGATCAGCCTCGCCGCCGCTGCCGCGCTGCTGCTCTCGGGCTGCGTGAACGCCGGTGGGGACGAGGATTCCGGCGCGGCAGACGCTGAGGCGGAGCCGATGACTGCCACCTCGGTGCCGGCGGGCGAACTGGCCGGCGCGGCCGAGGACTACACCGAGTATTACGAGCAGGACATCGATTGGACCTCCTGCGAGGAGACCATGATGTGCGCCGATGTCACGGTGCCGATGGACTGGGCCGATCCGGGGGCACAAACGGATCTCGAGATCCGGATCATCAGCTCCCAGTCCGGCGGAGACCAGGCCGAATATCTGCTCACCAATCCCGGCGGACCCGGCTCCTCCGGCTATGATGCGGTCGCCGACTCGCTCGCGATCGCGTTCAGCGAGGAGCTCGTCGAGCACTACAACATCATCGGTTTCGACCCGCGCGGGGTGCACCGGTCAGCGCCGGTGAACTGCCTGGACGACGCCGAGATGGACGAGTACCGCGAGCAGGTCTCCGACGAACAGCTCGACGCCGAGTCCTCATACGCGGAGGCCCGCGAATCGGCCGCCGAGCTGGCGGCACGGTGCGAGTCCGAGAGCGGCGCTCTGCTGGGACACGTGGACACGCTCTCGGCGGTCCGGGACATGGACGTTATCCGCGCCGTGCTGGGTCAGGACGAGCTGAACTACCTGGGCTTCTCCTACGGTACCAAGCTGGGGATGACCTACGCCGAGCACTACGGTGAGCGGGTGGGGCGCTTCGTCCTGGACGGGATGCTCGACGTCTCGATCGATGCCCACGAGCTGAATAAGGGGCAGGCGCTCGGCTTCGAGGTGGCGCTGGAGAACTATGCGCAGTGGTGCACCGAGCAGGCGACCTGCCCGGCCGGAGACACCGTGGATGAGGTGGTCGACGGCGTGCAGGAGCTCTTCGCCGGAGTCGCCGAGAACCCGGCGCAGGGCGCGGACGGACGGACCATCAATGTCTCCACCCTGGTGAGCGGCTTCATCACCCCGATGTACAGCCGCGCGAGCTGGCCGCTGCTCTCCGAGGCGCTGACCATGGCCCTGGTGCAGCAGGACTTCACCAGCTTTCAGTACTTCGCGGACCTGCAGTCCGGGCGGAGCCCCGACGGCAGCTACGGATGGATCAACAGCTTCGTATTCACCGCAGTGATGTGCCTGGACTATCCGATGCCGCAGGACCCCGATCAGATCGAGGCCGAGTTCGAAGAGGTCTCCGAAGAAGCCCCCACCTTCGGGCCCTACCTCGGGCACAGGGCCGTTGTCTGCGAGGAATGGCCCGTTCAGAACGTGACGGAACCCTGGGACCCTGAGCTCAGCGAGGTCGACGAGCTGCTGATGATCGGCACCACCGGAGACCCTGCCACCCCGGTGGAATGGGCGGAGAACATGCACGAGCAGGTGCCGCAGTCTGCGCTGATCATCCGCGAAGGCGAAGGGCACCTGGCGTACCGGTCAGGCAACAGCTGCGTGGATCAGGCGGTGGACGGGTATCTGCTCGGCGGGGACCTGGCCGAGGGTCGCGAAGATTGTTGAACTTTTTTCTACCGGTTGTAGAAACTGCCTTGTAGACTCTGACTACCGGTGACGACGACGTCCACACGGCCTTTCTGACTCATCGGTCCTTTTCAGCTGATCTGCGTTAGGACACTGCCATGAACACAGAAGCTCCGCTCACACCCGATGCGACGTCATCCGATTCCCAGACTCACGATGCCCACACCTCGAGCGCTCCGGAGCCGACGGCTGGCGGTGAACAGGCACGGGCCCCGCGCCCGCTCGGCGTCCTCGTCGGGTTCGACGGTTCACCCAACGCCACCTCCGCACTGCGCTGGGCGGCCCGCGAGGCGCACTTCCGTGGTCTCCCGCTGACGGTGATGAGCTCCTTCACCATCCCCCCCGCGGTGAGCGGATACCTCGAGAGCTTCCCGGATGCCGGGGGCCAGACCCTGGCGCGGCAGGCCACGGAGAAGACGCTGAACACGGCACGGGAACAGCTTGCAGGACATGCCGGCGAGGTCACCTACCGACTGGAGCACGGCGACGCCGCAGGGTTGATGGTCCATCTCTCGGGCTCCGCTGAGCTGTGCGTGGTCGGAAGTCGCGGCCGCGGCGGGTTCACCGGGCGCATCCTGGGATCCGTGGCAGCCGCCCTGCCAGGTCACGCCCACTCCCCCACGGTGGTGGTCCCACACACCGACGAGTCCAGCGTGGGCGAGGGTTCCGAGGCGATCAGCACCGCTGACACCCGGCCGGTGGTCGTCGGCATCGACGGATCTCCACATTCCCGGCGAGCCTCCGTGCAGGCCGCTCGAACAGCGATCAGCCACGGCACCCGACTGCAGCTGGTGATGGCGCTGCCACCGCTGACGACGGCGGCCATGTGGTACCCGGAGCTTGCCGCCCGGGAGCAGGCGATGGTGCAGACCCGGGTGGATGACCTGAACAGGGACCTCGACGTGGAAGTCGGCTGGATCCAGGCGCAGTTCCCGGAGCTCTCCGTCACCGGTTCCGTCGAGGAAGGCTTCCCGGTCAATGTGATGCAGGAGATGGGCAGCAAGGCACAGCTGACAGTGGTCGGCACCCGGGGTCACGGAGGAATGCGCAGCGCGCTGCTTGGCTCGGTCTCCCGCGAGCTGCTGCACCACGCGACGGCTCCGGTGATGGTCGTCCCAGCTCACGACTGAGCGAGCTTTGACCGCGGTGGGGTGCACCAGTAAAGTGAACCCTCGTGCGCCTCACCGCGGTGCCACGCCGCCTTAGCTCAGTCGGTAGAGCGATTCACTCGTAATGAATAGGTCGCCGGTTCGATTCCGGCAGGCGGCTCCAAAGAAGCTCCTGAACTGGAGTTTTGTTGGTTATGGCGGGCTAAGCGCCGACGTGAAATCCCCAACTACGGTCTAGACTACGGTCAAGGGCAGAGTATCCAGGTGCAAACCCAGTGGCCCGCCGGAGGTGTGATCGTCGCATTCAGATCACTGGGGTCTACACCCCCGCAAGCAAGGACGGCATCCAGTTCTCACTGGCCTAAGCAACGCTGCGGCGGGGAACGGCGAGGATGTCATACGTGTTGACCGCACCATCATCGGCCAGGAGTATCCCGTCATGTTGACTTGCGCACGTCTGGTGCGCATTCGACAGGTCGTCTTCGGCCTCAGAATATTCACCCATCAGCGGGATCAGGACCACGGCCACGAGCGCCCATGCGAATATGCCGAAGATGATCAGGCAAAAATCTCCACACGAGCCGCCTTCTGCTCAGGCGGTCGTCCAGCGTTGCTGCCCTCGTCCTCTCGCATGTGTTCTCTCAATGTGTGAGTGATGGATCCGCAACGCGTGCGTGCTACTCAGTTTTGAAGAAGTAGTCCTCGGTGCTGACGAAGCCCAGTCGAATCCGAACCGCCCCGTCCTCATCGTCGTTGGGGATAGCGATCGCGACGTTGCCTTGTTCGGTACCGCCGTTGTAGAGCTCTCTCATTGAGTCGAGCGGGTCGGGAACCACGACGTACTGATCGAACTCGTCGATCGTTTCCCCGGTCCCGGAAACATACGCGATGCCAGTTCCAAACAGCGGCGTCTGGGATGCATCGCCCGAATAGGAAATGCTCACGTTGATCAGCGCGTAGGTTGTTCCCTCAGGGGCGGGATCATTGAACTGATTCTCGCCGGCAATCTGGTCGCCTGCGTCGCGAGTGACGCTGTTGACGGTCACTTCCCAATCCCTGTTGCTCACCGTTTCACCTATTGCAAGGGGATTGGCCCGCGTGCCCACTTCATCGGTTTCGGTGGGCTCACTTTCATCTCCCGCCGCTTGTTCATCTTCAACGTCAGCGGGCTCCTCGGTGTTCACCTCGGACTCCTCGGACTCCTCGGGTCCCTCGGGCTCTACTGTCTGTGTGACTGAACCTGTGGTTTCCTCCTCGAAGGAGGACATTGCCGCCCCGAATAGCCAGGTGCCGATCGAGACAGTAATAAGGCCCAGCGCGCCGGTGACAATTCCAGTGATCGCCTGTGCCTGACCGGTCTTGTTTGCAAGAGCGAGAATCCCCAGGACTATCGCTGCGGGGCCGAGTATGAAGCTCAAGAGCCCAATCAGCGGGATAAATCCAAGGACGATAGCAACTATCCCGATGACCATGGAGGCGATGCCAAGCGCCTTGGACTGGGGCGGCTGAGGGTAGTGCGGGCCACCCTGATAATGCTGCGGATATGCAGAGTTGCCCTGTTGCTGGTAGTACTGATCAGTCATGGTCCCCTCCATGGTGGGAGTGATCGGTCCAACTCAACCGGCGGTCTGCTAGTTCCGCGACGCCTGCTGCGATCGTTTCGAGCAGTCTAGTGGGGCACGTGGACACATGCCGCGGGGCCTGGACGATCCTGGTTTAGTCATGGCGGTGCCGTAGGGCGGGGTGACGAGCGAGGTCGCGGGTGTAGACGGCGGCGAGGCGGGGGTAGCTGCAGCTCGGCGGCGACGGCCAGCAACTGGCTGTGCGCGGCGGTGGCATGCGCCCAATCGGCGGGTGCGATGAGCAGCCGCGCGTACCGGTCCGCATGAGCTCGTGCTTCTGTCACCCATAATGGACGTGGCCAAGCTCGTGGGCGATCACTGACCGCCACTGCACGGGCCCCAGATCGGCCCGGACATAGGTGATCTGGTGACGGTGGTCGCACTCTACCCGTCCCTGGTGCCTCAGCCGGTCGAAGTCCACCATTCTTACGCCCTTCTGGTGGGCGATCCCCTCAGGATCGGCCATACCGGGACGGTACCTGCGGCACAGCTCCCGAGAGATGGTCGAAGGGTTGCGGTGTAGTCGCTTTGCGATCTCACGGATCCCCGCTTCCTCGGCGCGCCACAAGGCGATGTCCTCCCACTCCGCGGAGGAGAGGTATCGTTCGGAAGTGGTGAGTGACAGTCGTAGATTCACTCCACCAGCATGCTTGAACCAGCGGTGAGCTACCGACTCTGAACCCCCAGCGGCGACCGCGGCTTCTCGAGTCTTCGCGGCGGCCGAGATAGCCTTCCAGAAGCGCACTCTGTCCTGACGCGACGCGATGCTGGGGCCTCCTGGCGAGAACATTAGCCCTCTTTGGCCTCGGACGAATTCCCATCGAACACCTCCATCAGGTAACTTTTGCGACGACCGGTTGAATACGGCTAGTTTCGTTCCAGGGAACATCAGAGGGCGATCACGGCTCATGGTCTGTTCGGATCGATGGGCCGGGTCGGAGCTTCTGGCGATAACGCGGCAATGGAGTGCTTCTTCTCCACCTTGCAGGAGAACGTGCTCAACAGGCGCCGCTGGTCCTTACGGGATGAGCTCCGCAGGGAGATCGTCTACTGGGTCGAGCGGATGTACCACCGGCGTCGTTGGCGGCGTCGTCTGGGTAAGCTGACCCCGGTTGAATACGAGACCGTTTACAACACGACCGTCGCTCTGGCGGCGTAAACCCCGAGGTCAACTAAACCGTCAGTAGACCGAACCGGAATGCCCTATTGCGCAAGTCCAAGTACATCTGTGGACAAGTTCAGAAATCTATGGGAATATACCATCAGCCTGAGAATAAAAGGGTGGGAGTCTTTGGACGACAGTCCATAGATTCTGACGAAGAGACGCGCACCACCCGGTGCACGTGCGCCAGGGTATCCGCTAATGGGATTGGTGCCGCGGTCTCCCGTAAGTTTTAAACTTGCGAGGACACCCATGCCCCCTGCCGTCACCCTGAAGCAAGGCTCACTCTCCGCGAAGCGCACTGCTGAGTATCTTGACGTCGCCGAACAGACCCTTGCCAAGTGGCGCTGCCATGGCGAGGGTCCCCCCTTCGTCAAGATCAATTCCAAGATCCTGTACAGGGTGGAATCCCTGGAGAAGTATCTTCGGGATCACGAGCAGCCCGCTTCCCGCCGAGGTACACGATGACCTGGGTCGTTCTCGCGCCGGGTCACCTCGCAACGGACCCGCGGATCTTTACATTGGGCACCATCAGCTGGATAGGCACTGCCGACCCATCACCACGTAACCCCCTGCCGGGTACGCAAAAACCCTTTAGACAAAGGGAAGCAGGGATACTGCGGGGCGGCGTAACCAGTAACCCTCCCCCACGAATTCTTCCGACCTATGGGGAAAAACTCGTTATTACTGTGTTCAACTGTGCTTTTGGACAAGGTGTCAGCTGGGCTGTACCCCCGGATCCCTTTTACCAGTGCGCATGCGCGCGCCCGCTCGCCCGATTCTTCCTTGAGGGACAGATCCCGTTTCAGTTGTGCTCAACTGTGCTCGGCTACGGACATCAGCAACCAGTCTGCATCGACACTTCCGCGTATTTCCGGCTTCTACGGAGCCATCACCAGGCTCGACGGTCTGCAAGCCGTGATCCGCCTCCAAGTGTGCTCAAGTGTGCTCGCGCGATTGAGCCCTTCAACCCCAGATACTCCCCCACTGAACGAAAAACACTGCCATGCGTTAATGCGCATGCCGAAGAAAGGTAAGCAATGATGAGCTCGAACAAGAACACCGCCCGGACGGCCGGAACTCAGAGGTTCCGCATGATGAAGTTCACCACGCGGCTGATCCACCCCAATACGGGTGCAGTTCTGCTGAACCTCGACGAGTTCGAGCATGGCCTGGACCAGCACAAGTCGATCAAAGAGTATGCCTGGGTCCTCCAGGACAAGGACCGCCATCCGGACGGTACGCCCGTGGCGACGCATGTTCAGGGCGCACTCCGTCTCCAGGACGGACGCACCCTGCACCAGGTCTCCTCCTGGATCGGGATCGCCGAACACCTCGTAATCCCCCTCAAGGGCCGCGGAGCCTTCCCCACCTATCTGCGGTACCTTACTCACGAGGCTCCGAGTGAACAGGCCAAGCGCAAGCATCGCTACGAGGACTCGGAGGTCCATGCGAACTTCGACTGGCGCGCGGTGATCGACGCTCATTTCGCGCGAACTCGTGAACAGCCCACTGACACCCTTACGCAGGTCAAGCTCGATCTGCTCAATGGGCGAACTTCATTGGCTCAAGTCCGTGAACGGTATCCGCTGATTTTCGTGGATCACCATCCCAGGCTCGGAAAGATTGAGGCCAACTGGCGGGAGAATGCGCAGTTTCTGGCCCTCGGATTCAACTACGTGGATGCCGCTGGGAACCCGGACATCCACAGGATCGCCGCTCTTAAGGGCCTTGCCGACCAGCTCGGCTTCACAGGCTCTCTGGAAGAACAGTGCAAGCGCGCAGTTCAGCACCAGACCAGCGCCGCCGCCAGCGCAGGAGTCTGACCAATCAGGGACCGTAACGGGCGCTTGGCCGTTCCTCGCGCTCGCACCGTAGTGGCCCGCCCTGGGCCTCTACGGTGCGAGCGCGACGAATCGGCACCTGCTTTCTAGCGACGTGACCGAAAACAGGCTAGGTCAGCGAGCCATCAGCGAACCGCCCTGTGTTTCGTGGAGTCTGTCGTCACTGCGATGGCGTCAAAGCCGGAAGCCCCCAGGAAGATCGTCCCCTACCAACCACTGCCTGCCGATGTGGCACGCATGCCGATCACCTCCGAGAAGAGCAGGAGCAACACCGTGATGAACGACCATGAGATCAGGGCTTACGGCCCGAACTATGACACCGACTACCTGGCAGTGGACCTCGACAAGAAGATCCGCTCGGTCGGTGGCGCGACGATCATCGTCTTCGGCGAAGATCCTGTGCTGCGTGCAATGCAGTCTCGCGCACTGGCGGACTCGCTGGGCCTGAAGCTCACGAAGAACCGGCTGAAGGCGGAGGATCAACACGACCCTGCCATCGGCGTGACAGTCGCACTGCACTGTGCTGATCCGACCCTGACCTCTGACGCCCTGGTGCGCGAGTGGGTGTTGGACCCTGAGTTCATGGGTCCGCGCATCCTGATCGTCGAAGTCGCAGAGAACGCCGAACTGGCGGTCTCTGCACTGGGTGCCTGCGCGCTCTTCGTGAAGGTGGACAGCTTCAACATCCCGCCCGCCGGCATGGGCAGCACCACGACTGTAGCCAGCGACATCGCTGACTACGATGATCCGAACCTGGTGCCCGGGTTCACCTCGATGAGGAACTACTCGACCCTGATGGCAGAACTGGCCGACACTGAAGTGCTTTAATACAGAGCGGTCACGCTCTCGGGTCATGCCGAAAACCCGGACCAGGAAGCCTGACCTGCCCTTCCGGGCATTCTTCGCCTGACGTCGACGGAGTGCATTTTGCCCAAGGGCAGGGCCAGATCGATAAACGATCATCCTGAGTTGCGTTTCGACCTATGGCCGGAACCACGAACGGGGTTTTCGCCGTCCACCGCGGGGTGATCCTTCTGGAAGAGTATCGGCCACTCGGACTGGCCCCAGAACAGGTGGCACAAAAACTCGGTCTCAACCCGGCGCAGTTCACCTCGATCACGCAGGGTGCCCAAGACATCACCGCGGAGGTGGCCACACTGCTCGCGCAGCGCTTCGATCTCTCTGAGCGCTTCTGGACGAACCTCCAAGCGACGTATGCCCGCGCATTGTCGGTGGATCGCTGATCGAGAGCGCGTCTTTGCTGGGATACCAGTGAAACTCTGAAGCCCCGTTGACATTCCTTATGTCTTGGCACCCTAGAAGCTCCCTGAGACTCTGCCGGCACACCCCTCTTCACTCTGGCAATGCTCCCGCGCGGTGCTGGGTCGATGAGCACTCCGGCGAATTGCGTCGGTGATGACCGCAGGAAGTGTCGGAAGAATGTCCTGGGGCTGACCTCCGCGCGCTGGGCGATGTGGTCTACGGTCGTGGGTCGGCTGCACAGAGCAGGGCGTGCCAGGACCACGCAATTGTGTCAGATCATGACACCACTCAAACTTGGGTCATGACGCATAATGGCGCTACCCCAGAGCCAGTTTCGCGCTTCCGTCCTTCCGTGGTTCTGGTTACCGGCCCGACGAGCGGGATCGGATCTGCCGTCTTCAGCCGTCTGCTAGAACACTCATCAAGCCCCTGTCTGGTCCTACTGGCTCGAGACCAGGATGCGCTGGAGCATTGTGTGGCAATTGCTCGGGGTCGAGGGTTAGTGGCCCACGGCATCCGCGTGGACCTGTCAGACCTTTCCACGGTCCAGGCCGCGTCAGCAGCGGTGTCCCGGCTTGTGGAACGCGGCGAGATCGGGAATCTGGACGCCGTGGTGCTCAACGCCGGAGTGATGCTTGCCGACCGTCGGCGGCTCAGTGCACAGGGCTACGAACTGACCTTCGCGGTGAATGTTCTGGCGCAGCACGCGCTCCTGCGCGGCCTGCAGGGCCCGCTCTCCCCACGCGGGCACGTCATCGTCCTGGGGTCTTCCACACACCGCGGGAAACGCGCCACGTTGGGTCTCGTCCCGAACCCGGTATGGCAGCCACCCGCAGTGCTCTCACAACCCGAGCGCGGACCCTTGCCTTCGCGCCGCGACTCTCGCGAACAAGGAGGGGTGGCTTATGCCTCGAGCAGATTAGCCCTGATCACGCTGGCCCACGAATGGGCCGACCGCTTCGCCAGCTTGGGCCGCAGACTCAACGTGTACGACCCGGGGTTCGTTGTCGGCACAGGGCTGGTCCGCGACAGGCGGCCCCACGAGGACTGGGTGTGGCGCAGGGTCATGCCGGTCATGAGCGTCATTCCCGGCGTGACGACCCCCTCGCGGACAGCACGACACCTGGTCGCACTGGCTCTGGGTGAGACCAGCCCCGACCTGCACGACGGGTACGTCGAGATGGGACGGGTCAGTGACGCCGAACCGGTCACATTCGACTCGGCCCGCCGCCAGGCGCTCTGGGACTGGTGCGAGCAGACCGTCGACGAGGCAGGGACGCGACGGGCCAGCTGACGGGTCTAGTATTCCTGACAGTCAACATCCTGGTTCCGCGGGACTGGCCTGCTGCGTGACTCACGCATAGATGCGAGAGCCCTACTGACCCAGGAACCCAGCTCGGGACATCCTCACCGCGGTCTACCGGGCCATTCTGATCTCTTCTATCCTTCTGCTCGGTGCCGGGCTCACTGGAGTCAACAGGCTCACCACCCCCGTCGCTGCACTCCCAATCATCCAGGTGGGCGAGCGCTCGTCGGGAGGGCAATACCGCGGGTTCTAGTCCTGGAGGACGACAGTCACGTCGGCTCGGGAACGAGTGCCCCGGACCAGTTGCGCGTTTGGCTCGTCAGTGCCCCACGTCCACGACTCTGAAGTCTCGGCGTCCATCCCGTGACTCTGGTGCCTGAGCACCAGCCGACTCCGGCGTTCATCATCGGGCAAGTCCAGGAACCATGCCTCGTCTAACAGCTGCGACACCGAGGCCCACGGCCCATCGTCGACGAGCAGATAGTTTCCTTCGGTCACAACGAGCGCAACTTCGGGCCCCACCGCGATCTTGCTGGCGATCGGCTCATCCAGATCGCGATCGAAGTCCGGGGCGTAGATGGGAGCGTTCCCGCCCTCCCGAATCCGGTGGAGCAGGTCGACGTAGCCTGCCACGTCGAAGGTATCCGGCGCACCCTTGCGGTCCCGGCGGTTGAGAGCCTTGAGGGCATCATTGCTCAGGTGGAACCCGTCCATGGGCACGAGCACTGCCTTGTCGGGCCCCAGAATTTCGACCAGCCGGCGGGCAATCGTCGATTTGCCTGCGCCAGGCGCCCCAGTAATGCCCAGGATGCGACGGTGGCCCTCCCCCAGGAGTGACTGGGCCCGTGCCACGAGGTCCTCGAGTCCTCCCTCGAGCAGCACCGGTTCCTCGGCGGAGAGGGCTGCCGAGTCGACGCGCGGTGGGTCCGCGCCCGGTCGGGTGCAAGTGTCCGCGGCCACGCGGCCAGCGTGTTCCAGTAGTGCTGTCAGCTCGGTGACACTCAGCGCCTCCACCCGGACGCGCGAAAGCGCGTCTTGCTCGTGTAGGTGCGCGAGCATTCCGGACGTGAATGCGTCACCGGCTCCTACGGTGTCGACGACGTCAACGGTCGGGGCGGACACGGCAACGGTCGAGTTCCGGCTCCACGCGCGGGCACCCTCGGCTCCGGCGGTGACGACCACAAGGGCCGCACCGAGTCCGAGCAGCTCAGCGGCCACGTCTTCAGGCGGCCGGTCGGGCCAAAGCCAACTCAGGTCCTCAGCGCTGAGCTTGAAGACGTCTACGTGACCCGCCCACTGAATCAAACGATGCAGATATGCCTCCCGGTCGGGGATTAGACCGGGACGGATGTTCGGGTCAAGGCTGATCAGCCGGCGCCCGCTCTCCTGCGACAGAAGGTGCTCTAGGGTTGACGCGGCGGGCTCTAGGACCAGCGAGATCGACCCGAGGTGCAATGCCGCACCGTCAGGCAGGTCCCTGAGTGGCTGCGCCGCGAGCCCACGGTCAGCTGTCCCCTCTGTATAGAAGGAGTAGCTTGCCTGACCATTGTCGAGGTGGGCGAACGCCACCGTCGTCGGGTCGTCCGTGGTCTGGATGTAGGTGTCAACAACGCCAGAACCCACGAGGTGGTCGCGCAATAACCTCCCAAAGTGGTCGGTCGAGATCCGACCCAGGAGGGCTGTGGGGACACCCAGGCGGCCGATACCCGTGGCGACGTTAAGGCAGGACCCACCCGGGTGAAAGACATAACTCGGCACACCGCATTCATACAAACCTGGCGTGAGGTCGGCGAGTACGTCGCCCGCGACGACGACGGCAGGGGGCGGGGACGACTCGGGGGCCGTTACTGGCGTCCTCACGAGAACCACACTCCGTCATCGCCTGCGATCGACTGGCCGGTGATGCAAAAAGCGCTAGGCGAGGCTGGGCAGGAGACGACTCCCGGTACGTCGCTGGGTGTCTCGAAACGGTCGAGTGGGATGCTCCCGAGCATGCCGCTTATGGCCGAGCGGGTCGTCGCAGCTGTTCGTGCCGTCATAGCTCCACTGATGCTGTCCCCCATGGGCGTGCGTACGACTCCGGAACTGTCGACGTTGAACCGGCCGTCCCGGCAGAAGCTACACGCGAAGCAGTGCAGTTCCGGTGACGCGGCCATACGTTCTCCGATCCGAACTCCGTGCCGTGCCGGGCCCGCTTCGGCACCCAGTGCCACGACGACGCCGGCGAACTCGTGCCCCGGGAGGACCGGCAATGACGGTGCGAACTCGCCCTCCACGATGTGTAGATCGGTTCCGCACACTCCCACGGCGGAGACCTCGATCACCACCTCCCGCGGACCCAGAATGGGCTCATCGATGTCGCGAACTTTGACTACGCCCGGACTGATGACCACGGCCGCTCTCACTTGACGGCACCTAGGGACAGGCCCTGGACAAGTTTGTCCTGGGCGGCGATTCCGGCGATGACTACTGGCAGGGAAATCGCGAGCGCCGCAGCGCACAACTGAGCAAGGAACAGGCCCTGACTCGTGACGAAGCTGGTGAGGAACACCGGTGCGGTTCCCGCGACGACGTTGGTAAGTGTTCGGGCGAGGAGCAGCTCTTGCCAGCTGAAAATGAAACAGATCAATGCCGTCGCGGCCAGACCCGGCATGGCCACCGGTGCGACAACCTTGATCAGCACCTGATGAAGCTTGGCCCCGTCCATCTCAGCTGCCTCCAACATCTCCTTGGGCACTTCGGCCAAGAACGACTGCAGCATCCATACGGCGATCGGAAGGTTCATTGTGGTGTACAGCAGGATCAGCAGGCCGATGTTGTCGATCAGTCCTGAGTAGAGGGCAAAGAGGTACAGCGGCAGAATGCTTGCCACGATCGGAAGGAATTTCGTCGTCAATGCGAAGAAGAGAACGCTCTGGGGCTTCTTCACCGGCTTAATCGACAGCGCATATGCGGCCGGGAAAGCCAGCAGAATTACCAGAATTGTGGATACGACGGAGGCCGTCGCCGAGTTGATCAGAGGCGGCCATGGGCTGGCCCCACCGTCAAGACCGAAGAAGTTTCGGTAGCCGTCCAACGTCAACGGCGCAAGGAGAGACGGCGGATTTGTCGCGGCGTCAGGTTCACTATGGAAGGACGTGAGAATCATCCAGAAGACGGGAGTGGCGAAGAGCAGTCCTACTGCCCACGCTGCTACACCCATGAAGACGTTCTTACGTCGAGCAGCCTCTCGATGGCTCTTGGGCTTTCGCGTTCGTCCACGAATGGCTCCGATTCTGAGCACATCGGGCTGCGGCTGGGTCTTATGGATAGTGCTGTTCATCATGGTTTCTCCTGCTGCAGAGACGAGACGAGACGTAGCGCGAAAGTGGCGAATATAAGGGTGCCCGCCACGACAACGACACCGAGGGCTGCGGCAAGGCCGTAATTCTGTTGCTGGAAGAACGTCTGGTAGACCGCGTAAGGCAGGTTCGCCGTTCCGAGAGCGCCGGCGGTCATGGTGAAGACATGGTCGAAGTTCTGGACGATATAAACGCTGCCAAGGACAACGCTGAGTTCGATATAACGCCGTAGGTGCGGCAGCGTGATGTAGCGGAAGATGGCGACAGGACCTGCCCCGTCGAGCTTTGCTGCTTCAATCGCGTCGCTGGGTAGGCTCTGAAGCCCAGCCAAGAGGATCAACATCATGAACGGGGTCCACTGCCATATGAGTGAAGCTTCGATCGCGATGAGCGGCATTTCGGTGACCCAGGCGACCTGCGGGGGATTTGTGCTTCCGAACAGAGACCATATCCAGGTAATCGTGCCGTTGAGCAGCCCGTAGGTGGGATTGAGAATGGCGTGCTTCCACAGAAGCGCCGCCGCGATGGGCACGATTAGGAAGGGGGTGATCATCATCGTTCGGACAGCACCGCGCCCGAAGAACTCCCGGTTGAGCAGAAGCGCGATCGCCAGCCCGAGAATCAGACTCACCAGGACCACCGTGACCGTGAGGATGACTGTCACGGTGACGCTGCTTCTGAGTGTCGGGTTGGAGAAGACCTCGACATAGTTGTCGAAACCAGCGAATCCGCCTCGATCTGGGTAGAGCGCGTGCCAGTTGGTGAACGAGATGATGATGGCGGTCAGAAACGGTATCTGCGTGGTCAAGATGAGGTAGGTCAGTGCCGGGAGCAGAGGCAGTCGCCGTCGCCACGCGCGCCGACGCTCGGCCCGTTGATCATCGACTGCTTTCTTGCTGCGCTGTCCTGGTGGTGCGAGGCTGCCCTGTCTTGGTGGTGCGACCGTGCTCATGTGCACTGCTCCTTCAGCAGGAGGTGGTCTGCCGGCACAGAGCGCCGACAGACCACCTGTAGTTCCTTTTCTTACTCCTGGTAACTTTCGAGCAGCTGCTCAGCCGTTTCCTGACCATCGTCCAGCGCCTCTTCCACGCTCGTCTGGCCAGCGATCGCTGAGCTCACGTCCTGTGAGACCCGGGTGGCAAGGTCAGCGAATTCGGGGAAGGCCATGAACTGGATTCCGGGTGCGGGCCGAGGCTGGAGTCCCGGGTCGTTGGGCTGGGCGTTCTCGATCGCGCTCCGAGTCTCTTCGGCGAAGGGTGCAGCCACCTCAAGATACTGGTCGTTGTCGTAAGTGGAGTCTCGCTTGCCGGCCGGCACACTAGCCCAACCGATCTCCTCACCGACGAGCTCCTCGTACTCTTGGCTCGACGCCCAAGAGATGAACTCCCACGCATCCTCCTGGTTCTGGCTGGCCTGTTGGATACCCCACGACCAGGCATAGAGCCACCCGGAGTTCTCGGTCTCCTTGACCGGCGCAGCGGCGTAGCCCATCTGTCCCTGTACCGGCGAGTCATCAGCCTCGAGGGATCCGGCGGCGGACGTGGCGTCATACCACATGGCAGAGTTGCCCTGCGTCATGTCGTTGAGGCACTCGGTGAAGCCCGCCTGGGCGGCGCCGGACTGTCCGTGCTCCTGCACCAGGTCCACGTAGAATTCAGTGGCTTCGACAAATTCGGGACTGTTGACCTGCGGGTTCCAGTCCTCATCCACCCAGGTGCCGCCGAAGGTGTTGACCACTGTAGTCAGCGGCGCGAAGACCTGGCCCCAGCCGGGCAGGCCGCGCAGGCAGATCCCATTGACGCCTGCGTCGGAGGTGTCAATCTCCTCGGCGAGGTCCGCGATCTCATCCCACGTCGGATTCTCTGGCATGGTCAGTCCCAGCTCTTCGAAGATGTCCTCCCGGTACATCGTGAATGAGGACTCACCGTAGAACGGGATGCCGTACAGGTTCCCGTCGTCGGGTCCACGAAGTGACTCTGTAAGCGGGTCCAGAATGTCGTCCAGGGCGAATGCCTCGTCGCCCTCGGCGAGCTCGTCGACGGGCTGGAGCCAGTCGTTGCCGGCGAAGATCGGCACTTCATAGTTACTGATGGTGGCGACGTCGTATTGGCCGGCCTGGCTGGCGAACTCCTGGCTGATCGTATCTCGGACCTCGTTCTCCGGCAGCACGGTGTAGTTGACGTCAATGCCAGTCTCAGCGGTGAAGTGCTCCTCGGTGAGCCTCTCCAGATCGATCATCTGGGGGTTGTTCACCATCAGTACATTAATGCTGCCGCCTTCCTCAGCGCCTGCGTCAGCAGCGCCATCCTCACCCCCACTGCCGGCCCCGCCGCAAGCGGTCAGGGCAAGTGTGGTGGTCAGTGTGCCGCCCATGATGGCAGCGAACCGCCGCCTCTGTGTTGTCTTCATCAGATGCAATCCTCTCCCGTGCGAGTAATCGTGATTCAAGAGTGTCCCCAGGCCAGTTCGTCACGCACCCGCAGGCCTTGCAGGGAGTGCAGGCCGTGCGCCGGGACCGAACGCCTCGAGGAAGAGGAATCGAGTTCCTTGCGTGACGTGCACCACACTCGTTTGAGATCCTACATGTTTACATCTGTGATTTCTATGGGTTACTCGAGCCGATGAAACGTCGGTTCGAATCGGTGACGTGTGGTTTGAAGCTCGCCCCGGCGTCCGCGATGCAGGTTGGTTCACCGCCCAATCAGCGGTCGTATACTCAGATGAGTATCCTTCTATCCTCGAGCGTGGTGACCATGACGAAATCCAACAGTTTCTCCCGGCAGGATGAGGGTGCCCGCAATCGACTGCTGGCGGAGATCGGCCGTGACCACTTCCTGGCGGGAAAGTCCAAGGTGCAGGTGGCAGCCGAGCGGGGCCTTTCCCGCTTCCAGGTGGCAACCCTGCTCCAGGAGGCCCTCGCGCAGGGAGTCGTGCGCATAACCATCCACACGCCCGAGGATCAGGCAGATCGAGCGCTGTCGACGAGTCTGGGGGTCCACCGGGTCGTCACTGTGGGCCCCGGGGCAAGCCATTCCGCAGCCCAGGGGGACAGCCTCGCCCGCGCCGTGGCCGACGTCGTTGACGGTGCCGTGTCGTCCGACGACACCGTCGGAGTGTCATGGTCGCGCACGTTGCAGAAAGTCGTCGGCTATCTCCAGCCGATGCCTACGTGCGAGCTTGTCCAGCTCGCCGGTGCCGTATCCACCGAAAGTGACACGGAGGGCCCGAGACTGCTCGCCGGAGTCGAGGCCCGTGCGGTGTGGCCCCTGTGGGCGCCTCTCGTTGTTGACGATGCCACGTCCCTGCGCTCCAGCGCCGAGATTAGCCGAACTCTGGAGAAGGCCGACGACCTGGACGTCGCGGTTATCGCGGTCGGGAGCTGGAAGAAGGGTTTCTCGACCGTTTGGGACCGCGTCCCTCGACGTGTCCAGCGTGCTGCTGTGGATGCGGGGGCCGTGGCGGAGATCTCCGGGCGTCTGCTCGACGCTGATGGTGCGATGGTTTCCTCGCCGGTGGATGACATGGTGGTCGCGGCCACGCTGGATCAGATGGCACGGGCACGCCATACGATTGCGGTCGCCTACGGGGCGGGACGTGCGCCTGCGGTGCTGGCAGCTGTGCGAGCGGGCATCATCAACACCTTGGTGTGTGATCTCGACCTGCACGAAGCCCTGGCAGAGCTTCTTGGCATTGAGTCTCTGAACTCCAGTGACTTCGCTGGCGGGAGCGAGCCGTGACGAATGAGCGGTCATCAGTGTCGATTCCCCAACGCAGACCTGACAGGTCACAGTGAGGGGTGCTGCCGCCAGTGTCGTCTCCAGTTACGGGGTGGCAGCTTCCCTGACGTGGTCTAGGTGACATCCTGGAGCACTTGTGAAGGCCTCTTGCCAGGCGTGGGCGGCAGCGGGTGTGGCAGTGCGCGGGTGAAGGGGGTCTCCTCAACGCGGAACGGCAGGTGGTCGTGAACCGCTGATGTGGTTACTCGATACTCCCTGGACCGCGGTTACGGGAGAAGACTGGAGAGATTCCTTGGTGGGCCTCACAACGCGGCAAGCCTCCCCGTGCGCCAGGGACCTGGAGCGGAGACGGACTGCGGCCTGAAATGACCGTTGCGTTTCACTCTGGAACAACGATGCCCTCGACTTAGTTGATTAGACTCTCGATGGTGGCCCGTGCACCCCTCATGTGGAAGGATTCCAGCGCCCGCAGATACGGCTCGGTGAACGACTCCTGCTCGCTGAGATCTCCGAACAGGCCCTGATCGCGCACGAAAGCCAGCGGGTCTTCTGACTTCTGTTTGGCAGCGGCATCCATGGTCTGTTCCCTGCGTTGGTCTACGACCTCGATGGACGCACCCTGCTCGTCTATTCCTTCGGCGTAGCGGGCCCAGGAAGCCACGATGGCCGCGGAAAGGTCCACCGGCCGGCCGGCGGCAAGATTCTCGTGGATCACGGGCACCAGCCACTTCGGAATCCGATCCGAGGACTCGGCGCACAACCGCGCTAGAGTGTCCCGGACTGAGGGGTTGGCGAACCGTTCGATCAGACTGTGCTTGTAGGCTTCAAGATCGATGCCGGGCACCGGTCGCAGCGTAGGAGTGGCCTCCCGGTCCATGTAGGCCAGCAGGTAAGCGACGAAGGTCGAGTCGGTGCAGACCTCATGGGCGTATCGGTATCCAGCGAGATAACCCGGATAACACAGAGCTTGATGGCTTACGTTGAGTAGACGAAGTTTCATGAGCTCGTAGGGCTCCACGTCTTCGACGAGTTGCACGCCCACCTCATCGAACGGCGGGCGGCCCGTCGGTCCCCCCACAAAGTGGTCCTCGAGCACCCACTGGGTGAAAGGCTCGCAGACCACGGGCCACTGGTCCACCACACCGTAGGTCTCGGCCACGTATTGCCGGTCACCGTCAGCGGTGACCGGCGTGATGCGATCGATCATACTGTTCGGGAACGGGACGTTGTGCTCCACCCAGACCCCCAACTCCTCCTCTCGCAGAGCGGCGTAGGCCGTGAATTGGCGGCGAGCCACGTCCCCATTGCCCTGGATATTGTCACAGGACATGACTGTGAAGGGTGCCGTGCCACGTGCCCGCCGACGGTGCAGAGCCTCCACTACCAGGCCGAATACCGAGCGAGGGCCCGGAGCTTCCTCCCCCCGACCCTGGGCGGCGGCCGCGGCGAGGTCGTGAGCTACGTCCGGGTTGGCGGGGTCGAAGGCCCCCGTGGACTGGTTGAAGTTATAGCCGCCCTCTGTAATGGTCAGGGAGACAATGCGCACTTCCGGATCGGCAAGGCGCTCCACCGCGGCCTCGGGGTCGTCCGGAGCATGGACAAAATCTACGATCGAACCGATAACCCGCGCGTCGGTGGAGCCATCCGGGTGTTTGAGCACAAGGGTGTAGCAGTGATCCTGGGTGGCGAGAGCATCCCGCATGCGGACGTCGCCGGGGAGGACCCCCATGCCACAGATGCCCCAGTCAAGGGCGCGCCCTTCATTCATCAACCGGTCCAGATACATCGCTTGATGGGCCCGATGGAAGCCCCCGACCCCGATATGCACGACGCCGACCGATACGGCCGAACGATCGTAGTTGGGCGTCGGCAGCGTGAGATGCGGAAGAACAGACGCTGACAAGGGTACAGCTTCCGAGATCGGGGCATTGTTAGGCACAGTTCTCTCCTGAATAGCTAGTGACGCATGTCATAAGTAAAAGCTTTTCGAGAGATTATCACATGTGAAATGCCCAGGTCTCAAGTGTGATCGGCACTCTATTCACGGTTGGCATGGAAGCAACGGGACCCGTGTGACGAGCCGTAACTTCTCGACCTGAAATGATGTAGCTCCAACTCGTTGAATCAAACCTGCCGTTGATGCCTGTCCGGATACTTCACTCGCGCCACTTAGGAGTCGTCTTCTCCCAACAGGTTGGGTTTGGCCGCGATACCCCGGTGGTGGGGTGCGTCAGCATCAGGTCGCCCCTCATACCAGCTATAGAGCCAGCATCGAGAAGAGCAGTATTGGGAAGCTCCTCGAAACCGTTGGTCGTGACCCTTGCGAAGGATGTACCGCACTGCGGCACGGTGAATGCGACCATGTGAGCGTTATCGGCCACTCTGCGAGAGCAGTGTTCCCAGTTGACCAATCCATTCACTTCTGGGCAGTCACATTGGTCTCGGGGTCAGGCAATCCCGTCGTTCGCAGTACGCTCCTGAGCCCTTGATCCACCCCTGGTCCGCGACTGAACCACCTGGGGAAGTTGGAGCGCTCCGGTTCCGATTTCAGGTTGGGGAGACGGCTCAGCGATGGCGTTGTCGGGGCGCGCGAGTGCGTAGGCGCCCTTCTCAACACGGACAACTTCCTTGACCAGTGGCGGTTGAGAGAGTTGTGCTGCGACTGTCGCGGCGGGGTTCGCTCCCACGCCGGCTCGGAGTCCTTCGACCATTATTCTCTGGGTTATCTCGGTGTAGTGCACGGGCTCGTCGGCGTCCTCCAGCACCTTCTTGATCGCCTCACGCCATTTCATATGAGCCACATCGGTTCCTCATCGTTCTATTCAAGGGCTTTGATCAAGTTCGATATGCCAGGCGCATAACGAACAGTACGTTTCACTGAAGCGCCCCACGCCCTCGGACGGTCGGTCCCTCGCACGGACAGGTCAGGATGCCACCTATTGACGCGGCAGGTCCCGCGGTAGACCGACCCTTTAGAAACCATGCACGCTTCGTCGCCCGAAAGACTTCGTCACGCCGATGGGCGCGGTCGAAAAGACATTCAATGCGGCAGCCCCGGGTTAACGCGCTAAGGTCTCGGTCTCGACCGCGCGTGGCCTCAGGCAGAGTCAGTTGCATCAAGCATGACGTAGAAGTGGCGCTACGCGGCCCTGTCCGCAAACAAGCTCTCATGCGACCCGATTACCCTGGGCCAACTCGCACGGTGGAGGCCCCTCAGGGGCTGACGACGGCCTTCAGCGCTCCAGCGGTGCGGCCGATGGTCAAAGCCGTACCGACGTCGTCCAGGTCGTGCCGGGAGGTCACCAATCCGTCTAAATCGATGACGCCGGAAGCTGCCAGACGGACCGCAGTAGGCCAGGTGTTGGCATAGCGGAAAGTGCCCGTGATCTCCAGCTGGCGGTTCTGCACCAACGGCACCGGCAGCACCAAGGTATCCGTGCCCATTCCCACCATGACAGCTCGCCCGGCAGGAGCTAGGCGATGCAACCCGGAAAGGACCGCCGCCTCGACACCGCTCGCGTCGATGAACACGTCGTAACCGGACCCCGGGAAGGGGTCGGTGGCATCCGGAGCGTTATGGGTCGTGAAGACCTCCGTGGCACCGTAGTCCAGGGCAACTTCCAGGCGCTCTTCACGGACATCAGTGACCACCACGTCGGTGGCGCCAGCGCGACTTGCGCACGCAGCTGCCAGCAAGCCAATCGGACCTGCCCCGGCCACGAGCACCCTCGACCCCAATTGCACCTTCCCGGCGCGTGCAGCTGCGATACCGACCGACAGCGGTTCAAGTAGGGCCGCCGCTTCGTCGGAGACCTCATCCGGGACGGGGTGGCAGAAGGCAGCAGGGTGGACGGCATATTCGGAGAACACCCCATCTACCGGCGGAGTCGCAAAGAACTGCACCGCCGGATCAAGATTGTATCGGCCAGCTAATGTCTCGGCCGAGAACGGCTCCGGTATCCCCGGCTCGAGTGACACACGCTGTCCCACGCGCGCGGGATCTACTCCGGGCCCTACCGCCACAATTCTCCCGGCGGGTTCGTGGCCCAGTACCAGGGGCTTGTCGACCACGAAATCACCGATCCTGCCGTGCTCGTAGTAGTGGGTGTCGGAGCCACACACGCCCACGGCAAGGATGTTGACCAACACCTGTCCCACACCAGGTTCAGGCACCGCGCGTTCCTCTACAACTAACTCCTTTGGCCCATTCAGGACGCTCACGCGCATTGAAGAGGGCAGAGAATTCGCAGAAGGGGTTGATGTCGTGGTTGGGATGTTCATGTCAGTGTGTTCTCCGCTCAATAAGTCGGGGAGGTGATTGCGGTTTCGGCGTCGATACTCAAGTCAGCCGCAGAGAGGTGATCAACTCGGAGGTGCTGGTTATCACGTGGGTGTAGTGCACATCTGGCAGGGTTCACACATCCTGCTCAGCAGACACACACCTAAATATGACGAAGTGACATTCACATTTGGCGTGATCCACACCACTCACGTATGAGATAGTACAGACGCTCACATGAGATTGCCAGGTCGAGGCTTCCCAGTGCCGGACGGTAAGCAGAGCGCAGAGTTCGCAACAGTGGCGGATGGGCGTATCGCCTCGTTCTGGCTGAAATACCAGTGAAACCCTGAAGCCCCGTTGACACCCGTATGTCCTGGCACCCTGAAAAACCCCCTGAGACTGTGCTGACACTCCCCTTCCGGTGGGCGATCCCCCGCGCGATATTGGTCTGATGAAGCGCCCCGAGAACCCCACCGAGCGATGGCTGGCGATGAGCGAGCTGCGCCGGCACATCCTGTCTGCGCAGGTCACCGTCGCGCTGAATGAGCAGCTGGGCCGACCTATCCCGGACACGGTGCGGCGTCTGGTCGAGATGAAAGTCCCCACCGAACGCGATCTGGCACATGCGCAGTACGGGCCGGAGCTTCCTCGGGTGCAGGCGCTGAAACTGTTGCATCGAGACATCCTCACGGCGCAGGTCAGAGTGGCTCTGGACGAGTCCCTGGGCGACACCACCTCGGGCCCCGTGCTGCGCCTGGCGAACATGGAACTCCCCGACCGGGCTGAGTGCGAGCGTGCGCGTGCTTACGACGAGGCCAGCCGTCCGCAGAAAGGCGCCGTGGAACCCTCCACGCATCTGATCCATCCCGGGGTGATCCTGCTGGAGGAGTTCATTGAACCTCTAGGGCTGGCACCGGAGCAGGTGGCCCAAGAACTCGGTCTCAACCCGGCGCAGTTCACCTCGATCATCCAGGGCGCCCAAGACATCACCGCCGAGGTGGCAAGGCTGCTCGCACAGCGCTTCGATCTCTCTGCGCGCTTCTGGGTGAACCTTCAGGCGACGTATGATCGCGCGCTGGCGGCCGATCGCTGATCCAAGAACGCGTCTCTGCCGGGATAGCAGGGAAAGTCTGCCAGCATCGTTCCCCGGAAACCCTTTGAGACCCCCGTGACACCTCCCGACGATGACATGTGACTCACCCTAGAGCAAGCCTCCAAGGTCGTCGGCGTCTCGCTCTCTACCCTGCACCGTCGACGCAAAGACGGGTCCCTCCAAGCCGTGGGCGCTCACCTGGGCACCGACGGGGCATGGAAGATCCCGCGCCAGGGTCTCGCGCGGCTGGGATACGCCGAGCTGGTTCCCCGGGGGGGGGCCGACCAGGATTCTCTGGGTGATGGGTCGACACCCTGAAACAGGTCTCAACACCACTGCCAAAGACACCCTCTGCCACCCAGGAAAAACCCCCGTTTGGCGCCGCATCCCCAGTATGTAGTTCACGCAAGCAACTTTTTTCTGCTTTACATTCTTTACAGATTCTACGAGTTATATAGGTTGCCGGCGACTGTCCCTCGCTGTGGCGTCCACGTCGATCACCCTCGATGCGCAGGATCGTGACTGGATGATGATTGCTGCCGGGTTAAATACGGCAGGGCGCTGAGTGGCACGGGCAAGACTCATAGCTCAGCGAGATCAGCTGCTGCCTTGGTCATGAAGTCGGGGTCTCCGGTGTGCATTGCTGGGGTGTCGCCGTCGAAGCGCGGTGAAGGAGTCGCCGCCCAGAGGGTGAAGGACCTGCCGGTGGTTCCCTCGTTCTCCAGGATCCCCGCCATGGTCGAGACCCATTCCCAGGTCTCTCGATGCACCGTGTCGATCTGGAAGGCGGGGTAGTAGGTCTCCCCAGCGTGCCTGACTGAGATGAGTCGACCCTTGCGCGCTGAGTCCGAGGGCCAGTTGCGGGCCTTGTCGACGTAGTCGGCCATCTCCCCTGCAGTGAGGAGTCGGGCCTGCGGGTTTTGGTTCAGAAGGTCGAGCTTCTCTTGGGCGGAGTCCTTGTGTCGCATCTCCACCATGTCCCGCACCTTCCGTTGCGACCGGGCAAGCCAGTCAACGAATTCTAGTGCTAGGCCTGCAGTCTCACGAGGGCCCTCGACACTCTGCCTGCATCTCTGCGGTGTGCACCGCTCGGGCCGGCGGTCCAGGGTGGGGCGTCAGCTCGTGGAGGGGTCATTCGTAGCAGTGAACAGTGTCAGTAGCGGCGTTGGCCTCGATCGCACTCACTGCGCGGGTCAGCGGCTCGGATTGGGGTCGGTGACTGCGCTCTTCGAAACCAGATAGGAACAACTAGAAACGTTAGGTACGTACTTTGCGTACTTCCATGTTACGCTAGAGGCATGGTCACTGAACAGAACGCATCGAACACACCCACCCCGGCACAGAGCCGTGCCGCCGAGGCTGCCGAGGCGCTGGCCACTGAAGGCCAGCCCGTGACTGCTCGTACAGTAAGGGTGCGTGCCGAGGTTGCAACGAACGTAGCGGCTGAGGCAGCGCGGAAGTGGAACGAGAGCACCGCCTCGGCAGTCCCAGAGACTCCGATCCCGGACAACGTGATGGCCCGCTACGCGGCCGCATGGCGCGAGTCTCAGGCTGAAGCGAGTGCCAAGTTCGCTGCTGAGCGCGATGCTTTCATGGCCAAGCTCCAGGCCTCGAACGATGAGATCCGGGAGCTCACCGGTGACCTCACCGAGGCCGAGGCCAAGATCGAGGAACTCTCGGCGGCCGTCGCCGATGCCAAGGCAGCCCTTGCCGACGCTGAGCGGGCCGCAGCCGTCCGGGCTGACGAGCAGGCTGCGCTGCTGTCCACTGAGCGAACCCGTGCGGATCGGGCAGATGTCTTGCTGGAGGCGGTATCGGCCGAACGTGACCGACTGCTGGAGACTGTGCGTTCGATGACACGCGACTGATGTTGGCCGGCGGTTCGGTCTGGGTGGGTCTCGCCTCACATGGGTGTCTCGGTGCGTGCTGCCGACTATGACCGTATGCCCGCTGTCACGCATGATCACCCGCACCCATGCGTGCGTGCTACCGCCCAGACACGGGCTCCCTGGTGAGGGGGAAGTCCATCTTCGGGTGGACTGCAACGTACGTACGCCGCAGCCCACGCTGCAAGCCAACTTACGCATGTTGCACTCGGGTCTGCCACACCGATAGGTGACAGTTTGACGTGACCTATCGGTGCGGCAGACTCGAGGTCATCTGCGGAACCGGATCAAGAAACACAACCCACGACTGGCCGAACGGGTCACCGTAGAGATCTTCACCGCCGTGGAGTCACAAACCGTGGTGGTCGCTGACACCGAGGCGTCCGCGACGATTGTGCCGATCCTCGCCCAGCAGCTGCAAGACCTGACCCGGCAACAGGCCGGAGCCTCACCCAAGTAGAGGCTGGTGGAGGCCCCCTCTTTACGACCGCGGCCAGGATCCTCACTGAGTTCAAGACCGCAAGCCACCTGGCCTCCTACGCCGGCACTGCGCCCACGACTAGGCGTTCCGGGACTTCCATCCGTGGAGAGTTCGCCGACCGTGGCGGGAACAAGCGACTGAAATCCAGCCTCGACAACTCAGCGTTCGCGGCACTGCACCACCCGCCGTCGAGTGCGTATTACGACCGGAAGATCGAGATGGGGAAGCGGCATAAGCGGGTCATTATTGCGCTGGCGCGCCGCCGTCTGGACACGCTCTACGCCCATGCTGCGCGACGGGACCCTCTACCAAGGCCCAGCCGTGCGGCCGCATCAGAGCACTCCCTGGCCGTACGACGAAAACCACAGAGGCAGCCCCGCCCTGTGTTGCCAATCACACTAATACGTACTAGTGTTCCTGCCAAGAGTTGATCCAGCCGATGCAACACCGGCCACGGACCCCCTTTGCCCACAATCAGCCCCTGACTCCAAGGAGCACTTCATGGCTCAGTCCCGCATTCTGAACATTGGCCTGATCGGTGCTGGCCGCATCGGATCTAGCCACGCCCAGCTGATCGCTCGCGCCGTCCCGAACGCGCGACTGGCCGCCGTGGCCGACCCTGTGGAGGGCGCGGCCGCGCGTCTGGCCGAGGAGCTGAAGGTGGATGCGGCGTACACGGACATCGCTCAGCTGTTAGCTGATCCGGAGATCGACGCGGTCGTGATCACCGCCCCTGCCCGCTTCCACGCCGGATTGGTAGAACAGTCGGCCGCGGTGGGCAAAGCGATCTTCTGTGAGAAGCCGGCCGGAATGACGCTGGATGAGATCGACCGGGTCCGGCGGGCGGTGGAAACTCACGGGGCGTTGTTCCGCATCGGATTCAACCGCCGATTCGCCGACGGCTTCCCGCAGGCCCGCGCAATGATCGACGCCGGCCACATCGGCACCCCCCAGCTGTTGAGATCGACCACCCGGGACCCGGGACTAGCCAACCCCGCGGCAGTCGCACCCTGGACGATCTTCCTCGAGACTCTGATCCACGACTTCGACACGCTGAACTTCCTCAACCCGGGCGCCCGGGCGGTGCAGGTGCACGCGGTAGCCGACGCCCTCGTGGCCCCCGACTTCAAGGACGCCGGGTTGCTGGACACCGCTGTGGTCACGATCCGCTATGACAACGGGGCGATCGCCACCGCCGAGGCCAGCTTTTCGGCCGCCTACGGCTACGACACCCGTGCCGAGGCCTTCGGCTCAGCAGGCATGGTCACCGCGGGAGACCTAGCGGCCTCAAGCCTGCGCTATTACGGCCCCGCGGGCCTCGCCGGAGACACCGTGCGCGCAGACACCCAGTCCATGCGCGGCGCCTACACCGCGGAGCTGCAGGCCTTCACCGACACCGCCCTTGGGCAGCCGACCGACGGGCCGGGAGTCGAGGCGGCCGGAGAAGCGTTGCGGATCGCGCTGGGGTGCATCGAGTCCTGCGGCACCGGGGCGCCCGTGACGCTCGACATCGTCGAGGCCATCCGATGAGCCGTTTCACCCTGGCAGCCAACGCCGAGATGCTCTTCGTCGATATGCCCTTCGAGCAACGTGTCCGTCGACTCCACCAGGCCGGTTTCGAGGTTGAGATCTGGGACTGGAGCAACAAGGACCTTCCGGGCCTTGCGGCCACCGGGGCCAGGTTCGGGTCGATGACCGGCTACCTGCGCGGCACCCTAGTCGACCCGGACGGTGCGACCGAGCTGTTGCGCACGGCCGAGGAATCTCTGGTCGCGGCCGAGGTCATTGACTGCCCCCGGCTCAACGTTCACGGCACCGGTCTGGATCCCTCCGGGATACCCGTGGTGCCTCACCTGGTGGTCACAGGGGCGGACTGGCTTGCCGCGGCGCGTACTCTTGAGCGCCTGGCTGCACTGGGCGAACGCTACGGGCGAATCTTCACTCTGGAGAACCTCAACACCGCCGTCGACCACCCCGGTGTGCCCTTTGGAACGGCTGAGGAAACACTGGCCCTGGTCACGGCCGTGGACAGCCCACACCTCCGATTGAACCTGGACCTCTACCACGCCCAGATCGGGGAAGGGAATCTGGTAGAGCTTTGCGGCCGGGCCCTCGCGTATATTGGGGAGATTCAGGTGGCGGACGTACCAGGACGGTGCGAGCCTGGCACCGGCGAAATTCACTACCCCCGGGTGGCCGCCGCTTTGGCAGAGATCGGATATGAAGGAGTGATCGCGATGGAGGCCTTCGCCGCCACCGACCCCGAGCTGGCCCTGACCCGCTTCCGGGATGCCTTCACCATGTCTGCCGCGTGATCCCAGACGCCCCGGGCCCAGAAGCCCTCCGCCCCCCGACCGGGCGCCGCGTCACCATGCGCGACGTCGCCCGGACGGCCGGAGTATCCCAGCCGCTGGTCTCGATCGTATTCCGGAACGTTCCCGGCGCCAGCGAGGAGACCCGAGCCCACGTGCTGGCCGTGGCGGCCAAGCTGGGCTACCGCCGCGACGAAAGGGCTCGCCTGCTTCGCCAAGGACGCTCCCGACTGCTGGGAGTAGCCTTCGAACCGGTGCAACCGTTCCACGGAGAGATCCTCGATGCCCTTCACACCGCCGCGCAGGAGCGGAACTACGAGGTAGTCCTCTCAGCCGTTACGCCCCACCGGGCCGAGGACGCCGCCCTTGATGCCCTGCTCCGCGATCGGTGCGAGGCGCTAGTCCTGCTTGGCAGTTCCCTGCCACAAACCCGTCTCGAGCAGATCGGTGCTTCTATGCCGATCGTCTCAGTCACCCGCGCCTTCGAGGACTCAGTCTTCGACAGCGTGGCCATCGACGACCACCGCGGGGCGGTCCTGGCAGTGGAGCATCTGTTCGCCCTGGGGCACCGACGCATCGCCTATATCGACGCTGACCGCGAGGCCGGCGGGGCGCGACGCCGAGCCGGCTACCAAGACGCCATGCTCGCCGCAGGCCTCAGCGACCAGATGCTGATCATTCGCGAGGCTGCTTCGGAAATCGGGGGCGCGGCCGCTGTCACCCGGCTCTTGAGCCAGGGGCCCGCTCCGACCGCAGTCATGGCCTTCAACGACCGATGCGCGGTCGGAGTGATCAGCCAAGCCCGGCTCATGGGCCAGCGCGTGCCACAGAACTTGTCGGTGGTCGGTTTCGACGACTCCGAACAGGCATCCCTGCCCTACCTCGATCTCACCACCCTCGCCCAGGACGCCCGTCAGCTCGCCCGCACCGCCGTTGAACTCGCGCTGCGCCGCCTCGAGATCGCGGAGGAGAACAGCGCAGTAGCAGGCGAGCACGTCACGCTCCCCGTCCGACTCATTCCCCGCACCAGCACCGCCCTTGTCCCCGCCGGCCTCTGAGGTCCTGCTTATGATGCTGACCCGGGACCGGACGCGGGACCAACAACGTGCCTCAGGACACCTCGCCCGTCAGCAGTCAGCGCTGCCGTCCGAGGAAGCGCAGGCTTCTCCACGAAGTGAGCGACCGGACTCATCTGGCCGTGCCCAGGACGACGATGTCGTCACCGGGCTCGTGCTCGGCCAGATACCCGGCCCCAGACGAGGGCGCCGACCGCTGCGGCGAAGATCAACGAGCTGACCGCAACACTCATATAGATGAGGTTCAATCCCAAATCTTGGGCCATCGGCCCCTCTGCAACGTCCCACTGGCAGTCGATGACGTCCGATGCCCGTGACGACCAGTCGTTGACGATCCACGAGGTCTGCCGAGTACTCGACTCCGAACCGGGTGGTCCTGGCACGGCCACGACCCTGGTCTGTCAAAGACTTCCGGCGAGCACCTGAGATCCTCCGCGCGCTTCTGACCTGTTCTCTCATCCGGGTGCAGTGGGTTCCCGGTGCAGTTCAGTCCCTGCAAGCTGACCCCCGGCACCGTCGAGCACTGAGAGCTACGTCCGCGCGGCGACGGGATCGTTTTCGAGTTCGACCACCGGAACGTGCGCCGCGGGCAGGAACCTGCCCGTGTTGAGCTTCACGGCGTCGAGGCCGATGTTGGCGACGATCTCGATGGATTCGGCGAGCGCCCTCTTGTGCAGCGGTGCTGTGTACAAACCTGGATGCACGGTCTCCTCCTTTGATGGTTCTAGCGGTCTCAGACCGCCGAGATCTCGTCTACCTGCACACTGACTCCGCTGCGACGAGCGGACTCAGCGACTGCCTCGATGATTTCCATGTTCCGCAGGCCCTCGGCGAATGACGCGTTCCGGGGCCAGGATTCGGATTCCGGAACCCCTGCCACCTCCTCCAGGAATGCGCGCGCCTGGAAGATGAATCCATCGTTCTGACCGAATCCGATGCCGGGAGCCGCCATCGCGTACCCCTCGGCCACGTAGGGGTGCCCGGGTCCGAGCTTCACGGTGCGAAAACCGTTGTTGTGTGCGTTTGGTCCGTCTTCATTGAGGTGGAGGAGGATTTCTGCCGGGCGCTCCTGGTCCCAGACGGCGCTGCCGTTTCGGCAGGCGATCTCCAGGCGCAGCCCGTTGGGGTGGCCGGCTGTGACGCGTGAGGCTTCGAGCGTGCCTGAGGCCGTTCCGTCTACTTTCGCCCCGAATTCTGCCGTGAATCCGGCCCAGTCGTCGTTCGTCACCGGCTCCGTTTCCTCAGAGACTGCCGCGACCGCGTGTCCGACCGTGGCGCCCAGTGGCAAGGATCGTTCCTTGATGACAGTGCGGAAGGAGGCACCTGCCACGCTGCGGATGGGCCCAGCGAGCAGCTCCGCGGCGTAGAGGAGGTGGCTCCCCACATCTGCCAGTGCACCTGAACCTGGTTCTCCGCGATATCGCCAGGTCATCGGCACCTGGGGGGAACGGGCGTAGTCGGCGTAGTATCGCCCGTTCAGATGAAGCACCTCACCAAGCTTCCCACTGTGGACCAGCTCAGCAAGCGCGGCCAGTCCTGGCGCACGCCGGAAGGTGAATCCGATGCGGACCACCGGGTCCGCCGCCGACGCCAGAGCGGCCATTGCTCGCGCATCCTCCAAGGTGCCGCTGAGCGGCTTCTCGCACAAGACATGCTTTCCTGCAGCGACCAGGGCTTCGACGATCTCTCGGTGGAGGTGATTCGCCACCACCACCGAGACGACGTCGACGTCGGCAGCCTCCAGCAGGTTTCTCCAGTCTGACTCCACCCGGTCGTAGCCGTAGCGTCCGGCCACGCTCTCGGCCAGTGGTTGAGCGATGTCGGCGATCGCAACGAGCCTGACCTCCTGGGGGAAAGGGCTGCGCACCGTGGTCGCCGCTCTCCAGGCGGCCGCGTGCGCGGCTCCCGCCATGCCAGCACCGATGACTGCGACTCCGATCGTCTGCGACATGACGGGTCCTTTCGTGGTGAGTCGTAGTTATCCGCGCTTGACGGCTTCTGGGATCACCGGGATGGCCCCGGTGCGGAAGTCCTCTTCGATCTGTTCGAGGCTCCGGCCCTTGGTCTCCGGGACCTTGAGCCAGGTGAAGGCGAAGGCAATGGCACAGATCACGGCGAAGCCTGCGAAGAGGACGCCGACACCGAGGGATTCCAGCAACACAGGGAAGCTGAGCGCGACCAGACCGTTGCCGAACCACAGTGCCGTCGTGGCCAAGCCCATGGCTGCGGCTCGGACTCCCAGTGGGAAGATCTCGCCGAGCATGACCCAGACGATGGAGCCCCAGCTGGCCTGGAAGACGAAGACGTAGACCGCAATGCTGGTGAGCGTCAGCACCCCGATTAGCCCGGACTCGTCTGACTCGGGCAGGAACAGGTTTGTCGCGGCGAGGGCACCGAGGCTGATGGTGGTGCCGGCAGCACCGATGAGAAGCAGCGGCTTGCGCCCGATCCGGTCGGCGCAGAGCAGTGCGACCGCGACTGCAAGGATGTTGACGATGCCGAAGATGAGGTTCGACGCGATAGCCGCCTGATCGGAGAAGCCTACGTTCTGAAGTGTCGTAGGCGCGTAGTACATGATGGTGTTGATACCCATCACCTGTTGCAACACGGCCAGTCCGAGCCCGATGAACAGGATGGGCTTGACCCAGGGCTGCAACAGTGCCTTCAGACCCTTGCTGGCTCCTGCCGCAGCCTCTGCCCGCTGGACTGCATGAATTTCTTCGAGCTCGTGCCGGACTTCCTCCGGGGTGCGGTCATAGTTCAAGATCTTGCGAGCTTCATCTTCGCGGCCGCTCCTGACCAGCCAGCGAGGTGTCTCCCAGACGAAGAAGAGCCCAAGTGCGAAGAGGATCGAAGGGATCACCGAAAGTCCGAGCATCCATCGCCAAGACTCCATCGGAGCGAAGGCAACACCGATGATGAAGCCCAGGAACTGTCCGGAGACAATTGCCAGGGCATAGAAGGCGGTGACTTTACCCCGGATGCGTGCAGGAGCGATCTCCGAGAGATACACCGGCAAGGTCACGGCCGCCAGACCGGCTCCGAGGCCGACCACCAACCTGAAGAGGAAGAGCACTTCAGTATTGGACGCGAAGGCCATACCCAGGGGGGCGATGATGAACACGACGGCTGTAGCGATCAGGACTGACCTGCGACCATATTTGTCGGAGATCCTCCCTCCGACTGCGGCGCCAACGACTGCACCGATGATGAGTCCGGTGACGACCCATCCCTCTTCCCAGGCGCTGAGCTCGAAATCGCGACGCAGATACACCAATGCTGCTGAGATGACGCCGGTGTCATAGCCCCAGTTCAGACCCCCTAGGGCTCCGAAGATGTAGATCAGGGAAGTTCTCTTCTTACGCGCAGGTGCCGGAACGTGTCCGGTTCCGGGCGTGCTAGTTACAGAAATCTGTCTGTCCTTATCTCTCGGTCAGTTCTACGTTGAATCGTCAGTGATTCCTGATGAGGCCGCGCTCATGCTCGTCAGCGACGAGCAGCTTCGGCTCGGGAGCGCATCTCCTTCAATTGGTAGCGGGTGACCTCTTCGTGATTCTCATGCTCGGAAAATACGCTGGTGACCATGACTGAGTCGTCACGGTTCAGGAAACCGTTGCGATTGAGCTCGGAGTAGAAGTTGTCCCAGTCGACATCTCCGTCCCCGATCTTCATGTGCTGGTGCACCCGCGCAGCGGTTTCGGGCGGGTTGGTGATGTAGCGCAAGCCGCCGGATCGGCGATGGTCGAAGGTGTCTGCGACGTGCACGACACGCAGCCGGTCCTGCACGAGGTCAAGAATTTCGTCCATCGGGTCCTGCATATGGAACGAGTGGGCGGCCACGTAGACGAAGCTGAGGTTCTTGGAGTTCACTCCGCGAATGATTCGCCACGCATCGGTTCCACGTTCGACGAAGTCATCAGGGTGGGGGTCGATGGCGATATTGATGCCTTCGCGTTCGATGATCGGAACCAGTTCCTCCATCGAGCGGTAAAAGGATGCCTCCGACTCCTCCGGCTTCTCTGGGCGCCCTGAGAACTCAGTGTTCATCTGGTCCACCCCTAGATCGACAGCGATCTGGATGGCGCGTTTCCAATTGCGCACTGCTGCTTGACGCAGATTGTCATCGGGTGAAGACCATCGCTGGACCGGCAGGATCGATGAGATTCCCACACCGGCACTCTCGCAGGCCTTGCCTAGGGCCCGAACGAGGTCATCATCAGCTCGGGGATGGGAGAAGAACGGGATGAAGTCGGGATGCGGCGTCATCTGGATCCACTCGAAACCGAAATCCGCTGCCACGCGAGGGAACTCCAGCAGGGAATTCGTGTGGTGGAAGGGAACGGGGTCAAACGTGTATTTCATGGGTCTCCTCGAGGTCGAGCCGGTCAGGAGTAGAGATCTGGCTTGGCGGCCATCGTGACGTCGGAAAGACCGCCGTTCTGCTGAGCTTCGACTCCTGCACCACAGACCGCCGCGGTGGCGTATCCATCCCACGCGGATGGCCCGGTCGGTGTCTGCGTTAGCACAGAGTCGACCCATTGCTGAATCTCAGTGTCATAGGCATCGACGAATCGAGTGTGGAAAGTACGGTCGATTGCACTGCCGCTCGAGGCCGCCGAGACGACGGTGGACTGTGCTGATTCACCGATCTTCACGACGCCTTCTTCAAACACCGCCTGAGTCAGGACCTGGTAGCCCAGCTGGGCATTGACGAAGATCTCGACGTCGGCAAGGAGACCTGAGGTGGTCTGCATCGTGACCAGCTGAGGGTCACTGAGCAGATCCGATCCATGCTTGCTCCTACGCCCCCTCCGGACCCCCACGTTGGCAATCTCCTCTCCAGAGAAGAACCTGACCGCATCGAATTCATGGACTACGGAATCATGGATCAGCATCTCTTCCGAGAAGGTCGCAGGCACAGTCGCATTGCGGTGCTGGTGATGCAGCATCAGCAGTTCACCATAGGTGCCAGCGTCGATGATCTCTTTGAGATGACGGTAACCCGCGTCGAATCGACGCATGAAGCCCACCTGAATGAGGCGCTTGCCGATCTCCACCTCCGCTTCCACGACTCGCAGCGAGGAAGCGGGATCCGGCGTCAGTGGCTTCTCACACATGACCGGAATCCGGGCCTCCAGGAGCTTGAACAGCGCCTCCTCGTGAAGAAAGCCTGGCGTGGCGAGGACCACGGCGTCGGCGGCATCCGCGGAGATGAGTGACTCCACGCTGGTGAAGGTCAGGGCCTGGTCGGCCACCTCCGCGGCCGCTCGTGCCCGCTCTGCATCGATGTCGACCACAGCGCTCACATGGGCGCCAATGGTGTGGCGTGTGAGTCGCTGGACGTGATCTGTTCCCATGAGTCCTGTGCCTACTACGGCGACTCGGAGATCCTGAGTTGTCATGATGCTGCGGTTCCTGTCAGTTCGGACAATGTGACTGCCCTCACTGTAGTGCGCATCACAGACTTTGTCCAGACATTAGGACGACTGGTCAACATGGAGCTAAGAGCCTCACCCGTACACAGGTCTGCCCGGGGCCAGATACCTGGTCCCGGGCAGATCCATCGTGAGTTGTCAGGCGTTCGACGGGAAGTTCATCGATGCTCCGGAGATGTCGTTCTCTGCGGGCCACCGCTGGGTGATGACCTTGCCGCGGGTGTAGAAGCGGACGCCGTCGGGGCCGTAGATGTGGAGATCACCGAACAACGAGTCTTTCCATCCGCCGAAGGAGTGCTGCGCAGCGGGAACCGGCACGGGCACGTTGACGCCGATCATTCCGACGGTGACCTGGCGCTGGAAGGTCCGCGCGGCATGCCCAGACGCGGTGAAGATCGCTGTGCCGTTGCCGTATGGGTTGGCGTTGATCACCCGAATGGCATCTTCGAGCGTCTCGACCCGGACCACTGCGAGCACTGGGCCGAAGATCTCTTCCTCATACGCGGTCATGGTGTCTTTGACCCGGTCCAGCACAGTAGGACCGACGAAGAATCCCTCGGCATGGCCCTCGACAGCGAGGTCTCGGCCATCGACGACGACGACGGCGCCGTCCTGCTCAGCCTCCGTGACGATTCGAAGCACACGCTCCTTCGATGCTGGCGTGATCACCGGACCCATGTCGACACCGTCCTGGGTTCCATTGCCCACCGTGATGGCTCGGGCGCGGTCGCCCACATTGGCTACCAGCTTGTCCGCCGCGTCACCGACCGCGACCGCGACGGAGATCGCCATGCAGCGTTCCCCGGCTGAGCCGAAGGCGGCGGCGGAGAGGTGATCGGCCGCCAGGTCGAGGTCGGCGTCCGGCATCACCACGGCGTGGTTCTTCGCTCCACCAAGTGCCTGGACGCGTTTGCCGTGGCGCGTCGCAGTCTCATGGACATGCTTGGCGATTGGCGTCGATCCCACGAAGGAGATGGCGTCGACGAGGTCGTGGGTCAGCAGGCCGTTGACGATCTCCTTGTCGCCGTGGAGCACCTGGAAGACTCCATCGGGGAGGCCTGCGTCTTTCCAGAGCTTGGCCAGTAACATCGAGGCTGAGGGGTCGCGCTCCGAGGGCTTGAGCACGAAGGCATTGCCGGTCGCGATCGCCAGCGGGGCCATCCACAGCGGCACCATGACCGGGAAGTTGAATGGGGTGATGCCAGCCACCACTCCGACAGGCTGGCGGAAGGAATAGACGTCGATTCCGGTGGCGATCTGGTCGGTGTACTCGCCTTTGAGCGTCTGCGGCATGGCGCAGGCGAACTCCACAACCTCGAGTCCCCGCCCCACTTCACCGGCGGCATCGGAGAGCACCTTGCCGTGCTCGGCAGTGATGAGCGCGGCCAGGTCCTGGGTGTGCGCATGGACCAGTTCGCGGAATTTGAAGAGCACGGCCATCCGCTTGGACAGAGACGTCTCACCCCATACATCGGCGGCGGCGCGGGCAGCCTCCAGGGTCTTCTGCAGGTCTTCGGCGTCACCCAGATGCAGGCTGCCGCTTACCTGGCCGGTGGCTGGGTTGAAGACGTCCTGGCGGGCTGATCCGTGGCCGGCAGCTTCGCCGCCGTTGAGCCAGTGGTTGATCTCGGTGATGCTCATGCGTTCTTCCTCTCCTCTCCCAGCAGGAGGCGCTGCCGGGATTTGTGGTCTGCGTAGGTGGTGTAGGCGGTCTGGGTGGACTCGAGCTCGGAGGTCGACGCGACGGGCACGTCCCACCAGGACTCAGAGTCCGGGGCGTCGAGGTACAGGTCCGAATTGATGTGGATCATGACCGGCCCCGAGCTCGCCGGCAGCGCCTTGGCTTCGGCGACGGCCCGTGCGAGGTCATCGATCGAGCTCTTGCCGGGTTCGACTCGGATGACCTTGACCCCGAGGGATTCAGCGTTGGCGGCGATGTCCACCGGGAGAGGGTCTCCCTCTTCGAAGTTGTGGGTCTCTTCCTCCAGGTACCGGTACTTCGTGCCGAAGCGCTGGGAGCCCAGGGACTCTGAGAGGGAGCCTATGGAGGCATAGCCGTGGTTCTGCAGCAGCACTACGATCAGCTTGATCCGCTCGGCCACGGCGGTGACCAGTTCGGTGTGCATCATCAGATAGGAGCCATCACCGACCATGACGACGACGTCGCGACCGTCTTCCGGGTCACGGCCGGCCGCCACAGCCTCGGCCATGGTGGCGCGCTTGACTCCGAGCCCGCCGGCAATCTCATAGCCCATGCAGGAGAAGGCGTACTCCACGTGATAGCCGTGGGAATCCTTGACCCTCCAGAGCTTGTGCAGATCCCCTGGAAGCGATCCCGCCGCACAGATCACGACGTCTTGATCATCCATGGCCTCGTTCACGGTCCCGATGATCTCGGTCTGCGCGGGAAGCGGTTCATTACGGATGCTGAAGGACTCGTCGACGGCGGCGTTCCAGCGCGCGCGTTCCGAACGGATCAGATCAGCGGTGGGTTCTGGCACTCGATACCCGGCGCTGGTCAGACCCGACTGGAGGTACGGAATGGTCTTCCCAGCATCGGCGACGATCTGTACCGAAGCGCCGAGCTTATAGGCGTCCATACTGGTGATGTTGACGTTGACGAACCGCACCGCGGAGTTCTGGAAGACGGTCATCGAGGCCGTGGTGAAGTCCTCATAACGGGTGCCGATGCCGATGACGACATCCGCGTCCTTGGCGTAGGCATTCGACGCCGTCGACCCGGTCGAGCCGAGCGCCCCAAGGCACAGCTCGTGATCCCAGTCCATGCTTCCCACACCGGCCTGAGTATAGGAGACCGGGATCCCAGTGGCTTCGGCGAGGGCACGCAGCTTCTCGGTGGCAAACGCATAGTGCACCCCGCCACCCGCGATGATCAGCGGCTGCTTGGCATCTCGGATCACATCGAGTGCCGCCGCGATGTCAACGTCTTCCGGCTCCGGTCGGCGAATCCGCCATTGGCGCGGCGCAAGGAAAGCGTCGGGCACCACTACTCGCTCAGCCTGCACGTCCTGAGGCAGCGAGATCGTGACGGCTCCGGTCTCGGCGGGGTCCATCAGCACGCGCATCCCATTGAGCAGCGCGGAGAACAGCTGTTCGGGTCGCTGCACGCGGTCGAAGTAGCGGCTGATCGGTCGGAAGATGTCCGCGCAGGTGACGTCATAGGAGTGAGGCAGCTCCAGCTGTTGCAGGACCGGATCGGAGGCACGCGTAGCGAACTCATCCGAAGCGAACAGCAGGGCGGGCAGCCGGTTGGTGGTGGCAAGTGCCGCACCGGTCGCCATGTTGGTTGAGCCTGGGCCGATCGAGGCGGTCACTGCGAAGGTCTGGCGCCTGCGCGTGTGCCGGGCATAGCCAACTGCTTGGTGCACGAGTCCCTGCTCGTTGCGGCCCTGGAAATAAGGCATCAGCCCTGGGGCCTTGACCTGCGACTGCTTGAGCGCCTGTCCGACCCCGGCGAGATTTCCATGGCCGAAGATCCCGTGCATTCCAGGAATCGTGCGGACCTCGCTCCGTTCGCCGTCGACCACGTCGACGGTCCACTGGTTTGCGAGAAACTCCACGGTCGCCTGGGCGACGCTGAGGGTGCGTGTGCTCATCATTTCTCCTGATTGTGGTGGCGAAGCAGCGAGGCCGCGGTCTCCACTGCTGAGGCGACGTCACCGTCGTCGGGGTACAGCAGGGTTCGTCCGACGGTCAGGCCCTGGACCCCGGGCAGCGCCAGTGCGTTGCGCCAGGATTCCAAGACCTCATGGGTCTTGCCCGCCGGCTCTCCGCCCAACAGCACGGTGGGAAGGGTCGTCGCGGCCATGACTCGTTCCATGTCTGGGACCACAGGCAGCTTCATCCAGGTGCGCGCAGAACGGGCACCCAGACCTTGGGCGATGCCGACCGATTGGATGACCGCATCGGCGGTGAGCACGTTGCTGACGCGATCGCCGCTGCTGGTCGAGATGAATGGTTCGACCATGGCGATGAGTCCGCGCTCGTGCAGCGAGTCGATCGCTTCGGCCGTGTTCTGGAGAACTGAGGTGGTGTGTTCGGAGTCGAAGGCGATTCGGGTCAGCATCTTGCCGCCGTCGGCGCCGATCTCTGCCAGGGCCTGGGCTGTGTGACCGGTGAAGCGGTCGTCGATCTCGTTGACCAGCCCTGTCAGGCCCCCTCGGTTCATGGAGCCGAAGACGAGCTTTCCCTCCAGCGCGCCAAGCAGCATCAGATCATCGAGGACATCTGGAGATGCGAGGATGCCATCGACCTTGGGGTTTGCTAGAGCGGTGCGCAGCCGATCCAGCAGGGACCGGCGGTCGGCCATGGCTTGGGCATTCCCTTTGACCGCGAGTGCTCCGCGAGCCGGGTGGTCCGCCGCGATGATGAAGCTTTGCCGGCCGTAGACCAGACCCGGGTGACGGCGCCTGCTGCGACCCGCCCGCAACACCGCGTCTGGATCTTCCAACCGGATCCGAGTGAGTGCTTCGTATCGGTTCGGACTGTCATCGCCCGGTTCGCTGAATGTGATGTCCTCGAAAATCAAGGCAGTGCTCCTATCCTCGCGCAGTGGCGTTTGACGGCACACCGCGACCTCGATCGAGAAGCATCGCGACCAGCTCCTCGGTGGTGGGCATGGCTTCTGAGCAGGCGATCTTGGTCGCCACGTGCGCTCCGGCAGCGTTGGCGAAGTCCAGGACGTTCTCCAGCGGCCATCCGGCAAGCAGGCCGTGGCAGAGGGCGCCGCCGAAGGAGTCCCCGGCGCCCAGCCCATTGACGGTTTCGACCGGCAGCGGCGCGGAGATCACGCGCTCTTCGCGGGTCGCTGCCATGACACCCTCGGGCCCGAGCTTCACCACCGCGAGCTTGACCCCGGCCTCCAGGAGCCGGTCAGCCTGTTCGTCGGCAGTTCCCTCCCCCACTGCCACTGAGCATTCCTCGGAGTTGCCCACCGCCACGGTGACATAGGACAGCAGCTGCTGGACCTGCTCGCGAGCCTGTTCTTTGGACTCCCAGAACATAGGTCGATAGTCGAGGTCGAGGATGGTGTGCTGGTCTGCGGTGAGGCCGTCCCTGGGGCGCGCCTCGTGCATAGCGATCTGCGCTTCGCGGGACGCCTCGCCCACCATCCCTGTCAAGGTGGACCAGAAGACGGAGGCTTCGCGGACGGCTACGTAGTCCACCTCGTCGCGTTTGATCTCCCAGTCAGGCGCCGTCGGTGTGCGGCCGTAGAAGTAGAGCGGGAAGTCTTCAGGGGGCTGGATCGCGCAGAACGTCACGGGTGTCAGCAGTCCGGGCACCGCTGTCGCCCACTGGGCGTCAACTCCATAGCGAACGAGCTCGGTTCTCAGGAAGTCACCGAACGGGTCTTCACCTGTTCGTGTGATGACCGCGGTCCGTCGACCATGTCTCGCGGCCGCGACGGCGACATTCGAGGGGGAACCCCCCAGGTATTTTCCGAAGGTCTGGACATCAGCGAGGCCCACCCCGATGTCATTGGGGTAGATGTCCACGCTGATGCGCCCGGTGGTGATGACGTCGTAGCTCATCTGACTCTCCTCAGCGAATTCGGGTGCGGGAGCCGCAGCCACAGAGATAGCGGCGGGTCCGGGTGGCGATGGGCAGCGGCACATCGAAAGATGCGACTGGGTACATGTCCTGCTCGACGATGCAGTAGAGACTGCGATCGAGCTTTTCCAGTTCGTCGATGACTCCAGCGAGGTCGGGCAGACCGCCGGGGGGCTCGACCATCACTCCGGCCTTGTTCGCCGCGGCCCAGGTGAGGTCGTTCTGACGAACGGTCTCCATGACCTTGGGATCGATCTGCTTCAGATGCAGATACCCCACCCGTTCTGGGTGCTCGCGAATGATCTTCGCTGACGAGGCTCCCCCGTATTCTGCGTGCCCTGTGTCGAGACACAAGGTCACCAGCTCCGGGTCAGTGCCTTGCAGGAATCTCTCGATCTGCTGCTGAGTGCACACGTGAGAGTCGGCGTGAGAGTGGAACTGCTGCTTCAGTCCATACTGCTCCTGCAGGACACGCCCTAGCTCGTTGTGCCCGTCGAAGAGGTTCTGCCACTGGTCCTCGGTCAGGTGCTCGTTCTCCACTGCTTCTCCGGAGACGTCATCTCGCCACATGGCTGGGATCACGACGATGTGCTCGCCCCCTACCGCGGCGGTCAGTTCAGCGACCTCGTGAACCTGTTTCCACACCGCGTCGCGCTCAGCGGGGTCGGTGCGGTGAAAACCGGTGAACACCGTCCCGGCGCTGACGACCAAATCGCGTGAAGCGAGTTCCGCCTTCAGCTTCTCGGGATCCGTTGGGAGATACCCGTAGGGGCCCAGTTCGATGTAGTGGTAACCGGCTTCCGCCGCTTCATCCAGAAAACGACTCCAGGGCGTCTGCTGGGCATCATCTGGGAACCAGACTCCCCAAGAATCTGGGGCCGTCCCAATGAACAGGGGCGCTGCCGTTCCGTCTTGCGCTGACTCTGGTGCGCTGCGAAGTGGCTTCGTCATGGATCCTCCTTGCGGATAGTCCTGCAAGCTGCAGGCACTACGGCGGATGTGTCGTAGACCACTCTTCACCCTTGATGTCCTGTTGTCAAGACAATTGACATTGGGAACAATGGGTCCATGCGCTGACAGAGACAGAGAAGCACGGGCGGACTGGAAAATTCGCCATAGGCCCCAGGATGGGCCATATGCAGCATGACTCCACCGATGCACCGGAAGCCTGCCACTGGGAACCCCGGGGCTGGACACCCTCGACGCACAGCTTGAATTGGTATAATGTCCTGACAAGCTGACATTGTAACGAAGGAGACCGACGTGTCGACTCTAGACATCGCCATAGACCGTTCCTCCCCCGTGCCGCTCTACCATCAGGTGGCCTCTGCCTTCGAGAAGGCGATACGTGAAGGCGACCTGCCGCCCGAGACAAAGCTTGAGAACGAGATCGCTCTCGCCAAGCGCTACAACCTCTCACGGCCCACGATGCGACAGGCCATGGACCACTTGGTCCGTGAGGGGCTCGTCGTGCGGCAGCGCGGAGTCGGCACCCAGGTGGTCGGACCACAGGTCCGTCGCAATCTGAAGCTGTCCAGCTTGTACAACGACCTTCAGGCTGAAGGGTCCACACCGCAGACGACCGTGCTGGGACTCGACGTCGTGACCAGTGATGACTTCCTGCAAGAGAAGCTAGGCCTCAAGTCCGCGGCGGAGGTCTACCACGTGCGCCGGCTTCGTTCTGTGGACGGACGGCCACTGGCATTGATGGAGAACTGGGTTCCCCTCGCCGTGGCCGAGCTATCGATCGAGGAGCTCGAGCGCGACGGACTTTACAACATCCTCCGGCGATCCGGTGTCGACTTTCGGATGGCCCACCAGACTGTCGGAGCCATGGTCGCTGACAAGGATCAGAGCTCGCTCCTGGACATGGACCCTGGGTCCGCTCTAGTCGTGATGAGTAGGACCGCCCTGGACGGCAGCGGATCCCCCATCGAATACGGACACCACGTCTATCGAGCAGACAGATATTCCTTCGACATCACGCTCGTGAGCTGACGACTTCTACCGATCTCTTTCCTGACGAGACAGCGCCACCCGACAGAAAGGCAGACCACCCATGACCGATGCAACACAGGTGACACGGAGAGACCCAACAGAGGACCCGTGGTTCCACCCTTCAGGATCTGTCCGGAGTCAGGGTTGGACCGTCAATCTGGGCACCCCCGACTCCGCCGCGACGCCGCCCGGCTGGGCCCACACAGGTCTTCGCGTGACCACCCTCTCACCGGGAGCATCGGTAGATTTGGACGCACAGGCCGAGGAACGCATCGTGATTCCGCTCGCCGGGTCATTCGAGGTGGACGTTGACGGCTCCAGCTACTCGTTGGCGGGACGCGCCTCGGTTTTTCAGGGTCCGACTGACGTCCTCTACACGGGCATCAACAAGGCTCTGAGCATCAGGTCCCCCGAGGGTGGGCGCGTCGCCGTCGCCTCTGCGCCGGCCGGAACCGAGTACCCGGTACGCCACATTTCTCGGGCCGAGATTCCACTTGAACTGCGCGGGGCTGGAGCGGCTTCTCGACAGGTCCACAACTTCGGAACCCCCGCCGCGTTGGAGGCGGATCGCTTCATCGTGTGCGAGGTGTTGACCCCTGCCGGAAACTGGTCGTCCTACCCGCCACACAAGCACGACGAGGAGAAGGACGGGGAGACCTCGCTGGAAGAGATCTACTACTTCGAGATGCAGGCCTCAGCGGACTCCCCCGTGCCCCCATTGGAGGACGGCGGGCCAGACGTCATCGGCTACCAGCGCGTCTACGCCTCAGATGACCGTCCGATGGACGTCACCGCGGAGGTGCGCAGCGGCGACGTCGTCCTCGTCCCCTACGGTTGGCACGGCCCAGCCATGACTCCTCCGGGACACGACATGTACTACCTGAATGTCATGGCCGGACCCGGCCCAGTCCGACAATGGCTGATCAGTGATGATCCGCACCACGGCTGGATCCGAAAGACCTGGAACGAGTCCGACATCGACCCGCGCCTGCCGTTCACCAGCGAACAGGTTGCATCCGACTGACCTCCTGACAGCACGTAGAACTGGCCCGCTCCATTGAGGACGGGCCAGTTCTATGCGAAACGACGGTCTTGTCACAGGACGCCCTGAGTTACCCCAAAAAAGATTTGTGCGAATGTCAAGACATACTATTGACAATGTGATTCCAATCACGCCATGATGTGTGTCAACCAACTGCACACGGACTCCAGTTGGCGCCGTCAAAGGAGACACCATGGAAAAGCACTCGCACCCTTCCGCCCGTCGGTCAACCCTGCTGCGCACCACCGCGGTCCTCGGGGCCGCCGCCCTGATGCTCACCGCCTGCTCCGAAGGAGGCGGACGCACTGAAGCAGCCGACACCTCCGACCGGGGCGGGGGCGTGGACACTGAAGAGCAGACCTACTACCTGATCACCCACGCGGCAGACGGAGACACGTTCTGGGACTACGTCCGAGCCGGCGCTGAAGAGGCGGCCGCTCAGAAGAACATCAACCTGGTCTACAACAACCACGTTGAAGGAGCTCAGCAGGCGGAGCTCATCCAGTCAGCCATCGATGCCGGAGCCGACGGAATCGCCGTCACCATGGCGAAACCAGAGGCCATGACGCCCAACGTCCAAAGCGCGACGGAGGCGGGCATCCCCGTCGTCTCCCTCAATGCCGGTGAGGAAGAGGCTTTTGACGCCGGGGTGCTGAGCCACTTCGGCCAGGATGAGAATGTCGCAGGTGAGGCACTCGGGCAGCGACTCGCCGACGAGGGAATCGAGCATACGATCTGCGTCATTCAGGAACAGGGGCACGTCGGACTCGAGAATCGATGCGCGGGGATCGCGGAACACGTCCCAGAAACCGAGATCCTCTACGTCGAGGGCACCGACATGACGCAGGTGTCTTCAACGGTTGAGGCAAAGCTACAGACCACTCCTGATGCTGACGCCATCGTGGGCCTAGGCGGCCCGTTCACCGAAACGATTCTTGATGTGGTCGAGAGCTCGGGCTCAGAGATCGAAGTGGCGAGCTTCGACCTCAACGCCACAATCGTGCAGGCCGTGCTGGATGACAATCTGATGTTTGCGGTTGACCAGCAGCCCTGGCTGCAGGGATATCTCTCTGTCGACACGCTCTGGCTGCACCACTACGGCGCCTTCGAGCCCGGTGGAGGACTTCCCGTCTTGACCGGACCGGCGATCATCGACGCTGAGAATGCCGAGGCCGTCCAGTCCTTCGCCGATGAGGGACTGCGATGAGCGCGGCACCCACCGAGGGAACCATCACTTCCGCCAAAGAGGTCAACCTCCCAAGCAGCGACGAAGGCAACACCGTAGACGAGCGGGTATCCACCAAGGGACGCCTGGCTCAGCTCATGTCCCGCCCAGAAGTGGGGGCTGCGATCGGCGCCTTGGCCGTGTTCATGTTCTTCACGGCAGTGGCGCCTCCGTTCACCACGGCCGCAGGTATCTCCACTGTCCTCTATGGTGCATCCACCATTGGGATCATGGTCGTCGGCGTCTCGCTGCTCATGATCGGTGGAGAATTCGATCTGTCCACCGGCGTGGCAGTGGTGTCATCTGCACTGATGGCCTCGCTCTTCAGTTGGCATTTCGCGACGAACGTCTGGGTCGGAGTTGCAATCGCACTCATTGCCTCGCTGGGCATCGGTCTCATCAACGGGCTCATCTTCATCAAGACCAAACTCCCCAGCTTCGTCGTCACGCTGGCGATGTTCCTGATGCTCACCGGATTGAATCTCGCCCTGACTCGCATCATCGGCGGCACGGTGGCGACACCATCGATCTCGAACATGGATGGATTCGAGTCCGCTCGCTCCGTCTTCGCGTCCTCGTTCTCGATATTCGGATTGAACATCAGGATCACGATCGTCTACTGGATACTCCTAGTGGCGATAGCGACGTTCATCCTGCTGCGGACGCAGGTCGGCAACTGGATTTTCGCGGTCGGCGGAGACCCAAACGCCGCGCGAGCAGTCGGCGTACCCGTGACAGCCACGAAGATCGGACTCTTCATGGGAGTCGGATTCTGCGCCTGGGTCTTGGGCATGCACCTGCTGTTTGCCTTCAACTCCGTGCAGTCCGGTGAAGGCATCGGCAACGAGTTCCTGTACATCATCGGCGCCGTCATCGGAGGGTGCCTGCTGACCGGTGGTTATGGCTCAGCGATCGGCGGCGCTCTAGGCGCATTGATCTTCGGAATGGCCTCCCGGGGCATCATCTACGCAGAGTGGAACCCCGACTGGTTCCGTTTCTTCCTCGGACTGATGCTGCTGTTGGCCACCATCGTCAACCTGGTCGTCCGTCGTCGGTTCGAGAAGAGTTAGGAGCGAGATGATGACTGAGAATACGGACAACACCGCTAAGAGCGCACTGACAGCAGCCTCTCCCCATTCAGCGGGAGACAGCTCACGGGCCACGTCCAGCCCACTGATCGAGCTCGAGAAGGCAGGTAAGCGGTACGGCAATGTGATCGCGCTGACGGACGTGACGATGGACGTCCACGCCGGACTCGTCACGTGCGTGCTCGGCGACAACGGCGCAGGCAAGTCGACTCTGATCAAGATTATCGCCGGACTCCACCAGCACACCGATGGAATCATGCGAATCGCCGGCGAGGAGCGTCAATTCAATTCACCACGCGATGCGCTCAACGCAGGCATCGCCACGGTCTATCAGGATCTGGCGGTGGTCCCCCTGATGCCGGTGTGGCGCAACTTCTTCCTCGGCTCGGAGATCAGCCGAGGGGTTGGGCCCTTCCAACGGCTCGATGTGAAGACCATGAAGCGAATCGCCAAAGAAGAACTCTTTGAGATGGGCATCGACCTTCGCGACGTGGACCAGCCGATCGGGACTCTCTCCGGAGGCGAACGGCAATGTGTCGCCATCGCGAGAGCTGTCTACTTCGGAGCAAAAGTCCTGATCCTTGACGAGCCGACCGCTGCGCTAGGCGTTAAACAGTCTGGGGTGGTACTTCGCTACATCATGCAGGCCAAGGCCCGCGGACTGGGCGTCGTCTTCATCACCCACAACCCTCACCACGCCTTCCCGGTGGGTGACCGATTCATGGTCCTGAAGCGTGGAAAGTCCATCGGTTACCACCGGAAGGACAACATCAGGATCGAAGATCTGACCGCCCAGATGGCCGGCGGCGCAGAACTCATGGAACTGACACATGAACTGGAACAACTGGACGGGCTCACGAGTGAGATGCGTCAGGTTCAGAGGGACATGGAAAAGTCGCTTCCCACAGGAGCTACGGAACATTAATCGCGGACCTGTGGGCCGGGGCTGCTGATGCTCCGGCCCACAGGCGTGCTAAGGCGCGCTTCACCACGGTTTAGGCGTGGCTCTCCGCGAAGACGCGTGTTCCCCCCCTAGCTATCACCGCCATACGCCGCGCCCCAGCACGACTCCTAGAAAGGCTAACTCGACCATCCTCGCCACAACGCGCCGGACACCTCTGTGCGTGGATACTCCTCTTAAGGATTCTTATGCCACTGATCAATATCGATGTCATTCGCGGGCGCACCCCTGGAGAGCTTCAGGTGCTGTTGGACTCCGTGCACTCAGCGATGGTCGAAGCCCTGGAAGTTCCCGACACAGACCGATACCAGATCCTGACTCAGCACGACCCGAACGAGATGATCGCCCTGGACACTGGACTGGGAATCGAACGCAGTCAGGCACTCACCGTTCTTCGTTTCATCAGCCGGCAACGTCCCGCGGAAGCAAAGGAGAAACTCTATCGACTTCTCGCGACTCGGCTTCAAGAAAACTGTGGGACCAGCCCCCAGGATCTGATCGTCTCGGTCGCCGAAAACGAGGCTGCGGACTGGTCCTTCGGCAATGGCAGGGCACAGTTCCTCACAGGAGAGCTCTAAGCGTTCGGGCCGAAGTGACGTGCCCCATGGTTTGGTTTCCACTCGCTCTAACTAGCTTCCGGTGGTGAGCGGTTGAATAGTGTGGGCGAGGTCGTAGTCATGCGGTGTGGCGTCAGCGAGGCCGGAGTGGCGGCGTCGGCGGTTGTAGAACACCTCGATGGATTCGAAGATTCCGTTCGCCAGCTCGACCCTGGTCCGCCACTTCTTGCGATTGAGCAACTCGACATGCTTCTGATCAGGCCATCGTGGTGGCCCACGGCCAGCGTCGGCACCCGCAACCAGACGGACAGATCCTGTGAAAGGCACTCCACTTGAAGGTCATGCGGTTCAATCTCCAGCCTTACAGGCGGCTAACTCCCCTTCAAAGTGTTGCAAGTAAAGGCAAAAGTCCCCGTAACTGCCACAAACCAGGCATGGAAGGACCAAGGCTCGACTGACGTTGCGGTGCAGGGCGGGGCGTTGGTATGAGCAACCAGCAAGGAGACCCTCGCTCCCAATTTCCCGGACAACGCCATCGAGCCACAATTGCATTAACAATAAGAGAAGTTTGAGGAAGATTGGTGCTCGACACAGTCCCAGACTTTTTGTGGCACGGGTTCCAACGTGGCCCCGCAGGCATGACTGAAAGACGATCCAATGACTCAGGTACCGGCACCTTCTCCGCGTATTACAGAATCCCGTTCATTCAACGGGACTTGCTGTCCTAAGTCTGAGCAGAATGAATGTCAAAGGAGAAAGAATTCATGACTACCACTGTAGGACTGATCGGTGTCGGACGCATCGGGGCCATGCACGCGACCAATTTGCAGGCTCTGGTTAGCCATGATGTCGATCTAGTAATCACCGATTTCGACACCGCGAGGGCTAACCAGATTGCCGCAAACCTTGGCTGCAGAGCGGTGGAAGACACCGAGGAGCTCTTCGCCCAACAACCGGACGGCGTGGTCATCGCAGTGGGCACCCAACAGCACGCTCCGCTGATCTTGCGCGCCATCAACGCTGGGGTTCCAGTCTTCTGCGAGAAGCCGGTGGCCGAGTCCGTTGAAGCTTCACGACCGGTACTCGAGGAAATTCAACGCCTGGGTGCCACGGTTCAGATCGGACACCAACGTCGCCTCGATGTTGGATACTTAGAGGCTAGACGAGCGTTCCGTTCCGGGGAACTTGGCTGGCTCCACACAATACGTGCGCTGACCGGTGACATGTTTCCACCCCCAACCGACTTCTTGGCAACCTCCGGTGGGCTCTTCCGGGACTGCTCCGTCCACGACTTCGACATTCTGCAGTGGATTACCGGGCGGCAGATCGTCGAAATCTATGCCAGGGGGTCCAACAATGGTGACCCGACCATCGGTGCGGTCGGTGACGTCGACTCTGCCGTCGCATTGGCCACCTTCGACGACGGTACGGTAGCCACGGTCTCAGCTACTCGCTACAACGGGGCCGGACATGATGTGCGCCTTGAGCTACATGGATCGAAGGGGACTATCCAGGCAGGGCTGGATTCCAGCTACGCAGGCAGCAGCGCAGAAACAGACTTCGTTTATCCAGCCGGTCCCACGCATCGTACATTCCACCAACGCTTTGCGGAGGCCTACCGCGAGGAGATGCGATCCTTCGTCCAGCTGATCCGCGGAGAACGGGAGAATCCTTGCGCGGCTGATGAGGCCGTAGATGCCTCCCGAGTGGCCGACGCCGCCCAGCGATCGTTGGAGACGGGAGTTCCGGTTCAGGTTGCCCGCTAAGCGCTCTTCTCGTTCCGCACCGCGAGTTTTCTGCAACCCCAGGCGCTGCGTCAAACATCGTGACCGCCCGTGACAATTACCCGACGCAGACCACAGTCTCCATCAATCCCAGTGCGGTTCACCTAGCCCTGCGCGCGTCGTTAACTGTGGAGATCCGTACCCACGATCCCAGGCAGCCGGCTGCTGATCCCACCGGTCAGGAACGGACCGAAAAGCCCAGACACGCGCAGCAGCGCCGCGGTCAGCATGCTCCATACGGCCGGGTAGAGCAGCACGGCGGCGGCCAGTGTGGCGCCGTGGATCAGGCAGGCGGCGGCGATGACATGTCGGCCGTCGTGGGCGGTATCGAGTCGGCGGGCGATGAACGGACCGAGCAGATGCAGGGCGGTGATGCTGGCGCCGAGCAGCCCAGCCAGCCACCCCGGTGCTCCGCTGGTGGTGACGACGAGGACGATCCCGACGACTGCGCCTCTGTCTGCTGCGCGGGCCAGGGTCGCTGCGGCGACATACCGGCTCAGCCCCCATCGGTGGCGGGGATCCTCCGCTGGGGGTGCGTTGTCATTCTCAGGCATGCATCACTGGGCCAGGTCCAGCTCGGCGAGGACCTGCGCGACGCGCGCCCGATCGGCGCCTCCAAGACCCTGCACCGGGCGAGGAAGAGAATCGACTGCGAACAGACCCAGATGCTCAGCGATCGCGGCGGTGACTCGATAGCTGCCGTGTTCAGCGAAGAGTGCCCAGAGCGGTTCTAGACGGGCCGATTCTGCCAACGCCCCCGCGTGGTCCCCGGCAAGCGCGGCCCGGGTGATCGTCAACGCGGGCGCTGGCAACGTGCCGCCGATGACGGAGTACCAGGCGTCACAGCCGGCATTGAGGCCGGTGGCCGCGGCGTCGTCGCCGGAAACACCGATCGTCACCGTCTCCGGTATGTGCTCACGGATCGTCTGCACGCGTGCAGCCGCTGCGTCGGGCTCCGCGGGGACGCCGGGGATCTTGATCGACGCGACCTGAGGCAGGGCAGCGACCCGGGCGTAGAGCTCATCGGTGAAGTTCACATGGGTGGTGCCGGGGTTGTCATAGACCACCAGCGGGACAGACAACGCTGCGGTGACGTCTTCGAAGAGACCGAAGACCTCGTCATCTCTGAGCCCCTGGTAGGTGACCGGGGCCAGCAGGACGGCACTGGCGCCGGCGTTCTGCGCGTCCTCGGCGAGCCGGTGAACCTGGGAGGTGCGCAGCGCCCCGATGCCCACCATCACCGGCACCTCCCCGGCGTGCTGCACCGCCGTCTGCGCGGCTCGACGCCGCTCTTCACGGTCGAGGTACATGTAGGAACCGGTCGAGCCCAGCGCGGTGATCGAGTCGACTCCTGCTTGGCTCAGCCGTTCGATCAGACGGGCGTAGGCGGGCTCGTCGAAGGCGTCATCACGCAGAGGGGTGTGGGGGAATGCACTGAGGCCGGTAAACATCGGTACTCCGATCATCGGGTGGAACTGCTCGGGTGGGGGGCCACGCACACGCTGACCCCGTGGCACCGGGTGCACCATGGCGCATCGTGGTTCGACGCTGCCGCCGACACGCGGCCGATCTTCTGCGGTGGGTCTTGCAAAAATGTGGACTCTTCATTCGAACGAAGTCCCGAGAGTGCACTATAGTGCTTCTCATGGAATCGAACAAGGACTCTCTCTCGGCCGCTATCGGGGTCCGGGTCCGCCACGAAAGGCTCGGGCGCGGCTGGACGCTGGATGAACTCGCAGAGGCCTCCTCGGTGAGTCGTCGCATGCTGATCAACGTCGAACAAGGCACCGCGAACCCCAGTGTGGGCATCCTGCTGAAACTCAGTGACGCCCTCGACGTGGGCCTGCCGGTGCTGGTCGCGCCTCCAAATCCCAGCGGCACCCGCATCACCCGGAACGGAGACGGCGCGGTGCTCTGGTCCGGAGACCACGGGGGCCAGGGCGTGCTGGTGGCCTCCGTGGACTCCCCCAATGTGCTGGATATGTGGGACTGGAGCCTCCATCCTCAGGAAGAGCATTCCAGCGCCGCCCACACCCCGGGCACCAAGGAGCTGCTCCAGGTGCTAGAAGGTTCGATCGTCGTCGATGTCGGTGGTGAGCTGCAGGAACTGGCCACCGGTGACGCCTTGGTCTTCCCCGGCGATGTGCCCCACGCCTATATGAACCCCCACCCACACCCGGCACGTTTCACCCTGACCGTGTTCGAACCAGGCCGGACCCCGGCCCACCGCGAGAAAGACACCCATGCCTGACTTCGACAACTACGAGAACCTCCTCCCCGCCGCCTGGGTGGATGCGGCCATCTTCGAGCTGCACCCCGACTATCAAGCGGTTCTGCTCGTGGTCGACGGCATCGTGCCCGGAGACTCCGACGAGCACAGTGAAGGTCTGCTCGGCCGCGCCGAACAAGCAGCTACCGAAGCCCTGGCCGAACAGCCTGTCGAGGAGCTTCCCCGTGTCGCATCCTGGCGTGAGGCCTACCGCTCCTTCGGCACTAAGCCACAGAAGACCCGCAACAGCCTCGAAGCACTGCTGCGCCGCAGCGCAGAAGGACTCCCCCGGGTGAATCGACTCACCGATATCTACAACGCCGTCTCCGTGGCGCATCAGATCCCCCTGGGTGGCGAGGATCTCTCCGGCTACACGGGAGCGCCCCGCCTCGTCCGCGCCACAGGCGAAGAGCCCTTCGAAATCATGGCCCAGGGTGAGCCTGGGGTCGAATACCCCAAGCCCGGTGAAGTCGTCTGGTGCGACGAGGAGGGTGTGACCTGCCGGCGCTGGAACTGGCGGCAGAGCCGACGCACCCAACTCACCGCCGACACCACCAGCGCCCTGTTCATCTTGGATGGACTCGACCCGATCACAGCAGATGACCTCAACGCTGCGGCCGATGACCTGGTGGCGCAGCTGTCCGCGTTCAGTCCAGACCTGCGAACAGCACGCCGGCTGATCTCCGCACAGACCGGCGAGGCCACTGGCCCGTGATCTCCCGGCTGCTCACCCGCATTCCGGGGCCGCCGTGGGCTTCAGCCGTGGTTGCGATATTCGCGATACAGCTGAGTTCCGCGTTGTCGGTGGGACTGATCGACATTGTGGGACCGGCAGGCGCGGCCTGGTTGCGGCTGAGCATGGGGGCCGTGTTGCTGCTCCTGCTCGTTCCCCCGCCGCTGCGATCCGTACGACCTGGCGATATCCCCATCCTGCTCACACTCGGAGCCGCGATGGGAGTCACGACCGTGTCCTTCCTAGCTGCTATTGAGCGGATACCGCTTGGGACGGCTGTTGCTATCGAGTTCCTCGGGCCCTTGAGCGTCGCCGCGGCCCGCAGCGGCAGCCTTCGAGCGCTCCGGTGGCCGGTCCTGGCCCTGGGCGGAGTCGTCATGCTCACCGAACCGTGGCGCGGCGATATCAACCTCGCCGGAGTGGGGTTCGCCTTGCTGGCAGCCATCGGGTGGGGCTCATACCTGGTGGTCCTCCAGCGGGTGGGTGATCGATTCACCGGGTCTGGTGTGCTGTCATTTGCCCTGCCTATCGCCGCCCTCGTGACCGGCACCATCGGCTTCCCTCAGGCACTCCCCCATATAGACGTTCAGGTCATGGGCCTCGCTCTCGGTCTGGCGCTGTTGGCTCCGGTGATCCAGTGCATTCTCGTGCTCGCGGCCGTGAGGAAGATGACTGCCACGGCGTTCGGGTCCTTGATGGCGTTGGAACCCGCAGTGGCGCTGTTGCTGGGCTTGATCGTGTTGGCCCAGCTGCCGAGTGCCATCCAAACGGTGGGCATCATTGTGGTGGTCATCGCCGGGGCAGCAGCCCAGCGCGGAGGCCGACGCGAACCACTCCGTCTCGACATCTGATCCCGCAGTGCCGGCATATGCCGTCGAAGTCTGTGGTGGCCCGCTGGCCTTTATAACGCCGCCCGCATTCAACGGTGTCTCAGGTCCTGGCACCACTTCTCCGATTCAAAAACCCCGTTGGGAGCATTTCGCTCCTGGCGGGGTTCTTTTTCTTCTGCACCGTGCTGACGCAAGTCAGTTTCATCGAGCCCATCGCCGCGGGCTCGTCCAGACGCGCTCATTTACGTATTCCAGAGGGGCTCTGAGGACCACACTCCGGTCGCTTGCAGCTGACTCCAGAACGCGGTGCCGACATTACGACCAGATGTTGACCGTGCACGCACCAAAATCTGGCAGTCTCGCGACGGCGCAGAACCAGGCTCGATACGGTCCAGATACGAGATCTACGCAAGATTCTGCATCGATGCTGACAGAATTATCACCAAATTTTGACGGGCTAGTCACCAAATTCGGACAGTCTATGAACCATCGTTCGTCACGATCGCTACGAAATCCTGTGCTGCCACGACGAAGTTTGCACGGCTCTCCGAGGACCGCGGCGGCTATGTCAGCAACTCAGTTCTTTCCGAAGAGCCGTTTCCCATCTAAGGGAGCCCAGTCTTGCGGGTGACGGTTGGTACAGACAGGCAGACGCGGTCGAGGCCGTCTCGCCTCATCTCGTTTCGCAGTCTCACGTCGCCCAACTGCCCTGCCACACCAACTTCATCCAGGTTCCCCCGGGCAGTTCAGTCTCGGCTCCATGGTCCCTCCGAGGTGGACCTACGGGTGAAGAGAACAATCTTCCTTCTGTCAGTCTCGGGCTCTACCAATGAGCACCTCGATACGAACTCACTGCGCCAACGAACGAAACCACGGTCAGGGAAAGTTATCCACAGGATCGAAGCTGGCTCTAAACGAGGAGGGACCGATGGGAGAACAACATCGAGACTGATTCTGATGCTCGATGGTCACAGGATCCGTGACGCGTTCATGGAGGGTCGGACCACTAGAGACATCCAGCATTCTCACCAGAGTTATAGTCACTACCTAGGGCACAGAGAGAGGGCGATGAGCAATGAGAAGGACCGCCCCGAAAACAAGACCAGGGGAAACAGAGAAGACCCCAGGTACCTAGCCCCCTAGAAGCCGCTGAGAGGACCAGGGACGAGGGCAGGTACCAGGGTGTCACGGAGAAGCTGTGCCGGGTCCCGACCCCGAGCCGCTGACCTGGGGGACCTGGTCCCAAAGTACCTGCCACACCCCAGGTCCCAGGCATAAAGGTGCAGGTCCCTAGGGGGTAGTTACCTGCGTTTCCCCTGATACACATGTAGATAACCCCGACTTCATCCGCTAAAGCTCCTAAAGGTCGGAAAGTAAGGCAAGGGCATAAGGGGGAGTGGCACCGCGCTTCGTTTCGGACTCGCTGCGCTCCTCCTCTCCTCACTTGGTGGTCGGCACAGCCGACACTCCTGACTTCGTCCTCTCCGAGCTCGCTTCGCTCCCTCGTTTCGTCCTCCGTCACCCTCGGTCGCTTACGCTCCCTCAGGCCCCTTACTGCGTCGCTGGCGCTCCTTGCTCCTCCCACGGCCCTGTGGGGCCGCGTCAGGGTGCCCTGGCAGGTCTCACCGACTTCGCTTCGCTTACGTCGGATGAGCCCTGTTTTCCACAGCCGCTGAAGCGGCTTCACGCGCGCCCCGGCTACGCCGTGTCTCGTGGAGAAGATCACGCATCTAGACCCCGCCGAGACATGGACGTTCCCACCTGCGTGGTTGCAGGTGATGATGGACGTGGTGACGTGGTCGGCCAAGGCCGACCCGGGGAACGGGATGAAGATCTCGTGTGGATTCCCGAGGCGCGCGCCGCATAGGTTGATGATGTTCGCCTTGACACCGAGAAGGACCGAACAAGTTGCCTATCTCGCCACCGGGCGCCGCGGTTCGTCTAGTCACCTACAGCAGTCCTCTCGATGATCGGCCCCGAGCCATATGCTGTCGCAGTGCTAGCCGACCTCTCCCTTAGCCCTGGACCGAGCTGGCCATGCCGACGAGGCACGCTAATGATTTCCGAAATGATTCCCGCGATATTCAATCACCCCTCTTACCAGTCGTTCCGAACGTGCCCTAGGGACGGCGCAGCTCCCGCGGCGCAGGGTTGACATGGGCTCCTCGGTCTCCACCACTCAGGAAAGACCATGAGCTGGAACTGGAAGACTGGTCACATGATCTCTGACTCCGTGCCGTGGAAAGAGGAACTTCTGAAGGTCGCGACGGCCCTTGAACGGCGGGCCCAAACGGCGCGGTGGACGGAACGCACAGGGTTCCTCGTTGAACGCGACCTCATGATCGGCATGTACACAATCCGACGCCTAATCGAGTCCGCGAAGACATCCTCGCTTCTGCCGCGGGAGCACATCGCACTTGGGATGCATCCGCTCATCGGCCCAGTGCCCCGCTCCTACGATCGATGGTCGTACTACGAGTACTACGATTTGGACTCCAAGCGTCAGGCGAGGCTACCCGTCGAGCGATTGGTCAATCTGTTCATCCATTCCTTCATTCTCGAGTTCTACCCCCCGTCAGAACACGGCCCAGCCAGGATTTGGGTCGTGTCTGACCGCGCCCGAGACAAGGGCTTGTACTCGGTTTCCTTCGAGCGCGTTGTGAGTCTGTTCCACAAAGTCGGAAATGAAGATCTTTTATACGTCGCAATGCAGGGAGGCGAGCCCTGGGGGCAATTGTCGCAGCACGATTTCGTTGAGGCGGGGTTGGCGCAGTATGACCCGTATCCCCACGTCGAGACGCCGGCTCACACCTACGACCAGATCGTCACCGCGTTCCCCTCGGTCCTGGGCGGTCGAGGTCAGGGTTAATCCCGAGTCATCCAGTGAACGAGCACACAACTGCTCATTCGGCCTTGGCGTCCAACCCTCTTACGACGCGTACGCGATAACCGCCCAATGTCGTCAACGTGCCCTGGGCAGCTCCCTCTCTATGCCGTTCGGCGAAATGCGCTTCAGCTCAGGAGCGCATCACACAAGCGTGCACGCGTCCCGGAGCGGAGTTGCCATGGGAGGCGATGCAACCGCGCGTGCACTAATGAGAGAACCCTCCCGTGAGGAGGCAGGTAAGCACAAGGCTTACCCGAAGAGGACTCGGGATTATTCGAGTGGCAGCTCTGGCAACCCGCTGAGAATCCGTTGAGTCTCTAAGCTGCGTGAGACTTAGGCGACTCAGGGGGCACCTTGAAGTGCTCCTTGGCCCGCCGAGGAGGTGCTGGCGAAGCAACACGTCGGACTCGGTGAACTCGTGGAGCCACTACCCCATTGTGGGCAACGATCCATCCCCCTATAAGAACGAAACTATCGAAATCGCCTTCGGTGGCATAGCCCGTTATTCTGAATCTTCCATAAGGATGCTGGTCGAAGGTGGCTGAGATGAATTCACCGTGGACCACTGTGGTGGCATCAACCTTGTCGCCCTCCGGAAACTTGGTGGAGTCGAATTTGAGCACTTTCTTCGGGACCTTGCGTTTTGCGTTTCGCACTCTCCAACCACAGAGAGTGAGTTCCGCGCCTCCCCTGCTCTCGCAGAGGTTTCCATCCACTCGGAATGTGCCGTGGCGGCGGTCCCGAAAGGTAACGGATAGCGCGTCACCGGGACTCAGGCGCATCACTTGGGCGTTCAACTTCTTGAGGTCACGGCGATCGGGTTTAGGCATAGCGACAAGCTAGTGCGCAGATGCCCGGGTAAGAACTGTTGCACTCTCACCTCAATGAGCGTGTCTCTCGTTTACCAGGAGACACGCCTGGGGCTCGTCCGACGGTTATGACGACCCCAGTGAGCGCCAGGCGCTCGTATAACTGACGAGCGTGGCACCGGGGCCCTGTCTGCGAAATACTTCCCGTATGACAGAAGATCGGGAACCAAGCATGGCATGGGAAGGCTTCAATCGGATGCGTCTCGAGATCGTGGAATCTAGGACCATCTTGGAGCGCAATGAGTTTAAGGGGCTCCCGACCGAGCCGCGGGTGCGTCGAATTGCTGAGATGAAGATCCCGACCCACGAAGAGATGATGGAAGCGGCGTACCACGAAGACCGGTCTCCCCTCTCCGATCGTACCGACCCGAAAGTGAAAGCGACTCTGCAGGCAGCGCTACGATACTTCTCAGGGCCTGATCCTAGGGCTTCTCACCGCCGGTAAGGCCTCACATCGAGCTGGCACCGGTGGCGATTGCAGGTGACGAACGGTCGCAACCCACCTCGGTCTCGCGCACCTCCTGCTCCCCGGCAGGGGCTGTCCGCGTCCTGAAGCATGCAGGTCTACGGGCAAGCTGCAGGAATCATCTGGCGAAGCGGAATCGGAATCGACTCTCCCGCGTGCCGGCCTTGGTTCCATTGATGGTGCGAAGGACAACTGTGGCAGGGCGACTACCATCTTGACCGAGTCATTCTCGGTGAGCGCAGGGTGCGTGCTGTGAGGTCTGTATCGACTTTCTCCCGCGTCCTGAATTTCCAAGCACACTGCAGAGCCCCCCTGAGGCAGTCTTGTTTCCGAGACGTAGCTGCGTTTCTTACTCTATTAATTGACGAAAATTCTGGAGCTATATATCCTAGAAATGTATATTCTGTGATTCAAAGAAAGCGAGTGCATTATGTCGGAACCAATCGCCTGGGTCGTGTCTACCGCGAGATACGGAAGGGGAGATGATGCCCAGCTGAAGGTGCGGGTGCTGTGCCCGCTGTGCCACCTGATCCACACCCACGGCGGGGGCACGCTGAAGAACCCCAGCCTCGGCGGCCGTTCCGGACATTGTGGGAACTCCATGCCGCGCACCGGTCCTAGGGGGTACGACATGGCCTGGCCTGATGACGCCGGGGCGCAGCTCCTGAACTCCGAGATGAACCACTGCCACACCATCAGGCCCGCTCACGGCAACCTGTGTTCAAGCAAGGTATCCATGCGACACACCGCAGGCTTCCAGTGCAAATATCATGAGCTCAACGGCGCCGCAGAGACCCGACGAGCCATCGACACCTCGTCGATCGTGGCTGCCAAGCAGGAGAGCATTTACACCCCGAGGTTCGACATCTTGTCCGGCCGTTCCGTTCCGACCTTTGAGCGGATGCCCAAATGAGGGTCGTCCCCTGGGACCCGGACGGTCGCGAGTAGCTCGTCAGTCCCGAGTAGGGGGATGCGGGACGCGCGAGGGATGAGGAGTGATTCAGCTGTCACCCACGCTCAACTCGCACATCGCGGACACGTCGTGCAGTTGCGAGTGCTTGAAGCTGACCCGTTAGTGCTCAACGTGGCCGATCCAGGCATTGTCCGCCGCTGCTACTCCCCCCTAAGAGGGAGCCTCAGCACCCGTCACATCGTCGACCGTCCTTGACACAAAAGTTCCCTACTGGTCCCGTTTCTTGCTACCGGGCCCGATTCGTGGACAGCTATTACGGGTGGCGGTCGCAGATCTCCTGCGCGCGAGAGAGAGCGGCGGCGATTCGTGCGCCGCGTCGACTGAAGCCGAGTTCTACCATGATCAGCCGTTGCTCTTCTTCGGCGGACCTAATCACGTTGTCCGAGCGGACGTAGCGGGTAATTGCCACCAGCTCGTTGACTGAGTACTCGTTGATGCTGGCGTACTGGGGGACATTGGGGCGAGGGAGCTGGTGGTTGAGTGTTCCCTCGCTCCACACTTTGGTCAGTTGCTCATCGACCGCAGGTTTGGCGAGGGGCTCCTTTGAGAGCGCGTCGTTGAATGAGGCGAGCACCTTCCGTACTTCTCCGGGGGCATCGTTGAACCAGTCCGTGCTCCAGATGCGATGGAAACGCCAACCTCGCCGTTCGAGCTCTGTCTGCCGGAGTCGGTCGCGCTCTCGCGCTGTGTGCCCGGAGTGGTAAGCAGCACCATCTGCTTCGATGGCCAGCACGTGTTGCCCGGGCCGCTCGGGATGTCGGGCCGCGAAGTCGATTCGGTAGCCTCCAACACCTACCTGGCTGTCGAGGACAAGCCCTGCGTCCTCCAGCTGTCGTTTCACATCAAGTTCGAAGGCGTTGAGCGCGTGGACTCCACTCGGGCCGCCGGTGAGTTCGGTGCCGCCAGAAGACATGAACCGCAGGAAGTGGTACATCAGGCGGAACCCCGCTGAGGAGTGCCCGTCGGCCGGCACATCGTCCCGACTGAAACTGGTCACCAGCGTCATGCGCTTCTTTGCGCGACTGATGGCGACATTCAATCGTCGCTCGCCGCCGTCACGGAGAAGCGGTCCCCAGAAGTAGCGGAGCTTGCCGTCGAGGCTCTTGCCATAGCCGACTGTCAGGATGATGGCGTCGCGCTCGTCGCCCTGCACTCGCTCAATGGCTTTGATGAACCAGGATTCTTCGCCCTGTGTGTTCAGTGCCCGTTCGAATGCGGGGTCCGCTTGCATCGCCTGATCTAACGCCCGCTCGATTCTTGCCTCGTGCTTGACGCCGAAAGTGATGATGCCGATGCTCTCGCCCGGGTATGCAGTCACATGCTCACGGACCAGCTCAACCACCCGGTTTACCTCGGCCTCGGGGCTGTTGAAGGTGCCGTTGACGCCGATGCTCGGTGGCACCTCAACGTGCCGAACGGAGTCGAGAGCGTCAACTGCAGGGAACGTCGTCAGGCTACGGGAGTAAACGTGCTCGTTGGACACGGCAATGAGTCGCTCATCGCGTGACCTGTAGTGCCATTGCAGGCTTCGGCTCTGCCCGGCAAGCAACCGGTCCAGAGCGAAGAGGATGCTCTCCGCATCCCGAGTGAAGCTCCCAGCTCGCGCGCGGATGCGCTCTGCAGCGGCCTCCGGCGTCTCGTCGAGCAGAGCAGATTCGCCCTCGTACTCATCCTCGTTGATGTCGTCCTCTAGTACTTTCGAGAAGAACTCGGTCGGCGGCAGCTGACGACTGTCGCCCGCGACGATAACCTGTGCGCCCCGGAGCAACGCCGGGATCGCGTCCGCTGGCTTGACCTGACTGGCTTCGTCGAAGATCACAACATCAAAGCAGGGGGCCGCTGGCAGCAGCCGGGAGACCTGCAGGGGGCTCATAGCCCACACAGGCTTGGCCGGGAGAAGCACGTTGGGAGCTTCCTCGAAGAGGCGGCGCACGGGTCGGAAGTTCCTTTTCCTGGTGACCTCGGTCTTTAGTTGTGCGTACTCGTCAACGTGTTCGTCAATGGCGCGTTTGAAGTGCTCTGCGGCTCGGCGACGCACTCGGGCGGCGTTCGCCTCAAGGTGGGCGACGTCGGCCGCACGAAATGCATTCGCCGCCTCGTTCAGGTCCGCGCCTCGTAGTCCTGCAAGCTCCGGGGACCGCAGTTCCGCGTCTTCGAGAATGGACCGAATCGTGACCCATCGGAGAACTTCGCTGGGCTTGGCGCCAGGAGCCCTTTGATCGACGAGCAGGGACAGCACTCGCGACAGCCCCGCCTCATTCAACTCCTGAGTCAGGTCGTTGGCTCGGACGATGACAGCAGCCTGATCCGTGCTCGTGAGCTGCGCGAGCCGACGAGGCAACTCATCCAAGCTCGCTTGATCCAGATCCAGCCCCTGCGTCACTCCTGCGAGCTCCTTGACCAGCGCATGCACCTCTGCCAGGGCCTCACTTGCGGTTGTCACGTCAGCGGATATTGGGGCGGTCGTAACCTTCCACGCTGCGCGGAGCTGCTGGGCTTGGACCAGGGTGCCGATTCGCTCTTTTCGAGGCACGTTGGTCAGGAACTCTCGCGCCCGCCGCTTTCCCTCACGTCGCGCAGCCCACGAGACCCCCATCCGGTGATCCCGGCTGATCGCGGCAAGCATCTGATCAATGTCTGGCGCCTCGATGAGCCCTGGCGCTTTCAGCGCCAGATCCGAGACGTCGGTGTGAAGCTGGACGAGCCGAGTTCCCTGGTCCAGCGTCTCGGGTGCCCCGTAGCCCGCGGTCCACGCCAACTTAGGAAGTTCTTGTGACAAGACGCTCAGTCGATCCTGTAGCAGCAGTACACGTTCGCGCAGCCTTTGTGCTTCAGCCAACGAAGGGAGCGCCACTGGAAGCCATCCCACAGTCCGGTGCCACTTGGGGGTGAGTGCGCCTATACGGTGCAGCTCATCGACGGCAGATGCCAGAGTGTCGAGGGTCGCCGGCTCCCATGAGCGGAAAGTCGATGCCGGTATGCGAAGCTCCGTCTGGGCGACAGCGGGGATACTCACGGACGCGACGCGCAAGTCCCGGACGCTTACACCCCACCCGTGATCGGGTCGGAACAGGGCGTCCTTATGTTGTACGAGTCGGTCACGCGCCGCCGTTAGCGTGTGGTGCAGATTCGCGACTTCTGGTTCGGCGGCACGTGCCTGGCGTTCGAGGGTGGTGCGCAGCTGCTCAGCGACGAAGCGTCGAGAGCCGTCGGCCGCGAACAAATCCAGCAACAAGTGGGAGAGGTCTACCTGTTCGAGCCGGTCAAGGACCGCGGTGATGGCCGCACGTTTCTGGGCGACAAACAGCACATGCTTACCCGAGGCGGTGAACGCAGAGATGATGTTGGCGATGGTCTGGCTCTTGCCTGTTCCCGGAGGGCCCTGGACGACGAGGTTCCGCCCCGATAGCGCAGCGTTGACGACATAGGACTGGCTGGCGTCAGCGTCGAGCACCGAGTATTCCGAGTCCACGGGCATGTAATCGGGGTCTGTCTCATCGACGGTTGAGTCTTGGGCAGTCGCGCGCACACGTCGGGCAGCGGCTTGGTCCCCGGCAAGCGCCGAAACAAGATCGGATGCGGCTAATGCACCGAGGTTCTCGACGTCCCGAACCATCGGCTGCTTCTGATAGGAGAAGGCGCCGAGCACGGGCCCTCCAGTAATCGAGAAGCTGGTGACACTGGTGCACGCGTCCTTCAGCCGGTCGAAACATGCTTCGACCCCGTCGTCGAGTACATGAAGCAGATGTTCCTCATCAATGTCGGTTCCCGCGTGGTTCAGGACATGGAGCAGTACGCTGTTGACCTGGAAATCATCGACCAAAGTCAGTTGCCAGGAGTCCTGAGTGCCGCGTCGCCGCTCGACATGCACCGGACGCAGAAGCACCGGGGCGTTCGGACGACCGGTGGGCCGCCCACCCGTCTCTTCTTCTTCTGCGTCGCTCAATCCTTCGTTCTCGTCCACCGACCACGATGCGAACCCCACAGCGAGGTGAGTGACGGATACCCCGTACTCCTCGGTCGCTTCCCGTTGCCGACGGTGGAGTGCTGCGCATGCTCGCTGTGCTTTGCTCAGGCGCTCGGGTCCCGGGAACAGGCTACTGAGCCTCACGGTCTGCCCGGTTAGCAGTCTCTCGTACGCCGATTCTTCGGCCGTCTCCAGATCGATGACGGCTGCGGTTTTCTTGAAATGCAGGAGTCGATTGGTCCCGCCAACGTCGATGAGTGAACTCTTCCACTCCTGGGATGCACGCGAAAGAACGGCTACAGTCTCTCTATCGAGGGCATCAACACTCATCCGCCCAGACTACCTGGCACCACAGACCGCAAGCGGCGTTGACGTGGGCGGTCAACTTGGCGACGTAGCCATCCCATCACACGCCGAAGACGTTCTCGAGGGCCTTCTGTAGTTCGCGCGCGCCACCACCTCTATGACTCCAAGTGGCCGGAACGTTGACACGAGCTGCTGATCAGGTAGTCGCAGAGGTAGCTCACGTTGCTAGCCGGTATGAGTCGGTCGCCCGGGCCGCCGCTGAGGCGATGACCCGGTGCGCACATGAGGGGGCAGCGGTCCATCGCAGTGCAGACAGTACTCGATGTATGACGGCGACTGATCAATGCTCGTGGGTATGGGGGCGGCGCACTGTGGGCAGGTGTTCATGGTTCATCATGGCATGAAGCGGACTCACCAGTTCGTGAGCCAGAACTCCGATGCCCTGCTGATGCTCCTTTTCCCTACATCAGCCCCTGATCGGATCATCCGGAAACATCGTCAAGACCTGGCGGCAAGACGTCCGAGACTCAGCCATCGCAGCCGCAGAGAACGCCGGCTGACAAGCCACTCTGCGGATCCAATGCGGTCGACACCACCTGCTACCTGGCGCGCCCGAAGGCCACTAGAGGATCGAGCGCGACGCAGACCCCGCCTTCCACACCACGAAACCCGATAAGGACAAGCTCGAGCGAGCGACCAATGAGGCGCTCACCAGCTCATGGGTCATCATCGACGACTCCAACAGCGTCGGAAGCTCCACTTGGAAGCAATCTGCAGACGGCCGCACAACAGGCGCCCACGTCGTCGTCCAAGCCCTGCAGGAGCGCACAGCCTGAGCACCGCCGCCCTGATTACCAGCACCGCCAACTGGCTGCTCGAAGCACACGACCCGCTGACCGAGCTCCGCCCCAAAGGAATCCCCCGCGCCTGGAAACAGACAGACCTCACCGTCGAGCAGCGGGCACGGGCCGACGCCGAGGTCCTCGCCGAGTGGGCCGACCCGAACCTGGGGTCGCTACCGCCCCCCCCCGGTCCACATCGACATCCTCGACAACCAGAAGTGCAACACCCGCAGCATCGGCAGCAGCATCGCCGCCACCCTCAGCGACCACACCATGCACGTTCCAGCTCACCCGGCATCCCGACACCCTTACCGAAATACTGCGCTACATCCGGTCCGCAGCACCCCGGATCGACCCCGACCCGCACGCCGAGGTCCTCGCCACCACCGCAGCAAGGCTCGACCAGATGAAGACCTCCACCGCCCGCCACATGACCGAGGTCACCCAGGGCCCGAGGCTCAAGACCAGGTGCGCCTGGTGCACCGGCTAGCAGCTACGGCTCCGCACCATTGGCACCGATTGGAGCCCGGGGTGGTGATCCGTTGCAAGTCCGGGACCTGCCAACCAACCCCGACGACTGTGGTGCCTGGCACCACGGGATGCCCTGCTGGCCCTATACGAATGGGACTGGCTCGCCCGCATGCTCGACTGGGCGTTCCCCGCGGCGCCAACACCAAAGTAAGGTGCTCTCGAGCCACCGAAGAGTCTTGCATTCGTGCTAATATTATTAGCAATCGACTCGGAAGGCTTGATTTATGAGCATCAAAGAAACCGTCATCAGTCACGCGGGGGCACTTGGCCCGGACCTCCAAGACACGATGGCAAGAGCTATGGCAAGTGCAAGTCGCGACATTTCAAGTCTTCCTCACGACAAGTACCCGCACTTGCGCCCGCACATAACCCGCGCCTACTGGCGCGAAGAGCTTGAGAAGACCACACTCCCGATGGGTTGGACACTTGGCGGCAACCCCCGCCGGAACGGTCAAACCAGCCTTATCCATCCCGAACTCAACGCTGAGATGCGAATCATGAAGGAGCGGCGACGGACCTACCCTGGCGGCGTCCCGACTGCGGGGCTTAGCCCTTCTCGCCGCAAGTATTGGGACGGGACGGGAACCCCGCCGATGGAAGGGCTAGAGATCCCCGCCGGCTCATTGCCTCAGTTTGAGCCACTAAACTTGCTGCTTTGCTGGGATTACGCAACCTCCGAGAATCAGACCGACTTCAAGCTGCGCGTAGTACACACCCTGGAGCCTGGGCACTATGGCGAAGCAGTGAAGTGCGACATCATCATCGACATCCAACAAGACGGTGGACTCCACCGGTACAGCCGCTTTGAGGGATCTGAGGACCATGAAGATTTCTTCAACTTCGACTTCCGCAAGGAGGAAAATGCCACATGAGCAGTCCCTCAACGGACAACGCTTCACCAGCCTGCGGAGGATCTTCTCGCTGACACAGAAAGACCTGGCCCAGCAACTCGACGTCGGCCAGTCCTTTCTGTCTCAGGTGGAACGCGGGTTGCGCCCCGCCCCCGCCAACCTGGCCCATACCGCCAGTAGCCTGTTCAGCCTCCCACTCACATTCTTCTTGGTTAGATCGACACCGCTTGAGAGCGGCCCAGCTACGTTCCGCAAAACTTCGCGTGCCCTAGGCCGGGAGGACGAAAGAATCGGGGAGCTCTATAACGAGGCATCGCGGTTGTTCCGTCTTGCATCTCAAGAATCTGGGTACAGATCAGCAGAACTTCCAGATCCGGAAGACTACGAAGACGATCCCGAGCAAGTCGCAGTGGCAATGCGGGCTGCCGCGGGCCTCGACGATGAGTCGCCGGTGCCGAACGCCACCCGCGCGCTCGAGCGACTCGGCTTTGGGGTCGTCGATCAGTTGGATTCGGAGCGCGAGGGTTCCGAGCACTCTGGAATTACTCGGCCCTCCCCCTGGATGGAGCGCCCCCTCGTCGCCTTGACTAACAATGCACCTGGCGGAGTGAAGCGCCTGACGTTGCTACACGAGGCGTACCACCACGTTGCCGACCGTAACCTCCAAGGCTTGATCACCAGCAGCAGAAGCCCGGAGGAGCAAAGAGCCTTCCGTTTTGCAGGCGCCTTCCTGCTGCCAGCCGCCGTGGTTCACCAACGTGTTACGGAGGCCCTTCCTCTGCATGGCTACTTGGCGATTAAAGCGGACTACGGGATTACCGCGAGCGCAACTATTCGCCGCGCGAAAGACCTCGGAGTTATCTCCAACAACCGATACAAGAGTCTCTCTATCCAGTCTTCCTCAGCGGGATGGCGCAAGAACGAGCCGGTTGATATCCCGGATGAGCGACCAATGTTATTTTCGCAAGCATTGCGCCGTGTCTACGGGGCGCAGCCCGCCCACGCGGCGGCAGAAGCGGTTGGAACAAGCCCCATATGGGTCAGGCGGTGGGCAAGGCTCGACGATGAAACACCCGCACCGGCGGTGGCGGCCGAGGTTGTCGACTTCCAGGCCGCGCGGCGCCGGCGACAATTCACATGAGCTGAAGGCGTACACGCCGCGCGGGCCGACCCGAACCTGGGGTCGTTCCGGACCGCCCCCACCCCGGTCCACATCGACATCCTCGACGACCCCACCGAACAACAACGCACCGCAGCGGGATCGGCAACAGCGCATTGCCGGTGTCCTCGACGGCCACGCCATGCACGTCCAGCAGATCCGGCAAGCCGACACCCCCACCGAAATACTGCGCTGCATCCCCGCGGCAGCACTACGGCTCGACCACGACCAGCACGCCGAGGCTCTCGCAAAACCACCGCGACCAACCTGCGCCGGATGAAGACCGCCACCGCCCGACACATGACCGAGGGCCAGCGGCTCTAGACCGAGCACCCCTGGTGCCGAGGCGAGCAGCTAATGACCCGCAGCGGCGGGCCCTAAAGTAACCCGGAGGTCGTCATCCACCGTGAGTCCGACACCTGCGAGTCCACACCAGGAGACTGCGGCGCCTGGCACCACGGCATGCCGTGCTGGCACTTCCCTAAATGGAAAGGGCTAGCCCAAACGGTCAACTGGTCCAACGATTGAGACGGCGATAGAGCGGAGGAGCATCAGTCATGTTCAGGGCAGGAAGCCCTCTTCCGTCAAGTCCACGTTCCAGGGCCACAGGCCGATTGGGCTGAAAGGAGCCGGGAACAACGAACTATTGTCGGGCATTGACGCGATTTCGCCCGATTGATCGAAGATGGTGGAACAAAGCCGGTCTCCATCGAAGATCGCCTCGAGCGGAACCTGCCAAGCGGACGCCAAGACCTCTGCCAAGTGCCGCGTTTCGGTTACCCCCTCGAAGGGTGGCTGGGGATCGTAGGTGACAGTAGCTCGTTCAGGACCTCCGACAACAAGGTGTCCGTTATTCCGCCAAAAGGCCTTCGTCATATAACTGAGACGAGAATAGACCTCGCGGAATTGGGTCGCGTGCAACATCACCTCTCTCGCGGCCACAAGGTGACCTTCCTGCGCTCCCTCCGAACGACCCCAGTCCTGAAGTACACAAATGATGCCGATGCGACCCAGCCTGAGTCCGAGCATGGGGACATAAAGATCGTCCATATAGTCGAAGCGCCATTCTGGTATCTCGCTATCAAGGCACTCAAAAAAATGGAAGCTCGCGGGACCCGGAGACGGCGGAGCCCAGGCAACGCGGTCAGCGACTGTCTGGAGAAGAAAGTGGTGGAAGGCAATGCTCTCAAGATGCTCGTTGGGGACCAGCCGCTCACCCTTCTGTTCCTCAACGAATCTTGGTTCCAGGCTCTCTCGGTAGACGAGGCCGTAGTAGATCTTTCCCAGCCATATAAAGAGGTCACGACGATCGAGCTGCTTGAAGGCATCGAACCCTTCGAAATAGGCCGCTTTCACGCGGGCCTCGACGCCACTCAAGTCAACCCCATTGCACGGCTGACAACACGGGACAACGAGCCGACGGTAGCGAATCAGACGTCCATTCAGCTGAGTTACCGACCGGTTCCACAAATCGAGATCTCTTAACAGCCACTTCGGAAAGACGTGCTCTTCCGTTCTGAGCTTGGAGCCCGGGGGGATATCGACACCACACATGAAGCAGCCGTCCGGCCCAAATTTTTGCAGGCGGTCGCCGAGGATCTTCAGGTGGAGATTATCGTGCACGGAATGCCCTCCTGGGTAGCGAGTCGTTCGACCATACAACTCCAAGTCTGGTGACGAGTCCCAGGGCTCATGTGAACCCAGCAACAAGGCTAGACAGGCCTGGGCCAAGCGGCGCGCCATCCGGGACCTTCAGGGAGCTGCCCCTGGGAAGGGAGTTCGGAGGCCGGTGCCGCGCCGCGGTGGTTTCCCGTGAGATATCCCAGAACGTGGGTCCCCTCTACACTGCGCGAGCGTTCCACGGCGACCAAGCAACAAGGCGCTTGCTTGACTTGCACCATAAGTAAGAAATACGTTCTAAGCATGAGCAAGATGCGCGCGGCCACGACGAGACTGGAACCAGGACAACACTCGATCGACCGTGTCCAGCCGAGGATGAAGGATAGTGTGTGGCTCCTCGACTGGAGTCTTCGACTCCCGGACGGCAGGCTGGTCACTAAGCGCACTCAGGGGTCCAGCAAGGGCGAGGTCCGACGGCGCGCGCGGCAGACTTCGAACGAACTCCTCAGCAGCGCGAGCAGCACCTGGAAGACCACAGACTCATTGGTCGATTACATCGCTGCGGTTTCGAAACCGGCCATCGATAACGCCCGTCTCCGTGAGAGCAGCCAGAAGCGATACTCCCTCGTCCTCAAGCAACTCGTCGGCGACTGCCAAACTCACCGCCACCGTGACAGCCTTCGGGGCCACAGCATCGCGTCGGGAACCAGCTTCCGAGTCATGGAGAACGCCCTGCGCGAGATCGCAGAACTTCACGGACCGGAGACCGCACACCAAGCACGAAGCGTGTTATCGAAGTACGTGGTGGCGCAGCTCAAGCGCGACAATCTCATCATTGCAGACCCAATCAAGGGTGAGTCCCTAGACCTTGGACCCAAGCAGCTCCCGCAACGGGGAGGAAAAGCACTTAGCCGCGAGGACTACAACCGCGTCCTGGATCATCTCCTGAGCATTGATCCATCCGAGGGGGTAGAGAGCCCGAAGCGGGGGCGTTGGAAACTCGCAGACCGCGTTGCCAAGCGGCGGAACGCCATTGATCTAACGCTGCTACAGGCGGCCACCGGCCTCCGCATCGGCGAAGCTACAAGCATCACGTGGCGCGACGTTGAGATTTCGGATGACGGGGCGATGCAAGTGGAGGTCACTGCAGCGATCTCGAAAACTCACCGGGGTCGCCATGTCCCAGTCCTGGACGGCAGGGTGGCGGCAAGGATCCTCGAAAGACGAAATTCATCCCACGACCAGGACGAGCGAGTCATAGGCTCCCCAGCAGACCCGGCAGCCGCATGGGATGGACGCAATTGCACTGCCGCTGTCGCCGATCTCTACCTGGTACTCGCGGAACAACTGGATATCGCACTACTGAAGACCGCACGATCACATGTATGGCGGGCGACGTTAAACAGCCTTCTACTGGACTCCGTCCCCGAGGTTGTCCGGACGGCCTTCTTCGGCCACAACGCGGCCACGTCCCGCGCGCACTACACAGACCTTTCTGACACGTCTGGAATGCGTGCCGCCGCTCGACAACTCCGGGCGGTTTAACTACGTTCTAGATTGGGAACTCCCAGGCATTCACAGATACCTCTGGATACGGGAATGCGCTACACGACGGCCTGAACTGGAATTTCTACCGCAAATAACCGGAACTTAAAACATGTAAGAAATGTAAGAATAGTTTTCGCCGGTTCGATTTCGGCAGCCGGCTCCATTGAACCCTTTGAACTGCGGTTTAGTGTGAGTTTGAGGATTCTGGACCCCGTTCGTACAGCCGACTACGGTCAAACCTCCAGAAACCCGACACTGACACGTCCGCAAGCTGAACAGTCCGCCAGTCCAACGCCCGCTCCCTGGCGACGGCACGCCTTGGATACGCCCTAATCTAGGGGGCCACCGGGTCGATGTCCCTAGTTTAGAAATTCACGTGGCCTCGGTAATACTCAAACTCGTTATGTGATTGCCCCGCCCTATTGCGCCCAGATCCCTGCCGTATAGGTCCACTCACGAAGATGGACTTGGAGGAGCGCCAGCTTCGCCTTGGAATTCGGGCTAAATTCCCCTGCTACACCACAGCCACTCAGGCAGGCTGAGACCCAGCCGTTCAATTAACACGGTGATAATGTCTCGCATGTGGACACTTTCCTTAGACAGTCGAGAAGCTTCATGCAAGCCATCACGGACTCCTTCGACCTGATTAATACCGCGCGGGCCGGCTTCAACTTACTTGCAGACCAGGTGAACCCGTTAGTAGCTGCGGGAGCCAATGATCGTGTCATCGAAGCGCTCTACTCCATGCCAGATGGCGCCACCGGGCAAAACCTCCGGTCGTACGCAACCAGGACCGCAGAAGAACGGGAACGTGACCTCGCGCGAATGTGGCTAACGACGGTCATATCGCACTATGAGTCTTGGGCCGCAAGCCTCGAAGTGGACTACGGCATTGCCAACAGCGCTCGTGGCGCCCAGTTCCCTTCAGTCGGTCACGGATCGGGTTACACGGAAGTCTTCTCGCAACTAACCCCCAGTTCCGTGATGCACGAGATCTACGAGTCTTCGGTCTTGGTTCATCGGCATTGGATACCGTCCGACCCAGACGTCCAAAGCGCTCTCAAGCTCTATCGCTACTACAAGGAAATCCGCAATTCGCTAGTTCACTCTGACGGTCACGCAGACGAACGTATTTCAGCTGCCTCGAAATCGGCTGCCCAAGAAGTCGTGAGCCTGCAAGAGCGAACGTCGATTCGATCAACGTCCGTGATGGTTCTCGAGGTCGGCGACCCAATCAATATAACTATGACACTTGTCAAGGATTTAATAGATATTCTGCAAAGACTGGTATCTACTATCGATTCGCAAATTCTTCTCAGCACTGTCGGACTTGCGGAACTCACAAACCGCTGGCGCCAGCACCACGGTTCGAGTCCTTTGAAAGTTTCAGAAAAGAAATCACAAAGACCGGGATGGTTCACTAAAAACATCTCGGAGGACCTGAAGATGCCACAACCGCTCGGAACTACTCCCCAAGAGTCGACATGGTCGCAATCGTCGAGAGAAGCGGCCATCGATTACTGCACACGGAACAACCTGGTGGTTGTCCGTGGATGAGGCCTACTGGCAACAGTTATTGCCCGCGGGTTTCACTCAAACCCCATGTGTTTCCAAGCCACGTCTGCCATGCGATGAGCGTCTCGGCGCGTAAAACCATCATGAAAGAGGTACATCAGGCCGTGAACATGGGTCCAGCTACTCGCAGTCTCACTGGGCAGAGTCTCGTTAAAAATTTGCCTAAGGACCTCTCGCATATCAGCGAGGTAGGCGGAGTGTCCGAAGGCATCGTCCGAAACGTTGAAGACGAGGGACTCGGTGAAGTAGGACGACAGTTCCGAGTCCAACTTGCCCTCAACGACTAACTGGGTCTGTAGCTTCTTAAGAGCCCTGACTGCAAATTTGTAGCGACGCCCAGTCGCAATGTTTTTCGCCACCCCCTTCTGCTGTTGAATTCTTGGAAAGTTAGTCTTCCAGCCGCCACTCGACGGGTACACCCGCGATCCGACGTGCTCTATGGGTTGACCGTTCTGGAAGCCGTCGTACCGTCGGTACTCCCAACAAGGGACAACGTCTGCCGGCAACGTGGTTTGCTTCTCTCTGACCCGATAAGCAATCTTCCCAGCAGTAACTGCCGACTCGCCGAATTCCCCAGTCAAGGCTTCCCAAATGTCGTTCTTGAATTGCGTCCGCGTGTACTGGTCACTCGAATCGACGACACCGACTAGTGAGTGGTCTTTCCCCTCGAGCTCGAAAGACATCTCAGAATAGAAGTAACCGTGGTACTCGACCGCCACATCTACGTCGTAGTTGAGGCGGACGTTCGTGTTGTTCGCGTGTGAACCCTTGACGTAGACCCGGTAGGCACGGCCGCGCAGAGGTTCGTGATTGTCTAGAGCTCTCTCGATTTGCAGTCGTGTCGAACGGGTCCTCGCCTCTTCGCTATCGCTCGGTGGCTTGCCCGCCGTTCGCAGCCAGTTTTCCCAGTCCATTAGCTCTCCCGTCGGCCTCATCGTTCTACAAATCGCTTACTGCCCCAAAACTATTGACGCGCTTCGATGACCGCCAAGTCAGCTTGATTCCCCCACGGCTCATCCTGTTGGTCCAGTACTCGCCGTCAAGTTGCCTGCCGCGGGCGCTCGGTACAGTCAGTTGGGCCGAGCCAAGGTGCTCCAATAACCGTGCTCTGTGTGCGACGTACGGCTTGTTCGCGTAGTTGTAGTGCACTCGGAAATCGCCGGATGGGAGTTTCTCTACGGAGTGATTCAGAGAGTAAGACGTACTTGATTCGGTCTGAAGCGTCAGCGATAGCCAGGTGAAGTTCTGGCGGACATAAAGAAGGGCGGGTGTGACGCTATCGTGCTTGTTATTGTCAGCGTCGAGCCACTCTGACCTAAGTTCACCAGTCCAAGTACCGTTCAAATCAGGCCTAGCTGACGCGTGCAGAAAAACCTTCCATCTCCACGCCCAGCGATCCCAAATATAGAACAGGCCGACGAGGATAAGTGGGAGCACACTCAACAGCCTCTTGGAGTTGTCCTCAAACTGGAAACCAGCGAGGGCAGTAACGATAGACCAAGCGCCGGACACCAAATAGGCGGTGTTGCGGATGATAGAGCTTGGCTTCATCGCTCAAGTATTCCAGACTGCAAAATACCGAGCAAACATCCGGCGGTTTGGAGACCCGGGTTCGTCCCCTGCCCTCCCCAACTACGCCAAACCGACCTCTACGCAAATCACAGACCTTCACGGACTCGAGACCGCGCACCAGGCCCGGACTGTTCCGTTAAAGTACGTAGTCTCCCAGCTCAAACGCGACAACCGAGTCAGCGCAGACCCAATCAAGAGCGAGTCGTTGAACTTAGGGCCCAAGAGGGTTCCCACGCGTGGCGGAAAGTCACTGAGCCGGGAAAATTACGATCGCGTCTTGGAACATCTCCTTGACCTCGACCCGTCCGAGGGTATCGAAAGCCCTAAGCGCGGACGGTGGACGCTGAAAGATAGCGTCGCCAAGCGCAGGAAAACAATTGACCCGACGCTCTTGCAGGCAGCCACCAGCCTCCGCATCAGTGGGGCTACTGGCATCACTTGGAAAGAATTTGAGATAGCCGATGACGGAACTATGCAGATGGAAGTCACTGCCGAGATTTCCAAAACTCACCGAAGTCGCCATGTCCCTGTACCGGACAGTCGCGTAGCGGCAAGAATGCTAGAACAACGAAACTCATTCGTACGCGAGAGCGGACGGGTCATCGGTTCTCCTAAAGACCCTCCTTTGCAATGGGACGTGAGGAACGGTACCGCCGCTGTCGCTCACCTCTACCTTGCACTTGCTGAAGAACTCGACATCGCACTACTTAGAACCGCACGCTCCCATGTCTGGCGCGCGACGCTGAACAGTCTCCTACTGGATTCCGTCCGGGGGCCGTCCGCACAGCCTTCTTCGGCCACAACGCGGCCACGTCCTACACCGACCTCTCAGACACGTCCGGAATGCGTGCCGCCGCTCGACAACTCCGGGCGGTCTAACTACGGGCAAGACTACGGTCTAGATCGGGAATCTCGAGGTATCGACGGATACCTCTGGGTATGAGGGTTTCTCTAGAGTTCGCCTGAACAGGGGCTTTACGATGGTTTGACCTGCAGGAACTGTATATAAGTCATGTAATGAATAGGTCGCCGGTTCGATTCCGGCAGGCGGCTCCGATGAGCCCTCTGACCTACAGTTATATTCAGTTCGGAGGGTTTTTCCCTGTCCGGACGCTGAACCTGGGCTTCAGACAAGGGTCAACATTCGGGCGGGAGGCACGGCTCTCCCGCCCGAATTCTGTTTTCGTGGCTCGGAGTCGGGCGGAGCCCACCCGCTGACCCCGCTTAGGACTGCACCTTCGCCCCATGACCGGCCATACGCTCGGCGAAATCGATGAATGCCCCGGCACCGACGTGGCCCTCGGATCCCCCGGAATCATCCTGGCGAGCATCGCAGAGATCGCCGACCACAGGACGTAGAGCGAACCGGTGCCTCCGGTCCAGTCCCGAAGCTGCCGAGCTCACCCAGGAGGTCATCAATGCCCGGGGCCGAGCGCACGAATGCCCTGCGCGACACATGTGGGGCAGACCCTGGTGTCACAGAGGACCTGGATCATGGCTCCCGGGCCGGGATGAGCGGGATGATGAGCGAGGCGGACATATCCACCCTCAAAGGCACGGAAGCCGCCCGGCTGCACCTGGAACACATGATCGTCCATGACGAGGGTCAGGTCGAAATGGCTCATCGGCAGGTCGCGCAGGGACAGAATCTGGAGGGCGTCGAGCTGGCCCGCCACGTGGTCGAGGACCAGGAGGCGGAGATAGCCGAGATCGAGCGGATGCTTCAAGAGCTGCCGGAGGGTTCCTGACCGCTCCGGCGTCTGGCATCGTCGCACTCGTGCGGCAGCCGATGGAGAGCAGCAATCCGAGCCACGAAGGAGGACCGTGATGATGTGGGACAGCGGAATGGGAGGGGGCATGGGCTGGATGTGGTTCTTCTGGCTCCTGCTGATCGTGGGAACGGTCGTGATCGTGATCGTGCTTGTGCTTGTGCTTCTGAAAGCTCTCACCGGCAGTTCCGGCGACGGGAGCCGCCAGGGCGGTTCGGCTCCGCCGACCGGTGCGCGCCCGCGCCGGTCCCGGGAGATCCTCGAGGAGCGCTACGCGCGCGGGGAGATCAGCACCGAGGAGTTCAGCGAACGGCTGCGGACCCTGGAGGATGGTGACCGGTGAGCCCGCTGACACGACGGCAGCTGCTGGCCCTGGGTGCGGTCGGGGTCGGCGCTGCGGCCGCGGGTGCAGGCGGGCTGTGGTGGACCAGCGGCGGCGGCGTGACCCGCGGCGGCGGCCGGGGGCTGGTGCAGCCCGAGGTGCTGGCCAGCCGGGACGGGGTCCTGGACCTGGCCTTGGAGGCCGCCCCCGCCCGGGTGCGGATCGGGGCGCGTGAGGCGAGCGTGCAGGCTTTCAACGGGTCGCTGCCCGGACCCACCCTTCGGGTCCGGGGTGGGGACACGGTCCGGGTGGCGATGACCAACGGTCTGGAGACCCCGACGAACCTGCACGTGCACGGGTTGCACGTGTCTCCTGAGAACAACGGGGACAACCCCTTCGTGAGCATCGAATCAGGGGAGTCCTTCGACTACGAGTACGTCCTGCCGCAGGACCACCCACCCGGCACATACTGGTACCACCCGCACAAACACGGGCACGTGGCCGACCAGATCGCTGCCGGGCTCTACGGGACCATCGTCGTCGAGGACCCCGATCCCGTCCCGGTGGCCCGTGAGCGCGTCCTGGTCGTCTCCGACATCACCCTGGACGGCTCCGGCAACCTCGCCGAGGTCTCCCCACGGCAACGAATGATCGGCCGGGAGGGTGAGACCGTGCTGGTCAACGGTCAGGTCCGACCTGAGGCCGACGCAGCCCCCGGGGAGCGGGAGCTGTGGCGGGTCGTCAACGCCTGTCCCTCCCGGTACCTGAGCCTGACCCTGGACGGGCAGGACCTGCGACTGCTGGCCCGCGACGTCGGCCGGCTGCCCGAGCCGGTGGACGTCACCGAAGTGACACTGGCCCCCGGCAACCGCGTGGAGCTGCTGGTGGACACCCGCGAGGGCACCTCCACGCTTCGCGCCACCCCACTGGAACGCGGGAGCATGGACACCATGATGGGCGGGGCCACGCCCGGAGACGGCCCCGGCAACGACGAGCCGATCGACCTGCTCATCCTCGAGGTCGCCGGGGACCCGGCCGGGGAGGCCGGGCCCGTGCCCGCGGGTCCGGCCCTGCGGGACCTGCGCGACGAGCCGGTCGCGGCCCGGCGCACCATTGACTTCGCCATGGGCATGGGCGGCAGGATGGGCCGGATGCGCGGTCCCGGGCAGATGATGTCCTTCACGATCGACGGGCGCGAGTTCGACGCTGAACGCACCGACCAGCGGGGCCGGGTGGGCACCGTGGAGGAGTGGATCCTGACCAACTCCAGCCCCATGGACCACCCGATGCACCTGCATGTGTGGCCCATGCAGGTCGTGATCGACGGCGGCAGCGACGTCTCCGTGCCGCGGTGGCAGGACGTGGTCAACATCCCGGCCTTCGGAGAGGTGACGGTCCGGGTGGCCTTCGAAGACTTCGACGGCCGCACCGTCTACCACTGCCACATCCTCGACCACGAGGACCTCGGCATGATGGGCACCATCGAGGTCCGCTGACACCGGTGCATACCGCACCGGCCAACGAAGGAGCAGCACGACCCACGACGATGCCCACGCGCACGGGACAGACGGGCAGCGACAAGGGAGCGGAAGCTGACCTTGATGTGACTTCTCGCCCCCATGGTCGAGGCGTTCAGCTCATATCCTGACCTCCGCTGTTCGGCTGCCCGCCCGTCCAAGACTTGATGCTCGGCCTGATTCACGACTCGTTCCACCAACAGTGTCGAGTACCTGTCGACAGGTCAGTACGGCGCTCGCGGCGTGACCAGACCTGTCACCGATTGTTTCGGCTAACCCACCCGTGTCTGCTCGTGGAGTTTGGAGACCAAGGCTCCCCTGCCAGTGATATCCGACATATGCTGAGATCTATCTACCATCGGGGGCAGACGTGGAGACTCCAGCTTCAGATTTTCGCGACCTCTACGCTCCCGACGTGACCACACCAAGCCGAGCCGAAATGGTGCGAAGCAACCACTTCCTGACAGATCAGCACGGATTGCTGAGCCTGCTCCAAGCAAGTCAACTCGTGACTGGGGATCTTGATCTCGATCAGGTCCTCCACAACCTTGCAGAATCGGCGCGAACTCTGGTGGACGCGCGATTCGGAGCCCTCGGGGTCGTTGATGACCATGGCACCATGGAGCGATTCATCCACGTCGGGATGTCCCCCGAGCTCGTCAAGCAGATGGGATCCCCTCCCCGCGGACTCGGCGTTCTAGGTGCTGTTCTGACCGGTGGCGCGCCGATCCGGCTGCGGAATCTGACAGAGGATCCTCGTTCCGTGGGCGCACCGCTGGCACACCCCGCCATGAAGGCGTTTCTCGGTGTCCCCATCACGATCCGGGGAAGCACCTACGGCGCCCTCTACCTCACCAACCCCTCCGAGAAGGCGTTCACCTCACATGATGAGGCTCTGGTCAAAGCTCTGGCGGCGACCGCGGCGACAGCGATCGACAACGCACGCGTCTACGAACGATCCCGTCGCGCTCAGGAACTCAGTGCAGCGCTGAGCGAGGTCGCGGCGAAGCTGTTGGCGGCGGAGGGCGGCGAAGTTTTCGGTGTGCTTGCAGAGAGCGTCGTCTCTCTCACCGGCGCGCAGCTGGTCAGCGTCGTGGTCTCTGAAGCAGTGGGCCGTGATTTCTATGTCCACACTGCTCGAGGAGACCGTGCCACACAGATCGAATGTTCCTCAGTTCCTTGGATGGATTGCGTCCTCGCCCGAGCCATGGATGGGGAGCCCGGCATCACGCCGGAGGGGGGAGGCGAACCAGTTCCGTTCGCCGATGACATTCCGAGCGCCTCGATGGTTGCGGTGCCTCTCGTCGTGGATGGTGACCGCGTGGCGGCACTATGCGCCACCCGGTCAGCCGACGAATCACCGTTCACCGACGATGATCTTGAGCTGCTCGAGGAGTTTGCCGCCCAGGCCGGTCTCGCTATCGCCCTTGCCTGGGCCCGGGCGGATCGGCAACGACTGGAAATCGTCGACGAGCGCGCCCGCATCGCGCAGGATCTCCACGACCATGTCATCCAGCGACTCTTCGGCACCGGGCTGGGGCTGGAGGCGCTGGCGTCGGCACACCCTCAACTCAGCGACAGCATTGAAGCACACGTGACACAGATCGATGCGGCGATAGGTGACATTCGAACCGCCATCTTCACCCTGCAGACACGCACCGGCGCTGAGGCCACCCGTCACCGTCTCCTCAGGATCCTCACGGAGCTCTCCGACACGTTGTCTGCACAGCCGCGAATCACCTTCGTCGGAACCATCGACCTCATCATCGTCGGTTCCCTGGCTGACGACGTCGCAGCAGCCCTGCGCGAGACGCTCTGCAATGTCGCACGGCACGCCGACGCCACAACGATTGAGGTGGAGATCACCGCGACTCCCCACACCGTGACTCTCAGAGTCGATGACGACGGCGTAGGGCTCTCCTCCGACACATCCCGACGCAGCGGCACCGACAACCTGCGGGCCAGGGCTCGGGCTCACGGCGGCGACTTCACGCTCTCCCCGCGCGGCGCCGGAGGCACCCGCGCGCTCTGGTGGGCACCCGTCAAATCTCCGGGGCTCCCATGATCCGGGTCTTCCTCGTCGATGATCACGAGGTCGTGCGACGTGGCATCGCTCAGCTCATCGATATCGAACCAGGTATGGAAGTGGTAGGGGAATCTGCCACCGCGCGTGGCTCCCTTGGCCGAGTCGCGGCGACGCTGCCCGACGTTGCGGTGCTGGACGTACAGCTTCCCGACGGCAGTGGCATCGAACTGTGCCGCCGCATCCGTTCAGCTCATCCCGAGATCCCGTGCCTGATCCTCACCGCCTACGACGACGACGCGGCCAGCATCGCGGCTGTCGTGGCGGGCGCGTCTGGGTATGTGCTCAAGAATATCCACGGCCGACACCTGATCAAGTCCATCCTCCGAGTCTCCCAAGGGGAGAACCTTGTCACCCCCGATCTTGCCCGGAGGGTCCACGCTTCCCTCAGTGCCAAGACCGCGCAGGCACAGGAGCAGGCCGCGGAAACGGCGCGAATGGATCTCACCCTTCGTGAGACCCAGATCCTGAAGCTCATCACTGAAGGGCTCACCAACCGGCAGATCGGGGATCGGCTGAGCCTGAAGGAGAAGACCGTGAAGAACTACGTCTCGGGACTTCTGGCGAAGCTCGGAATGGACCGCCGCACCCAGGTCGCCGTCTACGGGGCGAGGATGAGCGTCGGGGACTCCGCCGACTAGGTGTACTCAGCCACGACCTTGTTGACACGTGAGAAGAGGACGGAGACCTCTTAGGTTGGTGGTTACCACACGCAGCCAACTGATCTAAGAGGTCTCCATGTCCCACCGTACCGCCCGGATTCC